>DATNHZ010000085.1:0-6124 GCA_035604655.1 Steroidobacteraceae bacterium | reverse complement strand
C
Organism: Steroidobacteraceae bacterium; assembly: GCA_035604655.1. Lineage (GTDB taxonomy): Bacteria > Pseudomonadota > Gammaproteobacteria > Steroidobacterales > Steroidobacteraceae > CAIKZZ01. The sequence goes on along the minus strand of DATNHZ010000085.1, from coordinate 6,123 downwards.
AGCCGCGATCGCGGTGCTGCAGGCGCTGCGCGGCGACCTGGGCTGAGGCACGCCCGTGGCCCGCCCCTCGGCCCGCCGCAGACGCATCCTGGTGATCGCCGGCGGGGGCTTGGCGCTGGTGACGCTCGCCCTGGTCGGCTGGGTGATTTATCTCGACCGGCTCGTGACCCGGGAATTCCAGGGGCGGCTCTGGTCGGTGCCCGCGCGCGTGTTCGCCGAGCCGCTCGAGCTGTATGCCGGCGCGCCAGTGTCGGCGGACGACCTCGAACAGGAACTGAAGCGCCTCCACTACCGGACCGGCGACCCGGCGAGCGGACCGGGCCTTTATCGCCGGCGGGGCGGGGACTTCGATCTGCAGGCGCGGCGCGTACGCTTCGTCGACGAGCTGCGCGAGCCCGCGCGGCTGCGCGTCCGCGCCGGCAGCGCCGCAATCGCCAGCCTGCAGCGTGCCGACGGGACCGACCTGCCCCTGTTCCGGCTGGATCCGCTGCTGGTCGGCAGCGTGTTCCCGGTGCATGGCGAGGACCGCATCGTGCTCACGCCCGCGGAGGTGCCGCCGCTGCTGCGCGCGGCGGTCAAGACCATCGAGGATCGCCGCTTCGATGAGCACCACGGCGTCGATCTGCGCAGCATCCTGCGCGCACTGTGGGCCAATCTGCGTGCCGGACATGTGACCCAGGGCGGCAGTACGCTGACGCAGCAGCTGGTCAAGAACTATTTTCTGTCGGACGAGCAGAGTCTCACCCGCAAGGTCACCGAGGCGGTGATGGCGGTGCGACTCGAGGCGCGGTTTTCGAAGGAAGACATCCTGGTCGCATACCTCAACGAGGTCTATCTCGGCCAGGACGGTGAGCGCGCCGTGCACGGCTTCGGGCTCGGCAGCGAATTTTATTTTGCCAAGCCGCTCGACGAACTCGACGTCGGCGAGCTCGCGCTGCTGGTCGGCCTCGTCAAGGGCCCCTCGCATTACGATCCGCGCAAGCACGCGGATCGCGCGCTCGCGCGGCGCAACCTGGTGCTGCAGCAGCTCGCCGAAGAGCACGTGATCGACGCGGCCACCGCCAGCCGCGCGGTACAGCGGCCGCTCGGGCTGCGCGCTCCCGGCAGCGCCTACGTTCCAGCCTACCTCGACCTCGTGCGCCGGCACCTGAAGCGCGACTATGCCGAGGCGGATCTTCGCGCGGCCGGTCTGTCCGTGTACACCACGCTCGACCCGCGCGCCCAGGCCGCCGCCGAGCGTGCACTGATCCGCCAGCTGCGCGCGCTCGATCCTCCCGGCCACAGCCGGAACGGGCAGCTCGAGGGCGCAATCATCGTCGCGGAGCCCAACAGCGGCGATGTGGTCGCAGTGGTCGGCGGCCGGGAGGTCGGCGCCGACGGATTCAACCGCGCGCTCGATGCGCGCCGCCCGATCGGGTCACTCGTGAAGCCCGCGATCTATCTGGCCGCACTCGAGACCGGCCGCTATACGGCGGCGAGCATTCTCGAGGACGCGCCGCTGTCGCTCACGCTCGGTGACGGCAGCATCTGGGCCCCACAGAACTACACCCGCGAGGTGTACGGACCGGTGCCGGTCGCACGCGCCCTGGCCGAATCGATGAACCTCGCGACCGTGCACCTTGGCCTCGATGTCGGCTTAGGCAAGGTCGCTGACACGCTGCAGCAGCTCGGCCTCGCGCAGCGACCCGCGCTCAATCCCTCGCTGCTGCTCGGCAGTGTCGAGCTGACGCCGCTAGAAGTCGTCCAGATCTACACCGCGCTCGCAAATGGCGGCTTCCGGGCCCGGCTCCGCGCCGTGCGCGCGGTGCTCGACGAACACGGCACGCCGCTCAGGAGCTTCAAGGTACAGGTCGAAGCGGCCGCGCCGCCGGCGGCCGTGTACCAGCTCGATCGGATGCTGATGCTGGTCACGACGCGCGGCACCGGTCGCGGCGCTGCGGCGCGACTGCCGGCCGGAACCGTCGTGGCTGCCAAGACCGGCACCTCCTCCGACACGCGCGACAGCTGGTTCGCCGGCATCACCGGCCGCTATCTGGCAGTCGCGTGGGTCGGTTACGACGACAACCGTGTCACCGGGCTCACCGGCGCGAGCGGTGCACTGCCAGTCTGGGCCGATGCGATCGCAAGCCTCAAGCCCGTCTCCTTCGATCCGGTGACGCCGGAGTCGGTCGACGACCGTTGGATAGAATATGCGACCGGGCTCGAGACGACGCCGGCGTGCAGCGCGGATGCGGTGCTGGTGGCCGTGCCGAAGGGCACAGTGCTGCCCGGCAAGCCGGGCTGCGGCGGGACGCGCTCCGACACAACGGCCGACAAGCTGAGGACATGGCTGAGAAACGCGATTCACTGAGGTGCCGGTGGCCGGCGCTGCTCGCCGCCCTGCTCGGCGGCTGTTCGCTGCTGAGTCCGGCCCCACCGGAACGGCCGGTTCCGGGCGCGGCGCCGCCGGCTGCGCGTGAGGTCGGCGCGGCGCCTCTGAATCCGCCGAGTCCCGGGGCCGAAGCCCCGCTCCAGTCGCCCGTCCCCACCCGCCAGTACCAGCTCGGGCCGGCCGCGCAGTCGCTCGTCACTCAGGCGCGCGCGCAGGTCGTGCGTGGCGACCTGCCGAGCGCTTCGGTAAGCCTCGACCGGGCGCTGCGGATCGAGCCCACCAATCCACTGCTGTGGATCGAGCTCGGGCGCCTGCGGCTTGCCGAGAACGATGCGCATCAGGCCGAGGGCTGCGGGCGCAAGGCGCTCGCGCTCGCGAGCGGCGACAGAAGCGCGCGGGCGCAGGCTGGCCGGGTGCTTGCCGATGCGCTGCGGGCCCAGCGGCGCAACCAGGAGGCGCACGACCTCGAAAACCAGCCATGGATGAACTGAACTGCCCCGCCGGCCGGCGGGCCGCGCGGCCGTTCAGGCAGCGACCGAGGTCTCGTCGGCGATCAGGCTCTCGAGGTATTCGAGGTCCGGCACGAGCGGTGTTTCGTTCACCATCCGCAGCGCGCACAGAATGGGGCTCCGGTCGGGGAACGAGCGGGTCGGGTCGGGCTTGACGACGTCAGGGTTCAGGCGCACGAGCTGCGGGAAGCCCTGGGTCAGAATGCCGAAGTTGCCCGCCTGCAGGCGCGTGCCGAGGCAATGCAGAACGACGATCCGGGTGCGCCCGCTCGGCTGCGGCATGCTGCGACCGAGCGTGCCCTCGAAGGAAATTACCGGCACGCTGCGGCCGTTCCACGTGACCGTGCCCGCATACCACGACGGCGCGCCGTCCATCGGCGTCGGCTCCTGAAAGGCCACCACTTCGGCAACGCAGGCGCGCGGCACGATCAGCCGCTCGTCCGCGAGCGGTACCAGCAGTCCGTAGAATTCGGCGCCGTCGGCTTCGCTCATACGGCCTCCTGGCGGCGGTTGACGAGCGGCTCGATCGCATCGAGCAGCTGGTTCTCCTGGTAGGGCTTGCCGAGATACTCGTTGACGCCGAGTTCGATCGCCCGCGCACGGTGCTTCTCGCCAACGCGCGAAGTGATCATGACGATCGGTACGTGCTTGAGGCGCTCGTCGGCGCGCACCTGCGCCGCGACCTCGTAGCCATCCATCCGCGGCATCTCGATGTCCAGCAAGATCACATCCGGCACGTGATCCTGCAGCATCGACAGGGCATCGACTCCGTCCTTGGCGGTCATCACGCGCATGCCATTGCGCTCAAGCAGGCGCTGCGTGACGCGGCGCACCGTGATCGAGTCATCGACGACGAGGGCGAAGATGCGCCGATCCGTGCGCTCGCCTTCGGGCACCGGTCGCGCGCGCCAGTCACCGCGCACCAGGGACCCCATGTCGAGAATGATGACGATCCGGCCGTCGCCCAGCATGGTCGCGCCGGCGATGCCGCGGATGCTCGATACCTGCGGACCGACGCTCTTGACCACGATCTCGCGGCTGCCCACCAGCTCGTCGGTCACGAGCGCCGTCGAGCCGTCGCCGGCGCGGATCAGCACCACCGGTACCGGCGCGTCGTTGTCGGGCAGCTGCGCCAGCCTGCCGCCGATGAAGCTGCCGAGATGCTGGAAGCGATAGCGTTGGCCGCCGTACTCGAACCCCGGCGCGTCTTCCGCCAGGTACCGCTGGACGTCGGCGCGCGGCAGCCGCACGACGCCCTCAACGGTCGGCAGCGGCAGTGCGTACAGCTCGTCGTCCGTGCGAACGATCAGCGCCTGCGAGATCGCGAGCGTGAACGGCAGCCGGATCGTGAACCGCGTGCCCTTGCCGAGCGTGGTGTCCATCTGCAGCGCGCCGCCGAGGCGCTTGATCTCGGTCGCCACCACATCCATGCCGACGCCGCGGCCGGCCGCCTGCGTGACGGTGCTGGCGGTCGAAAAGCCGGGCTCCAGGATCAGCTGCATCGCCTCCTGGTCGGACAGCGTCTGGCGCGGCTGTATGTGGCCGAGCGCCAGCGCCTTGTCACGGATCGCGCGCAGATTCATGCCGCGGCCGTCGTCGTTCACGGCGATGACGACCTCTGCCCCCTCGCGGCGCAGCGACACCTCGATCCGACCCGTCTCCGGCTTGCCCAGCGAGGCACGCTCGGCCGGTGCCTCGATGCCGTGCACGACGGCGTTGCGCAGCATGTGCTCGAGCGGCGGCAGCATGCGTTCGAGCACCTGGCGATCCAGTTCGCCGGCCGCCCCGGTGACGACGAGGTCCACACTGCGCCCGGTCTCGGCGGCGACCTGGCGCACGATGCGCGTCAGGCGCGCGACGTGGCGCTGGAACGGCACCATGCGCGTACGCATCAGGCCGTTCTGCAGGTCGGTGACGACGCGCGCCTGCTGCATCAGCAGGTTCTGCGCTTCGCGCGTCTGGCTCTCGAGCAGGCTCTGTACGCTGGCGACGTCGCTGGTCGACTCGGCAAGCGCGCGCGAGAACTGCTGCAGCGAGGAGTAGCGGTCCATCTCGAGCGGGTCAAAGTCATCGCGGCGCCCGCCATCGTCGTGGCGGTGCAGGATCTGCGCTTCGGTCTCGAGCTCGAGGTTGCGGAGCTGCTCCTTGAGCCGCTGCACGACGCGACCGAGTTCTGCAAGGTTGAACTCGACCGACGCAAACTGCTGCTCCAGGCGCGCGCGGTAGATACTGACCTCGCCGGCGCTGTTCAACAGGCTGTCGAGCAGGTCGGCGTCGACTCGGGCCAGTTCCGGGCGGTCCTGCGGCGATGCCGGCTCGCGGCCGGGCGGCAGCGCGATGGAACGCCCTTCCTCGAAGGCGCGTTGCAGCGCGAGCGATTCCGACGTCATCGACATCGACACCTCGCTGACCATCGCCGCCTGCTCCTCGCTCGGCCGCTCGGCCGGCGGCTCGGCAGGGGACGCCGGTGCCGCTTCGGCCGCGCCCTGGGCGGGAATCTCCGGGGCCTGCGCTGCGGCGGCGCTGACGGCGGGGACTGCCGGACTTGCCGCCGGCGCCGGGTTTTCCGCCACCTCCGGCACGCTCAGCGTTTGTACCCGCCCGGTCGCGGCGATGTCCCGCACGATGGGTGGCGGGGCGGACGCGAGTGCCTCCGAGGGCGGCGCGGCCGGCGCCGGCAGTGGTTGCTCCACTGCCCCGCTCTTCAACACCGGCGGCCCGATCATACCGCGCGCCAGGGCGCGTATGCGCGTCACCAGATCGCGCGCGGGCACGACCTGCCGGCCGGTGCTGACCGTGTCGCGCATCCTGCTCAGCTCGTCGAGGCTGGCCTGCATCACCTCAACCGTGCGCCGGTCGCCCGCGGTGCCGCCCGCTTCGGTCTGCGTCAACAGTGATTCCAGTTCGTGCGCGAGGTCGCCCATCGCCGTGACGCCCGCCATGCGCGCGCCGCCCTTGAGCGTGTGCAGCACGCGCTTGAGCTCGGTGACCCTGAGCGCATCGCGGGCGTCGGCGCGAAATGCGGCGAATGCGCGCTCAGCGACTTCCAGCAGCTCGGTGGCTTCCTCGCTGAAAATGACGGCGATCTCGGCATCGAAATCGTCGGCCGCATGCGTCTCGGCGGATGCGCGCCGCGGGGTCGCCGCCGCAACCGGCGGCGGTTTCGCGGCGTGCGGCACCATCATGGCGTCGGCAGCGAGCAGATCGCCGCCCGCGGCGGGCGCTGCGCCTGCTTCCGTCCCC
>DATNHZ010000084.1:0-26552 GCA_035604655.1 Steroidobacteraceae bacterium | reverse complement strand
GCCGGTGCATAATGCACTGCACCTGCGTAGAAGCACGCATGACTCGAGCACCCCGATCAAGGCAGCTTTCACCTGTGACTGCTGCTGGGAGAACGCGATGCACACTTCCATCTGTCGTGCCACGGCGCTCCGGCTGGCCGCAGTCGCCCTGCCGGCGATCATGGCGATCGGCTGCGCGCGCGAGCCACCACCGATCAGTTTCCACAGCCAGGTCGCGCCGATCCTCGCGAAGCACTGCGTGAGCTGCCACGTCGAAGGCAAGCCCGGTACGGTCGCCAGCGCTCTGCAGCTCGACAGCTACGCTGCGGTCATGAAGGGGACGCGTTTCGGCCCGGTGGTCCTGCCGGGCGATCCTCTGTCAAGCGTCATGATCATGCTGGTCGAGGGGCGCGCGGATCCGCGAATCACGATGCCACACGGCGGCGCGGACAGGCTGACGGCCGCGGAGATCCAGGCGCTGCGCGACTGGGTGCAGCAGGGCGCGCACGATAATTGAGGTTTTCAGAGCGCGGTCGCCGCCCAGCGGGACGGCGGCGGCACCGCGACAACTAGTAAAGTCCGACGAGCCGCGGCGGCGGGAGCGTGCCGTGGTAGTCCTCCGCAGCCACCGGAACGCCAACGCGAGTCGTCAGTGGCATTACCCCGGCCCAGGTCGGCCAGGAGACATCGGCAGGCGGATCGTGCGGGCCGCCCTCCCGAATCTTCGCCGAGGCCTCGGTCAGCGGCATCGACAGCACGCGGGTCGCTGCCAGCTCCTTGCGTGTCGGCGGCCGCAACGTCGCCCAGCGGCCGGGAAACCAGTGCTCGAGAAAGTGCTGAAGTGCCTCAATCTTGGCGGCGGGCTCGGTGATCTCCGACGGCGTGCCGAAGCACATCGCGGAGCGGTAGTTGATCGAATGATTGAAGCCCGATCGCGCCAACACGAACCCATCTATCAACGTTGCCGTGACGCACACTGCGCCACCGGCCGCATTGGTCTTCAGCATGCGACTCGCCGCGCTCCCGTGCCAGTACAGCCGCTCGCCACGCCGCCAGTGCAGCGTCGGCGTCGCAACCGGCCGTCCATCCACGACGTGCGCCACGTGACAGTGCGTGGCTGCATCGAGGATTGCATAGAGCGTCGCCGGATCGTAGGCGCCCCGCTTCGGCAGGCGCCGTAGACGCGTGAATGCGCTCGACGGTCCGCTTGCGCGCCGACCGGCCGCGCCGGCAGGTGCCTTGCTCGACGTCACCATCCTCTTCCTCCTGCCTCTTTTCGGCGCCCGCTGGACGACGCTATTACATCAAGCTGACCGCCCGCGGCGAACACGGCTCCGCGCTGGGCGGCGGCAGTCACTGGTGCGCACCGTTGATGTACTTCTCGACCTGTTCGCGCAACAGCTCGAGCGGCAGAACGCCGTCGCGTAACACCACATCATGGAAGTCACGGACGTCGAATTTCGGGCCGAGACGCTGTTCGGCTTCGCGCCGCAGCCGCAGGATTTCGAGCTGACCGAGCTTGTAGGCTAGCGCCTGGCCGGGCCACGAGATGTAACGATCGATCTCTGCGAGCGAGGATTCCGGCGCGTGCGTGCGGAAGTACTCGAGCGCCTGATCGCGCGACCAGCCGAGCTCGTGCATACCGGTGTCGACGACCAGGCGCACCGCGCGCAAGCGCTCGCTGGACAGCTGTCCGAAGCGGCTGTACGGGTCGCGGTAGACGCCGAGCTGAGCGCCGAGCGATTCCGCGTACAGTGCCCAACCCTCCAGGTAGGCGCTGTTGCCGTAGTACTTGCGGAATTCCGGCAGGTTCGGCGTCGAGCGTGCGACCGAGATCTGGAAGATGTGCCCCGGCACGGCCTCATGCAGTACCAGCGCGTCCTTGTCGAACCTGAATTGCTTGTCCGGCTGGTACGCGTTCAGGTTGAACCACCCCGGCGCGCTGCCATCGGCCGCCGGAGCCTGGGCGTTCGACGCAGTGGCCTGCTCGCGGTCCTCGGGAATTGCGCGCACCCCGTACAGCAGAACCGGAATCCGCTTGAACTGGCCGGGCAGCTCGGGCTCGATGATCTTCGCGAGATTGCGGCAATAGGCGAGCATCTCGTCCTTGCTGCGGAAGTGCTGCTCGGGCGAGTCCCGCAGCTGGTGGGCGAACTCATCCAGCGTCCCAGTAAAGCCGACGTCGCGCGCCGCCTGCTGCATCGCGGTTTCGATCCGCGCGACCTCCGCGATGCCGATGGCGTGGATCTCCTTCGGCGCGAGCGTGGTGGTCGTCAGCCGCCGCACCATCGTGGCGTACGCCTCGTGGCCGTTCGGCAGAGTCCCGAGACCCACGCCGACCCGCGCCTTGCTCCGGTACGGCCCGTCGATGAAGTCGCGCAACCGCGTCCAGGCCGGCAGGAAATCCGTTACGTATGCCTTGACAGCGGCGGCGCGCAGCCGGGCCTGCTCGGCGTCCGGAAGGTTGCCCGGAAAACGCCGGAATCCCGCCAGCAGCGCCGAGTCATCCGGTCCTTGCGATACCTGCTTGCTCAGCTGCTCAACGACTCGGTCGACGACCACCGGCGGCTGCGTCAGACCGCGATCCATCCCCTCCTGCAGCACGCCCATGTTCTGGGTGACGTAGGCCGGCACCGCGCGCAGGCGCGCGATGACGTTTTCGTAGTCGCCGACGGTGCGCGTCGGCATGCGGTCGATCATCTGGTAGATCCGGTTGTGGAACCCGTACAGCTGGCCCACCCGAATAAGGTGAGTCTCGAGATCGTCCGCTGCGAGGTCCTGCTCGACCGCGTAGCGGAACAACCGCGCACTCAGGCGGTCCTCATCGGACACATCGTCGAGCGGTATGGCAGCCAGTTCGCGCAACCGCGCTTCCAGATGCGTGCGTCGCGCCGTCCGTCCGCCGGTCGACCAGTCGTTCCAGCGATCGTCGTAGTCGTGCCGGCCATTGAACGTCGCCATCTCCGGCTCGTCACGCAGTCGCTCTTCGTAGGATTGCGAAAAGAACGCGTGCAGCCGGTCGGCGTTGGACGCGGCGCCTGCGGCCCAGGGGACCAGCAGGGCCACTATCAGCAGGCAGCGAATACCGGTAGGTTGCATGGTGTTCTCCTGATGATTTCGATCGCCCGGAACCGTCGGTCTCGCACGCTGGTTCGGTCGGCCTCAGGTGGTGGCGCCGACGGCATCGCGAAAGTGTCGCTTTCCATGCAGCGCCTTCTGGTACTCCTCCTTGGAGAGGATGTTCTCGCTGAGCTGCATGTCAGTCTGACAGTAGTGCCGAAAGAACGCCTCGATGCGCTCGGCCGACGTCAGTACCTCGTCGCGTATGTAGTTGACGTCGATGTTCATGCAAATCGCGCCGACCACGCCGTATTCCTTGCGGATGATCGGGATCGTCGTGCACTTAAAGCGGCGCGCGCCGAGGTTGAGTTCATAGTTGAGCTTGTCCTGGTTTAGCGCGCGTCGCTTCTTGAGATCCACCAACAGTGCCGTCGTGCCCATCTGCAGGGATCGGCCGGTCACCTCGGCACCCTCGATGCACACGATTGAGCGGCTTGGATTGGCGAGGTCGTGCAGCAGAATCTCGATGCCCATTTGCGGAAAAGTGCGACCGAGCAGCCGCACGATGTTCGAGTAGTTCTCGAGGTACTGCTGTGCGTCGCTGGTTACCTCGGCGCCGTGATAGCGGGCGTACAGCCGCTGGTAGGCGCGTCGTTCCTCGGGGTTCAGGGCGTCGCGCACGCCGTTCTGCTCGCCGATAAAGATCAACTGCCGTGCAGCCCGGGCATCGCGGTTGTGCAGGAAGTAGTGCATGCCCAGGCGAAAATCGCGCAGGCTGAATTCGGCGAAGTGCTCGGCGGTCTCGACGTAGGGGTAAAAGTCGTACTCGGTTAGATCGCGGCCGCGCTGTTCGCGGCGTTCCCGGTACTTGCCGGCGAGGAAACCGAGGCCGACGAGCAGCACGGACACCAGCGCCTCGGCAAGGGCTGCCGCCATGACGTGACTGCCGAATAGGTTCATAGCCCCTCCGATACGCGTGGCGCCGGTTTGGGATCAATCGCTGCGTGAGGCGCGATGCGCTGACTGACGATCGTGCACGGATCACTCCGTACTCTGTCAATGATGCAGCAAGGCGAGGACGATTGCTGCAGCGTGCGCTCGTTTTGTCATCCGAATACAGCAGCCGCGCGCCGGATGCTGCGGCGCGCGCCGCCGGTTGTGGGTCGTGAGCGGAGCGAACTTCAATCGAGCAGCGGCCGGGCACTGAAGAACAGTCCGTAGACGATCGCGCCGGCGACACCGATGGACGCGGTCAGCGCGAAGGCGGCGGAGTACGTCCCGGTCACATCGACGAGCCAGCCCGTCACGGCGACGCCGACAATACCGGGAATGGTCGCGATGGTGTTGCTGAGACCGACCAGCAGCGCTGCGTACTTCGGGGCCAGGTCGAGCGAATTGGGCCCGTATCCCGACCACGTGCAGCCGAGCGCGCCCATTGCGCCGCACAGCAGTACGAGTGCCAGAATGGGCGAGTGGACGTCGCGGGTGGACACGAGGAAGGCGGCCGACCCGATCAGTCCGATGCACTGCATCAGCTTGCGCGTCGTCGTCACGCTGACCCCGCGCCCGATCATCCAGTCCGAAATCGACCCCGCGGCGAGTGTCACGACGAACATCGCGAGCCAGGGAGCTGCAGAAAACAGCCCGGCATTTGCGATGCTGAGGCCCTGCACCTCCCGGAAGTAGCTGGGCAGCCAGGAGAGGAGCACGTACAGGCACCAGGTCGTGCAGAAATGCGCCGTCACGAAGGCCCACGACGGCAGGCGCAGCAGCAGCCGGCGCCAAGGCACCGGCCCGGTCGATTGGGATGCCGGGTGCGCGTCCTGCAGCAGGGCCCGCTCCTCGTGCGAGACGCGCGGATCGGCCGCCGGATCGTTGTGGACCTGCCGGAACCACACAACCACCCACAGAAGACCGATCACGCCGAAGGCATAGAACGCCATCGGCCAGCCGAAGTGGCCGACTATCCAGCCCGTCGCCATCAGCCCGAGGATCGTTCCAAGCGAGATGCCGCTCATCAGCAAGCCGATCGCGCGGGCTCGCTCGATCGGCGGCACCCACCGCCCGAACATCTCATAACTCGCGGGAAACATTGCGGCCTCGCCGACACCCATGCCGACGCGTGCCGAAATCAGCGCGGTCAACGACAGCGCCGCAGCCGGCGGGGTCAGCAGTGTCAGCGCCGACCACGCCAGCACCGCAAGGCCCAGGATCCGCTTGCCGCCGAAACGGGTCGCCAGTACCCCGCTCGCGAACATGAACAGCATGTAACCGACGAAGAAGGCCGACAACACGAGGCCTTTCTGCGTCTGGCTCCAGCCCAGCTGCTCCTTCATCGCGACGGCCGCCACCGAGATGTTGACCCGGTCGCTGTAGGCGATCGTACAGGCGAGGAAGGACAGCGCGACGATGGTGTGCCGCCGCGGCCGGCGATCCAGCGATGCGCCGGGATTCACGCTGGGGCACCACCGGCGATAAGCAAACTGGCGCCGCGCGCCGTCTCGAGCGGCATCCGGCCGTTCGGGGCTTCCGCGCTTAAGCGGTCGCAGCGCCGGCCAGGCACAGCGGCCGGCGGCGCGCAACGACCGGACTCATGCCTGAGTTTGCGGTCGCGAAATCCCGATGTCGCATCCGCGAGCACGCGGGTCTGTCGGTCGAGATTTGTGCGGGCGCAACGGCGGGCCGCGCGTGACCCGCGGGTCAGCGCGCGGCACGCTTGTTGATCATCGATCAGTGCCGGGCGCGGTCCCAGACTGTCGTGTAGCTCGGCTGGGGCCCCGCGGTGCTGATGCCTTTGCGCATGGCGGTCAGCGTCCTGCCGTCGGCGGACACCGTGATCGTCGTGATGCCGACCAGCTTGCCGCCGCGCCGCTCGGTCCGGATCACGGTGTGCCGGTCAGGGCGCAGCATCGTGGCGCTGTCAAACAAGGCCGATCCTGCCACCACGATCTCGCTACCGTCCGCTTTGCCGTTAACCTCGTAGTGCGTCGCGTGGCCGTCCGCGAACGCGACGTCGACGGTGGACTTGATTCCACCCTTGACCGCGCTGATCGCCACCTTTCCGGAAGTACCGCCGGTCATGCCGCTGTACTCCGACTTGGTGGCGTTGAGCGTCCAGTGACCGACGAACGGATCACTCCCCTTCGCTGCCGCCGACGCGCCGGTCGCCGCAAGACTGAGGAGGCCGAAGAGCGCCGCACTGACGCCCACAATAGTCCGCTTCATGAAAGTATCTCCGTGATGATTGTTCTGGTGGAGCCCCGACCGACAGACGCTACGCTACCGGCACAGGCTGGGCAAGCCGCCGGCCGCGCCAAGCTGTTGGGCGCCCCGAAACGCTTGTCTGCAGCAAGGATTGGCGCAACCCGGTACCCCCTCAGGCCGTGGCGGGCGGGTGCCGGGGCGGCGCGCCCCGCCGCCGCGTGCGGGCGGCCGGCGGCGCCGGTTGGCGGCCCGGCCGGTCGGCTAAGATTGGCGGCCGTAGCCCCGGCGGCGGATGTCCGGCCGCGTCTGAGTGATCCGATGCTAGTCGCAGCGCGCGCCGTTGCCGGATTGTTGCTCGCCGTTGGCTGGCTGGCCGCAAACTCGGCCCACGCCGGCGATGCGCTTCCGGCCGGGGTGCTGGTCGACGACCAGAGTCTCGTCGCCGGCGTACTGGCGGTGGCGGACGAGCGGCTGTCGCTGATGCCGGCGGTTGCGGCGGCCAAGTGGCCGGACCACCTTCCGGTCGCCGATCCCGTGCGCGAGGCTGCGGTGATCGCTGCAGTCGGCGATGGGGCGCGCAGATTCGGTCTGGCGCGCGAGCCGGTCGAGCGGCTGTTGTCCGTTCAGATCCGCATCGCACGCGCGGCGCAACAGCGTCTGTACGAGCGCTGGCAACGCGGCGGATTCGACTACGTCGGACCAGGCCTCCGCCTCGGCGCGGATCTGCGGCCGCGACTCGACCGGCTAACGGACCGCCTTCTCGAGACCCTCTACCTCGCCGCCCCGGTGCTCGGCCGTGCCGACTTCGTCGGCTGGGCGGCGGAGCTTGCGCGCACCGGCCTGCCAGCAATGCGCTGGACAGAGGACGATCGCGGCGAATTGCTGGCCACACTCGCGGCGGTTCGGTTCACCACGCCCGCGTCCGTCGATCGGGCACGCACGGCAGGATTGCTCAGGATCGGCACGCCCGGTGACTACGCGCCCTTCAGCATCGCCTCCGGCGCTACCGTGACGGGCTCCGATGTGGAGCTGGCGCTGCGTTTCGCGACGGCGCTCGGCCTGCGTCCGGTGTTCGTGCACACGACCTGGGGGGCACTGCTCGAGGATCTGCGGACCGATCGCTTCGACCTGGCCGTCGGCGGCATCTCGGTCACGTCCGCCCGACGGATGGCGGCGACGTTCTCCGTGCCGACGGCGCGCAGCGGCAAGACGGCTGTCGGCCGCTGCGCTGATGCGCGCCGTTTCCCGACGCTGCCGGCGATCGACGCGCCGCAGGTGACGGTGGTCGTCAATCCGGGCGGCACGAACGAGCTTTTCGTGCATGAACACGTGAAGACGGCGCGAGTGGTCGTGCATCCGGACAACCGCACAATACTCGACGAGATCGAGGCGGGTCGCGCCGACGTGATGTTTACGGACGAGACCGAGGTCGCACTCGCCACGCACCGGCATCACGAGCTGTGCCGCCTGCTGAAGGACGCCTTTGAGCCCACCGACAAGGCGTGGCTGGTGGCGAAGGAGTCCGGCTGGACCGATGTCGTGAACCGGTGGTTGCAGGCCGAGCTGCAAGGCGGCACGCCGGCGCGACTGCTGCGCGAGTACCTCGCCCGCTGATGCCGCCGGACTCATCGCCCCGGCATGCGTATCGCCCGAACCGCCTGCGCGCCGGGCTCAGCGCGCCCGGGCGGGCGGCGCGGGGCCCCCGGCCAGCAGGCGCCGGCGCACGGCGGCGAGCTTGCGCTGCTCGGACTTCGGCACGGACGGATACTCAAGACCGAGCGAATGGATCCGGCCGGTCAGGATCGCGGCGACCACGGCGCGCGCGATGTATTTGTCATCCGCCGGGATCACGTACCACGGCGCCCACTTGGTGCTGGTCGCGCGCAACATGGCCTGGTATGCCGCCATGTAGTCCTTCCAGTAGGCGCGCTCCGCGATGTCGGCGGCCGAGAATTTCCAGCGCTTGTCCCGGTCCTCGAGGCGGTCGAGCAGGCGGCGCCTTTGCTCGGCGCGCGACACGTTCAAAAAGAACTTCAGGATCACGATGCCGTTGCGGACCAGATGGTGCTCGAAGCGATTGATGTCGTCGTAGCGTTGTTTCCAGAGATGGCGGCCGGCGACTACGATCGACAGCCGCTGCGCGGCGAGCAGCTCCGGATGCACTCTGACGACCAGCACCTCCTCATAATATGAGCGGTTGAAAATGCCGATTCGGCCGCGCGCCGGAATCTTCTGCGCGTAGCGCCACAGGAAGTCGTGGTCGGACTCCTCCTCTGACGGCGTCTTGAAGCCGTGCACCTCGCAGCCCTGCGGGTTTACACCCGACATCACGTGCTTGATCGTGCCGTCCTTGCCCGCCGCATCCATTGCCTGCAGCACCACCAGTACCGAGTGGCTGTCGCTGGCCCAGAGGAGTTCCTGCGCTTTCGCGAGCTTGACCCGGCTCTCCTCGAGCAGCTGCCGGGCGCGCTCCTTCAGCGTCGCGCCGCCGAACGCCGCAAACTCCGGACTCAGCCTGTCGGCCGGGTCGAGGTCCCCGAGCCGGACGTGACTGCCGGGCTCGACCTCGCACTTGGCGGCGAGGCGGCGATAGCTAACCGACATGCGATCTCCCGGGAACCGGCATCATGCACCCGGGATCGGGCGCGGTGCGGTTCGCAGGCTCCATCAATAGCGCGAATGCGCGCGGCGCGAAAGCATCTGGTACCGCGCGCGGCGACGCGCGACACTGTTCGCCTTGCCAGCGATCCCGGTTCCAGCCATGCCCGACGCTGTCCCGCCCGCTGTACCCGGCCCGCCGCGGCGGGCGATTCGCTCATTCGTCAAGCGCGGCGGACGCGTCACGGTTGCCCAGCAGCGAGCGCTCGCCGGCCTGTGGCCCCGCTACGGCATCGACTACACAGGCCGGCCGATCGATCTCAATGTGCTGTTCGGGCGGTGCGCCCCGCGGACGCTGGAGATCGGTTTCGGCGACGGCGAGTCGCTGGTCGCACTCGCGCAAGCGCAGCCGGCGCGCGATTACTTGGGGGTCGAAGTGCATGCGCCGGGTGTCGGTCACTGCCTGCTGGGCGCCGCCGCCGCCGGGCTTTGCAACCTGCGTCTGATGCGCCACGATGCGGTCGAGGTGCTCGAGCACTCACTGACCCCGGCCGCGCTCGACGAAGTGCTGATCTATTTCGCAGATCCCTGGCCGAAGAAGCGCCACCACAAGCGCCGGCTGATACAGCCTCCGTTCGTCACGCTGCTGGCATCACGGATCGCCGCCGGCGGGCACCTCCGGCTCGCCACGGACTGGGAGCCGTACGCCGAGTGGATGCTGGAGGTACTCGGGGCAAGCCCGCAGTTCCGCAATGTCGCCGGTGCTGCGCGCTATGCGCCGCGCCCGGCCGAGCGGCCGCTGACTAAGTTCGAACGCCGTGGATCGCGCCTCGGCCACATTGCGCGCGACCTCGAGTTCGAACGGCTGCGCGAGTGATGATCCGGGCGGACCCGCCCGACGGCCCCGCCGCGACCGTCGCCGGCGCCGGCACTAGCGCCAGCCCGTCGATTCGTCCCAGTCCGCCACCGGAAAGTCCGCGGCCACCAGTACGTATCCGCCGGTCACCTCGACCGGCACCCGCTGCAATCGCGCCCCCGCGCAGGGACCCGCGACGCACAGGCCGGTCGTGATCTCGAACAGCGCCCCATGGGAATTGCAAAGCACCAGCGAGCCGTCGGGCGACAGAAATTCATGGGGCCGCAGGTTCAGCGGGTGATCCGCATGCGGGCAGCAGTTCACATAGGCGTGTACGGCGCTGCCGCGCCGCACGACGAACCCGCGCAGCGGCCAGTCGCCGCGGCCGATCGTGAAAGCGCGCGAGCCGGGATCGGCGAGGTCGGCGAGCGCGCAGACGACCCGCTCGACGTCGACGCTTCGCGTCATGCCGCCACCTCGAGCGCCGCGACGCGCGTGCGCAGTCGCCACAGCAGCAGCAGGCCGGGCGCTGCAGAGAGGAACGTCAGCACGAAGAATGGCGGCCAGCCGATCCTGCCTACGACGTAGGCGGCAACCGGGCCGATGAAGCTGCGCGCCAGCGCCGACAGCGCCGACAATACCGCGAACTGGAAGGCGCTGAAGCGCGCATCGCACTGCGCCATCAGGAAGGCGCCGAACACTGTCGCGCCCATTGCGCCCGCCAGATTGTCGAAGCCGACTGCCGTGATCATCACGAGCAGATCGCGTCCCGACAGCGCAAGCCACGAGTACAGCAGGTTCGTCGCCGCCTGCAGGATTCCGAACACCAGCAACGAGCGATACAGGCCGAGCCGGCCGTACGCGAGGCCGCCGATCACCGTGCCCAGCAGGATCGCCGCGATCGTCGTGGTCTTGGCGGCGAAGCCCACCTCGACCGCCGTGAAGCCGACGCCCTGGATCAGGAACGCGGTGGACAGCGACAGCGCCGCGGCATCGCCGAGCTTGTAGAGCACGACCAGCGCGATCAGCGCGATCGCGCCCGGTCGCAGCATCAGTTCTGCCAGCGGTTCGACCACCGCGGCCCTGAGTGTGCGCGGCGGAACCACGCGTCGCTCCGGCTCCGGCGCACGCAGCGTGAGCACCACCGTCACGCCCATTAGCAATGCCATCAGCAGGTAGGTCTGCCGCCAGCCGATGTAGTGCTGCAATATCAGTGCGAATGCGCCCGACAGCAGTGTCGCGAGCCGCCATCCGAGCTGCGCAGCGGTCGAGCCGACACCGCGCTCGGCAGGGCGCAGCGTGTCGGTCCGGTAGGCGTCGATGACGACATCCTGCGAGGCCGACAGGAACGACAGCAGCAGCGCGAGGGTTGCGATCGCGTAGATCGCCTCGGCCGGCGCCTGCAGGCCGAGGCCGGCGATTGCGAGCGCAATAGCCACCTGGCACAGCACGATCCAGCCGCGCCGGCGACCCAGAAACGGCGGCACGAAGCGATCGAGCAACGGCGCCCACATGAACTTGAACGTGTACGGCACTCCGACCAGCGTCAGCCAGCCGATGGTCTTAAGGTCCACGTTGAGCGATGCGAGCCAGGCCTGCAGCGTGCTCTGCGAGAGGTTAAACGGCAGGCCCGAGGCGAAACCCAGCGTCAGTGCGGCGGCGACGCGGCCATTGCCGGCAATATCGGCGAGACGCAGTCGCGCGTTCACGCACCGCGCCTAGAACGCGTAGTCATAGTCGAGGATTAGCGGCGCATGGTCCGAGAACCGGCTCTTCGTCCAGATGCGCGCCCGCGCAATCCGGTCGGCAAAGCCCGGGCTAACGACCTGGTAGTCGATCCGCCAGCCGACGTTCTTCGCCCACGCCTGGCCGCGGTTCGACCACCACGTGTACTGCTCGGGCTCGGTGTTGACCTGGCGAAACGCATCGACCCAGCGCACCCGACCGAACAGGTCGTCGAGCCACGCGCGTTCTTCCGGCAGGAAGCCGGAGTTCTTCTGGTTCGAGCGCCAGTTCTTCAGGTCGATCTGCTTGTGGGCGATGTTCCAGTCGCCGCACAGCACGAACTGCCGCCGGCTGCGGCGCAGGCGCTCTAGATACGGCATGAACTCGGCCAGGAAGCGGAACTTCGCCGCCTGCCGCTCGGGGCTGGAGGAGCCGGACGGCAGATACAGGGACACGACCGACAGCGAGCCGAAACGCGCCTCCAGGTATCGTCCTTCGGCATCAAACTCCGCCGAGCCGAAGCCCCGCACGACCCTGTCGGGCTTGCGCCGTGAGTAGAGCGCGACGCCGCTGTAGCCGCGCTTCGCGGAGTGCAGCCACTCGACGTGCAGACCCCGGGGGCGGAACTCGGCCGGCGCCAAATCGGCATCGGTGCAGCGGGTCTCCTGCAGGCACAACACGTCGAGCCGCTGGCGCGGCAGCCAGTCGTACAGGCCCTTGCGGGCAGCGGCGCGGATACCGTTGCAGTTGAGCGTCGCGATGCGCATCGCTCCGATCATAGCAAGCGCGCGGAGCTGCTTGTCCGGGCGCGCCTTTCAGCGGACACTACGCGCGAGCATGCAAGCGCACCAAAGTGAATTCCTCGAGCTCGCGCTGCGCCTTGGTGTGCTGCGTTTTGGCCGCTTCACGCTGAAGTCCGGCCGCGAAAGCCCGTATTTCTTCGATGCCGGCCTGTTCGACACCGGCGCGGCGATCGCCGGGCTCGGGCGCGCGTATGCCGCCGCGCTGATGGGCGCCGGGTTGCGCTATGACATGCTGTTCGGCCCGGCCTACAAGGGCATACCGCTGGTCACTGCCACCGCGGCGGCGCTGGCCGAGCATCACGGCCACGACGTGCCCTATGCGTTCAACCGCAAGGAAGCCAAGGACCATGGCGAAGGCGGCCAGCTGGTCGGCCGCGCGCTCCACGGACGGGTGCTGATCGTCGATGACGTGATTACGGCGGGCACTGCGATTCGCGATTCGGTGACCCTCATCAAGGCTGCGGGAGCGGCTCCGGCCGGCGTGCTGCTCGCGCTCGATCGCGAGGAGCGGGGCCGCGAGTCGACACACTCCGCCGTGCAGGAGGTCCGACAGCAGTTTGGCCTGCCGGTGGTAGCGATCCTGACGCTGACCGACCTGATCGCCGGCCTCGAGCGGGGCATCGCCAACGCGGCAGGCAGTACGCTCGCCGACCTCGTGGCCTACAGGGCGCGGTACGGCACTGCGGCAGCGAGCGGCTGACAACCGCGTGATGCGCGTCCCGAAAGGCTCGTCCGGCAGGTGCACAACCACCGCCGTTTGCGGCACACTGCCAGCCGTCATGGCCCTCCGCCGCCCGTATTTGTTCGTCGGCTTGCTCGCCGCAGCGGCGTTCGGCGCGGCCATGGCCGCAACCCCCTCGAGTCCCACACAGTCGGTCTACAAGTGGACCGACGAGAAGGGCGTCGTGCATTACAGCGATGCGGTGCCGGCGCAGTCCGCCGATCAGGACGCGACGGTGCTGAACTCCCAGGGAGTGCCGGTCGGCACAGTCCCCGGGCGGCGCACGCCGGACCAGCTGGCGGCTGAAGCCACGCGCCGCGCCAAGGAAGATCGCGCACAGCAGGCCGTGGCCCAGAGCAGGCAGCGCGACCAGAACCTGCTCGCGACCTACTTGACCGTCGAGGAGATCGAAGCGCTCCGGGATCGCCGCGCGGACATTCTCGACGGTCAGGCGCGGGTCACAAGCGCCTATCTCGAACAGCTGCGCACGCGCCAGCACCAGCTCGAGCAGCAGGTGCAGCGGTTCAGGCCCTACAACACCTCGCCGAATGCGCCGCAGCTGCCCGAGCCTGTCGCCGAAGACCTGGTTCGCACCACGACCGACGTCGCCACACAACAGCGCAATCTCGAGATCAAAAAGCAGGATCTGGCGAACATGAAGGCGCAGTTTGCGAGCGACATCGCGCGTTTCCGCGAGCTCAAGAAGATCGAGACCGACTATTCGCGCGGCGCGCAGCCGGCGCGCAACTGACAGCTGTCGCGGCGCCCTTCAGGCCCGTCCCGAGCTGCCGAAGCCCCCAGCGCCGCGCTCGCTGGTCGTGAAATTCGTGACGACCTCCAGCCGCACCTGCACGACCGGCACGACCACCAGTTGCGCAATGCGCTCGCCCGGCTGGATCGCGAAAGCCTCGCTGCCGCGGTTCCACACTGAGACCATCACCTGGCCCTGGTAATCCGAGTCGACGAGCCCAACCAGGTTGCCAAGCACGATGCCGTGCTTGTGGCCGAGCCCGGAACGCGGCAGCAGCAGTGCCGCGAGGCCCGGATCGTCGAGGTGGATCGCAAGCCCCGTCGGCACCAGCTCGGCGCGTCCGGGCGGAAGTGCCAGCGGTGCCTCGAGACACGCCCTGAGGTCGAGGCCGGCCGAGCCCTCGGTCGCATAGGTCGGCAGTGGCCACTCGCGGCCGAGCCGCGGATCGACAACACGAACCTGGAGTGAGCGCATCGGCGCAGTGTAGCGGGTCGTGAACCGCGCTGGGCCCGCGGGGTTGCCATGTTCAGCCGGCGCCGGCGACCGGTGTCAGCTTTGCCACCGGCCGGCGCGTATCCCGATAGCGCTCGGCGAGCAGCGCGACGAACTCGTGGGCGAGATCGGCCTTGGACTTGAGCGCCAGCTCGCGGCGGCCGCCCGGCCACAACAGCAGCAGCGCGTTGTCCTCGCGGTCGAAGGCGCGGTCGTCGCCGACTTCATTGGCAGCGATCAGGTCGAGCCGCTTGCGCGCGAGTTTCTCGCGGGCGTGTTTCTCTACGTCGTTGGTCTCGGCCGCAAATCCGACGGTAAACGGCCGCGGCTCGAGCGCCGCGACCGACGCCAGGATGTCCGGCGCCTTCTGCAGCGACAGCTCGAGGGACTCGCTGGTCTTCTTGATCTTCTGGGTTGCGCAGCGCGCCGGCGTGTAGTCGGCCACCGCCGCCGCGCCGATGTAGATATCGGCGCCTGGCAGCGCACAGTGGACAGCGCGGTACATCTGCTCGGCGGTTTCGACGTCGACGCGGGTCACCCCGGCGGGTGTTGCGAGCGCAACCGGGCCGCTGACGAGCGTGACCCGCGCGCCGGCGTCGCGGGCGGCGGCCGCGACCGCAAATCCCATCTTCCCGGAGCTGCGGTTGCTGATGAAACGCACCGGGTCAAGCGGTTCGCGCGTGGGGCCGGCGCTGATGACGACGTGCAGGCCGCTCAACGGCCCGGCGATTTCGGTCGCGAACACCTCCGTCGCAAGTTCCGCGGCCTCGAGCATCCGGCCGGGACCGATCTCCCCGCACGCCTGGTCGCCGCTCGCGGGTCCGAGGATCCTGACGCCGCGCGCGGCGAGGGTTGCGACGTTCGCCTGGGTCGCGGCGTTCGACCACATCAGCCGGTTCATCGCCGGTGCGACCCAGACGGGAGCAGCGGTCGCAAGCGCCAGAGTGGCCAGCAGATCGTCCGCCCGGCCCGCCGCGAGGCGCGCAAGGAAGTCCGCGCTCGCCGGCGCCACCAGCACCAGTTCCGCCCACCGCGCGAGTTCGATGTGACCCATTGCGGCTTCGGCCGCCGGATCCCAAAGATCGGTGCGCACCGGCCGACCGGACAGCGCCTGGAACGTCAGGGGCGTGACGAAGCGCTGGCCGCCGGCGGTCATCACGACCTGCACCTCGGCTCCGCGCTCGGCCAGCCGTCGCACCAGCTCGGCTGACTTGTACGCAGCAATTCCGCCGGTGACACCCAGCAGAATGCGACGCGGCGTCGGCGCAGGAGCACTCATCCAAGCATTATCGACCGCATCGACCACGGCTTCCAAGGCTTGGTGTCAGGGCGGCGAGAACCGTCAGTTATGAGCAGGGACGGGACAAATGGCCCGATTCGGCGAATTTACCCGCTCGGCGACCGGCTCAGACGGAATGAGACTTGGTTCATGAAAACGCGCGACTGGTTAGCCGGCGAGGGGCTTCCTGGAGGAGGCCCGCACCTCGGTCGCAGGGCCAACGACTCGACCGACATGATGTCGATCCGATTCGCCGCCGGTGCATGGAGCGGGACGGTCGAGCTCACGCGAGCGGTGTCCCGCAACCGGGGCTCAGCGACCCGCGTCGACACCGCGCCGACACGCCTGCGTAGGCGGCGGAACCGCCGTGCCCGGCCTGCGACTCCGTCGCCCGCGGTCCGCGAAGCTCAGGATCCGCACCGTGTCTGACGGGCCCTCGTCGGTGCTGTTCGTCCGCGACCAGGGCGGCTCGATTCGGGGCGCAACGGCGGCGGAAATCATTGCTGCGGCGCGGAAGGCCCTTTCGAGACGGGTCCGTCGCGGGGTTGCCCTTACGTCCCCGCGCCTGGTGCGCGACTTCCTGAGCCTCAAGCTCGGGGGGCTTGAGCACGAATCTTTCGCGGTGCTGCTACTCGACAACCGCCACCGCCTGATCGAGTACGTGGAGCTCTTCCGTGGAACCATCGACGGGGCGAGCGTTCACCCCCGCGAGGTCGTCAAGCTCGCGCTGGCGCGGAACGCGGCGGCGCTCGTCCTCGCCCATCCGCACCCGTCCGGCATACCTGAGCCGAGCCAAGCCGACGCGGCCATCACGCGTCGCCTTCAGGAAGCACTGGCGCTCGTCGACATCCGTGTGATCGATCACGTCATCATCGCCGGCGGGGAGACCGTCTCACTGGCGGAACGTGGACTCCTGTAACTGGTGGTGTGCTCCATACCAGGCCGAGCGGGGCTTGTTACTGCAGCCAACGGCCGGTCGCGGTCCGGTTCGCGGGCGGGGGCGGTCGTGCCGGCGGCCGGTGCCCGCGGGTTGCATCGGGCCTGACTCGCTGGTTAAATACACGGCTCTCTGGCCCAGTACGGCCGGATCAGGACTGCCCACATGTCACGAGTCTGTCAGGTCACCGGCAAGAAGCCGACCGTGGGCAACACGGTATCCCACGCCAACAACAAGCGCCGCCGTCGCTTCCTGCCGAACCTGCATACGCAGCGCTTCTGGCTCGAGGACGAGAGGCGGTGGATCACGCTCAAGGTCACGACCCGTGGCATGCGCACGCTCGAAAAGCGCGGCGTGGCCGAGGTCGTCGCCGAGCTGCGCGCCCGCGGCGAGCGCATCTGACGCAACCCGCCTGGAGTTTCGCCCATGCGTGACAAGATCAAGCTCGTGTCCAGTGCCGGTACCGGCCACTACTACACGACCACCAAGAACAAGCGCCTCCATCCGGAGAAGATGGAGTTGCTCAAGTTCGATCCGCGCGCGCGCAAGCACGTGACGTACAAGGAATCAAAGATCAAGTAATCCGCGCCGTCGGCGCGGCATTGCGCGGCAGCCGGGACAGCGCTGCCGATTCCGGCCCCGCGGTCCGCTGCGCGTCAGGCGCCGGCCGGTACCAGCCGATAGCCTTTCAGCGCGCGCGCGAACTCCTGCAGACGCTCGATCCCGCTCGTTTCGGCCTCGCGGATCCATTCGCGCAGGTACGCGGTCAGTCGTTCGTTGTTGCGGATCGTCCCGCTCCACAGCACGGCCAGCCGGTCGCGGAAATCAGTGACCGTCTTCAACGTGGCGTGCTCGGCGAGCAGCTGCTGCAGCCGGGCGCGGGCACTTTCGTCCAGCAGCGTCGGGTGACGTATCAGCAGGCGCTTGACCTTCAGACTCAGCCGGCCCGCACTCGCGGCCGCCTCGGCTTTCAGCACTGGCAGCGTCACGCTGCGGGCGTAGTTCCTGAGCACGTCCATCCGCCCGGTGATGACGATACGCACCGTATCGAGGTCAACCATCGGTCGCGGTGCCTCCACCAGCGCCCGCGGCGCCACCTTGCGGATGTGGGCGAACCCCAGGGCCGAGAAAATGCGCAGCCACAGCCAGCCGATGTCGAACTCGCCGCGACGCATAGAGAAGCGCGCCGACGACGGGAATGCGTGATGGTTGTTGTGCAGCTCCTCGCCGCCGGTGACGACGCCCCATGGCACGAGGTTGCGCGACGCGTTGTCGCACTCGAAGTTCCGGTAGCCGACCGCGTGGCCGAGCCCGTTGATCACACCGGCCGCGAACAGCGGCATCGCGACGAGCTGCACCGACAGGATGATGATCCCCGGTACGCCGAACACCACGAGGTCGCTCACCACCAGCAGGATGATCCCGAGGTTGCGATGGCGTGCGTAGAGGTTGCGCTCGAGCCAGTCGTCCGGTGTTCCGCGGCCGTACTTCGCGACGATCTCGGAGTCGCGGGCCGAGGCACGATAGACTTCGGCGCCCTCCAGCAGGATCTTCTTGAGGCCGAGCAGCACCGGGCTGTGCGGATCGCCCGCCACATCGGAGAATGCGTGATGCTTGCGGTGCACCGCCACCCACTCGCCGGTGATCATGCCGGACGAGGACCAGATCCAGAAGCGGAAGATGTGTCGCAGCACCGGATGCAGGTCGACCGCCCGGTGGGCGGCGTCGCGATGCAGGTACAGCGTGACGGCCATCATCGTGACCTGCACGAGCAGGAACGTCACCAACACGTAGCCCCAGAAACTCAGCCTGACGAGACCGTACAGAAAGTCGAGATTCACGTGCGAAGTACTCCAGGCATCAGATCGCGGGTGCCGCCAGCTCCAGGGCCCCCCACGCGAGGCGGCCACTATACGCCGGAGCCGGCCCGGGAACCCCGCGTATTCACCCCAGGTTGGGGCCGAAACACCCGTTTTGCGAGACAGATCGCGCCACTGGTCCGAGCCTGGCGCCGGAATTCGAACAAAAATGCCTGAACTGCCCGAAGTCGAGACCACGCGCCGGGGACTCGAACGGGTCCTGGTCGGGCGCCGGATCGTCGCGGTGCGTGTGCGTGACCGCCGGCTCCGCTGGCCGTTGCCACCCGGCTTCGAGGCTCGGCTCGCGGGCCGGCGTATCCGTACCGTCGGGCGCCGCGCCAAGTACCTGCTGATCGGCACCGACGCCGGTACGCTGCTGGTACACCTCGGAATGTCCGGAAGTCTGCGCGTGCTCGCCCGCGAGCAGGATCCGACGACGCACGATCACGTCGACATCGTGCTCGACTCGGGGCGCTGCATTCGTTTCAACGACCCACGTCGCTTCGGCACGATGCAGTTCATCCGCGGCGACCCCGCCAGGCACCCGCTGCTCCGCAGCCTCGGGCCCGAGCCACTGTCCGCCGGGTTCGACGCGGCGTATCTGTGGGGCCGCACGCGCGGCCGGCGGGTCGCCGTCAAGCAGTTCATCATGAATGCCCGGATCGTGGCGGGCGTCGGCAACATTTATGCGAACGAGGCGCTGTTTCGCGCCGGCGTGAGCCCGCGGCGCGCCGCGGGACGGCTGAGGCGCGCGGAAATGGCGCGCCTCGCCACGGCGATCAAGCGGGTGCTCGCCTCCGCCATTCGCGCCGGCGGCACGACCCTGCGCGATTACCTGCGGACCGACGGCACGCCCGGTTATTTCCGCCAGAAGCTGTTTGTCTACGAGCGCGACGGTGAGCCGTGCCGCGCATGTGGCACGCGGATCCGCCACGCGGCGCAGGGTCAGCGCTCGACGTACTGGTGCCCTAGCTGCCAGGCGTGAACTGGACGCGGACCGCAGGCTGGACCAGCAGCCAGGCGAGCGCGGCGCCGAGCGCGACGTTGGCGATTCCCACCTGGCCGGCGAGCGTCTCGGCGACGCGCGCAAACCCGGCTCGCTCCGGGTACCCGCGGGCCAGGTCCTCGAGCGCAACCCGCACCCCGAACCACACGCCCGCGGCCGTCACCGCCCAGAGGCCCGCAAACACGACGCCCCCGCGCCGCGCCCACGGCCGGCGCCACAGTAGCCCGAGGCCGAGCCAGGCGATGAACGCATGGAACAGGATCGCGGCCCCGAGCACCAGCGGCAGCCAGGTGAACAGCGCCACCATCAGCTCGCCGGCCAGCCCCGAGTGGCGCCAGATATCGGCCACCGTTGGTATTGCGCCGGCCACGGCCCAGCCGAGCAGCTGCCAGAAGGCGAGCACCACACCGAGCACGCCGAGCCCGGCGAGACACAGCCCGACGGCGTTCAGCATCGTCACGGCCAGTGCCAGTGGCATCGCGTCGCGTCAGTACACGAGGCCGGCGCCGTAGCCACGCGGGTCCGACGCCGCCTCAACCTTGCCGCTGCCGTACTCCCAGGTGATGGCCTGGCTGTTGCCCCACTGGTTGCGCGCCTCGCGCAGATGGTGGCCGAGCTTCTCGAGCTGCGTGCGCTCCTCCGCCGTCAGCGCGCCCGGTTCGAGCAGCACGATGTCCGGAACATACTGGTGATGAATGCGTGGCGCCGACACGATCTCGGCGGCGCTCTTGCCGTCAAGCCAATTGAGCACGCTGAACGTGAGGTTGCTGATGATGGTGGCGCCGCCCGGCGAGCCAATGATCAGCATTCCGCGGTCGGTGTCCACGAACGTCGGCGTCATGCTGGAGAGCGGGCGCTTGCCGGGCGCAATGGCGTTCGCGTCGGCGCCGACGAGCTGGAAAGCGTTCGGCACACCGGCCGCGACGGCGAAGTCGTCCATCGTGTCGTTGAGGATCATGCCGGTGCCGGGCGCCATGTAGGTCGCACCGAAGAACAGGTTGACCGACACAGTCGCCGCGACCCGGTTGCCCTCGCGGTCGAGCACCGAGAAATGGGTCGTGGACTGGCTCTCCTCGCCGGTAAACGCCGGCCGCAGAGTCTCCGACGGTGTCGCACGATCGAGGCGGATCGAGTTGCGCTGGCCAGCCGCGTAATCAGGACTCAGCAGCTGTTCGAGGGGCATCTTCACGAAGTCGGGGTCGCCAAGATATTCGGCGCGGTCGCGGTAGGCGTGGCGGAGCGCCTCGATTGTCAGGTGCCGCCGGGTCGTCGCGTCGAGCCCGCCCAGGTCGTAGCCGGCGAGGATGTTGAGCGCCTCGCCGATCACCACGCCGCCCGATGAGGGCGGCGCGGCCATCACCAGCGTCGCGTTGCGGTAGTGGGTGGTGATCGGCATGCGCTCCACGATGCGGTAGCCGGCGAGGTCCGCCTCGCTCCAGATGCCGCCGTCGTGGCGCACGTGCGCGACCAGCTGCGCCGCAAATTTGCCGCGGTAGAAAGCGTTCGAGCCGCTGCCAGCGATCAGCGCGATCGTCCGGGCCAGGTCGGGCTGGCGGATCAGCGCACCGACCGGCGGCGGCTGGCCCTTGAGGAGGAACACGCTGGCGGTGTCCGCTGACCTCGCGAGCTGCGCCTGCTTGACGTGGATCGCGTTCGCCAGGCGCGCATACAGCGGAAAGCCCTCGCGCGCCGCGCGGATCGCCGGAGCGAGGCTTACGGCGAGTGGCAGGTGGCCGTATTTGCGAGCCAGCCATTGCCATGCGGCCGGCTCGCCGGGAATGCCGGCGGCCAGCGGTCCCTCGGTCGAGGCACCCGGGCGCGGCCTGCCGTTCGGCCCGAGGTACATGTCGCGGGTCGCGGCGGCCGGTGCCGTCTCGCGGGCATCGACCATCACGTCGTGGCCGTCGGCACCGAGGTGCAGCAGGTAAAAGCCGCCGCCGCCGACCCCGGAACTTGCGGGTTCCACAACCGCGAGCACGGCGCTGACCGCGATCGCGGCATCGAACGCATTCCCCCCCCGTGCCAGCATGTCCAGGCCCGCCTGGGTCGCGAGCGGATGCGAACTCGCGATCGCGGCCTTCGGCGGCAGCGGCGCGCCCGCGAGCGCCGGCGCGCAGGCGAGCGAGAGGAGCGCTGCGAGCAGCAGCGCCCGCACCAGCGCGAGCGGCGGAGCAGGCCGACCGGGTCGCATCAGTCCGCTCCCGCCGGCGCGCGGCGCGCAAACAGCGGCGCGCGCTGCTTGAGTTCCTCGGCCACCAGTGGATGGACGAACTCGCTCACGTCGCCACCGAGCGAGGCGATCTCGCGGATCAGCGTCGAGGAAATGAACGTGAATTGCTCCTGCGGCGTCAGGAACACGGTCTCGACCTCTGGCGACAGGTGGCGGCTCATGTTGGCTAGCTGAAACTCGAACTCGAAGTCGGACACGGCCCTGAGCCCGCGAATCACGACGTGCATGCCGTGGTTGCGGGCGAACTCGACAGTGAGGCCCGAATAGCCCTGTACCTCGACGTTGGGCACGTCCTTGAGCACGCGGCGGGCCATGTCGATGCGCTTGTCGAGCTCAAACATCGGGGTCTTGTTCGGATTGGCGGCGATCGCGACGACGACGCGCTCGAAGATGCCAGCGGCGCGCCGTACCAGGTCGTGGTGGCCATTGGTGATCGGATCGAAGGTGCCCGGATAGACGGCGTGCATCTTGCGGTTCATGTCTCGTCCACCCGTTCGACGACGTCCGTCCGCGACCCCGGCGCGGTGCGCCGCGCCAGCAAACCGCGGACCTCGCCCGCCCGCGTCTCCCGGCTGAGTGTCCACTCAGCGGGCAGTGCCGGGGTCGGCTCGCGTGCCGCCGTCTCGAGATACACCACCGCGCGCGCTGCCAGCCAGCCTCTGGACTCGAGGAGTTTACACAATTCGGTCATCCAGCCTCGGGCGAACGGCGGATCGAGGAACACTACGTCGAAGCGCTCGGCCGGGCCCGCCAGGAAGGCGAATGCGTCGCGCTCCAGCACCATTCCCCGCGAGTCCTTGAGCGTGGCCAGCGAGGCTCGCAGCGCCGCGGCCACGGCCCGGTCGTGCTCGACGAACACGACCTCGCGCGCACCCCGCGAAATCGCCTCGAGGCCGAGGGCGCCGCTGCCGGCGAACAGGTCCAGACAGCGCGCCCCGGCGATCTCGCCCTGCAGCCAGTTGAACAACGTCTCACGGACACGATCGGGAGTCGGGCGCAGCTCGGCCGCCGGCGGAAAACGGATGCGGCGGCCGCGCCAGGTGCCGCCAATGATGCGGATTGCGTTGCGCGCACCCGCCGCCATTTTTTGCACTGCGGCAGGCTTCGCGATGCCAGCGGCTCGGAGCGGCCGATCCTTCGGAGGGTCGTGAGCCAAGGCGTCCTCGTGCCCTGCAAATGACCGCGCGATGATACGCGTCTGGCTGCGCAGACCTCGGGCGCGCGAGGCACCGATCAGTCGCATCCGCCGCGCGGTCGCGACGGTTGCTGCGCGGACGGACCTCCCGCGGGCGGGTCGTGTCGGCATTGACGTCAATTCCCGGCGGCCAATCGTCGCGCCGATTTCAGCTCCGGCGAGTGCGCCCGACGCCGTTGGCGTCGACGTCGAAATCAGCGCGCGCTGCTGAGCGCCCTCGCTGCGCTCGAGGCCCCCTCCTCGTACCGAGCAAGCCGTGCATCCTGCGCCGTGCATCACCCGGCCGCATGCGCGTACGGACTGCAATCGCCGGTAGAATGCAAGCGGGCCCCGGATCTACCCATGTTCGACTTTGGCAGGAAAAAAGCGCCGGCGGGCGGTGATGCCGGCCGGGACGCGGCCGAGCGCGCGACGCCGCCCGGTGGCGGGCGCGGCTTGTTTTCGCGATTGCGGGCGCGCCTGAACCGCGGCGACGGGCTGCTGACGCGGGATCTGCGCGAGCTGCTGCCCGGTCGCCAGATCGATGCGCAGCTGCTCGATGATCTCGAGACCCGGCTGCTGAGCGCCGACGTCGGCGTCGATGCGACCGAGCGCATCCTCAAGGACCTGCGCCTGCGCGTCGCGCGCAACGAGCTCGCGGACTTCGATGCACTGCTCTCGGCGCTCGCGGCCGCGATCACCACGCTGCTTGCCCCGGTGGCGCGGCCGCTGATCTTCGATCGGGAGCGACGGCCGTTCGTCGTGCTGGTCGTCGGGGTGAACGGTTCCGGCAAGACCACCACGATCGGCAAGCTTGCGCGGCGCCTGAAGGAACAGGGTCGGACCGTCATACTCGCGGCGGGCGATACGTTCCGGGCGGCCGCGGTCGAGCAACTCGAAGTCTGGGGGGCGCGCAACGAGGTGCCGGTGATCGCCCAGGCCGCGGGCGCGGACCCGGCGGCGGTGATTTTCGATGCGCTGTCGGCCGCCAGGGCCCGCGGGATCGACGTGCTGCTCGCCGACACGGCAGGGCGGCTGCAGAACCAGGCCCACCTGATGGACGAGTTGCGCAAGGTCAAGCGGGTGCTGGCGCGAATCGATCCGAGCGCGCCGCACGAAGTGCTGCTGGTGCTCGATGCGAGCCAAGGGCAGAACGCGCTGTCGCAGGCGCGCGTATTCCATCAGGCGCTGGGCGTGACGGGCATCGTGCTGACCAAGCTCGATGGCACGGCCAAGGGCGGAATTGTGCTCGCGATCGCCGCCGAGCTCGCTATCCCGCTGCGCTACGTCGGCATCGGCGAGAGCGCCACGGATTTCGGCGAGTTTGACGTCGAGGACTTCGTGACCGCGCTGCTCGCACCGGCCGGGACCGGCGAGCCGCCATGATCACCTTCGAGGGCGTCGCGAAGCGCTACCCGAGCGGCCGCGAGGCGCTGACCGACCTGTCGTTCACGGTCGCCGCCGGCGAGATGGTGTTCCTGACCGGCCATTCCGGGGCCGGCAAGAGCACTGCCCTCAAGCTGATCGGACTGATCGAGCGGCCGACGCGCGGCCAGATTGTGGTCGGCGGCCAGGGCATCGCCGCGATCAGGCGCCGCGGCATTCCGGGCTATCGGCGCCGCATCGGGATGGTGTTCCAGGATCACAAGCTGCTGCACGACCGGCCGATCTGGGACAACGTTGCACTGCCGCTCGTGATCTCTGGAATCCCCCGCCGCGAGCTCGACAAGCGTGTGCGGGCGGCGCTCGACCAGGTGGGGCTGCTCGGCCGCGAGACCAGCTTCCCGATCGAGCTGTCGACCGGCGAGCAGCAACGCGTCGGCATCGCGCGTGCGGTCGTCGCGAAGCCGCCGATCCTGATTGCGGACGAGCCCACCGGGAACCTCGATCCGGATCTGGCCATGGAGGTCATGCGGCTGTTCAAACGCTTCAACGACGTCGGCGTGACGGTCGTGATCGCGAGCCACGACCTGCACCTGATCGAGCAGTTCAGCGTGCGGCGCATTGCGCTCGCAGCCGGACGCCTGATCGGAGAGGCACATGCCTGAAGCCAGTGCCCGCGACTCCGAGGCACGGGGCCTCGGCGCGATTGCCGCGGGCTGGTCCGAGCGCCACCTGCAGACGCTGGTTGCCTCGCTCGGCCGGCTCGCGCGCGCGCCGTTCGGCACGGCGCTCACGATCGGCGTCATCGGCATCGCGCTTGCCCTTCCCGCGTGCCTCGAACTGCTCGTGACCAACGCGCGCACGCTGTCGGGGGGCTGGCAGAGCGCGCTCGATCTGACCGTCTACCTCAAGCCCAGGCTTGCAGATCACGATGCGCAGCAGCTCACCGAGACGATCGCCGCCCGGCCGGATGTCGCGAGCGCGCGCCTCGTGACATCCGCCGAGGGACTCGCGGAGTTCCGCCGCTGGTCCGGACTCGGTGCGGCGCTCGATTCACTCAAGGACAATCCGCTGCCGGCATCGATCGTGGTGCGGCCGCGGGTCATCGAGGGCGCTGACGATACGACCGGACTCGGCGGTCTAGGCGATGCGCTGCGCGCGCTTGCAGGCGTCGATCAGGTGCAGCTCGATACGGAGTGGGTGCGCCGGTTCACGGCGATCCTCGATGCGCTCAGGCGCGCCGTCGAGCTGCTCGCCCTGGTGCTGGGGACTGCCGTGCTGCTGGTGGTTGGCAACACGATCCGGCTCGACATCGACACGCGGCGCGCAGAGATCGAGGTCACGAAGCTGGTCGGCGGCAGTGACGGATTCGTGCGGCGGCCGTTCCTGTACGGCGGGTTCTGGTACGGCCTCGGTGGCGGGGCAGTCGCATGGCTGCTCGTCGAGGCCCTGGTCCGCGCCCTCGGTGGACCGCTCGGGCGCGTCGCCGAGGCCTACGGCAGCCATTTTCATTTGAGCGACCTCGACGCGGCGTGGTCACTCATTCTGGTCGGCGGGGGCGCCGTGCTCGGCTGGATCGGTGCCTTCGTCTCGGCGACTCGTCACCTGCGGGCGATCGAACCCGGCGCCGAACTTTGAGGCGCCATCCAATTATAAGTGATTGATCTATAATGTAAAAGTCTTGGGAACCTGACCGGGCCTTAGCACTCTAAATCCCCGACTGCTAAGATTACGGTACCCGGAGGCCGCATTGACCCGGGCAAAGGAATTCAACGATCCATGACCGTCGCGCTTGCAACTGCAGCCCTGCCCACCCCGACGACGCTCGCCCTGCGAGGTCCCGTCGGCAGCCTCGATGCGTACATCGAGACCGTATCGCACATCCCGATCCTGTCACGTGACGAGGAGCTGCAGCTCGCGACACGTTTTCGCACCGAGGATGATCTCGAGGCAGCGCGACAGCTCGTCCTTTCGCACCTGCGTTTCGTCGTCCACATCGCCCGCGGCTATTCCGGCTACGGGCTGCCGATGGGCGATCTCGTTCAGGAAGGCAACGTCGGCCTGATGAAGGCCGTCAAGCGCTTCGATCCGACGATCGGCGTGCGGCTCGTCTCCTTCGCCGTGCACTGGATCCGCGCAGAGATCCACGAGTACGTCCTGCGCAACTGGCGCCTCGTGAAGATCGCGACCACCAAGGCGCAGCGCAAGCTGTTCTTCAACCTGCGCAAGGCGAAGAAGAATCTGGCCTGGTTGTCGGCCGAGGAAACGCGGACGGTCGCCAAGGAGCTCGGCGTGACGCCGGCCGAGGTCTCGCAGATGGAGCAGCGCCTGGCGGCACGGGACATCGCATTCGATCCGGCGCCCGAGCACGGGGATGAGGAGGCGGTGTACTCACCGTCGGCGTACCTGCCGGCACCGGATGCGGACCCGGCCGTCGTCGTCGAACGGGACGAGTGGCAGGACGCGTCCAGCCAGCGGCTCAAGCACGCGCTGGC
>DATNHZ010000083.1:0-3232 GCA_035604655.1 Steroidobacteraceae bacterium | reverse complement strand
GCGACGAGCGCAGCCGCCCGGAGGGGTGCAGCGTCGATCTAGGCGCCCCGCCCCGTCGCCCCGAACTGCAGCGCGCTCTGTAGGCTGCGGATCCGTGCTGACCGGCCGCGGCCGGTCTGTGCGCCGTCGGCAATGCGCTGGGGCGTCGCGGACTCCTGGGATTCGGGGGCCGCGGCACTGGTCAGCGGTGCGGATATTCGCCGTATGCGGCAGCGCCACGGTTCCAGAGCGGTCGGCGGGAGGCCCGCACAATCCAGGTGTGGCGCGCGCGCTACTTCTCAACGGCCATGGTTCTCGCGCATGATCAATTGATAAGCGTCGAGTGAGCACGGTCCGCCGGTGACCGGCGCGATTGTTCGATTCCCAGATTCCGCCGGCGGGGTCTGAGCTCGTGGAACCTAGTCATGGCAGTAACGGCGCCCAATCCGCCCGTTTCCCGAATCGAGGCCGAGGTCCAGCGGACCCGCGCACTCGTTGAGAAGCGTCAATTTGCGGCGGCGCTCGCGGCCGCGCAGAACCTCCTCGCAGAGGTGCCCGAGAACCGCGACGTGCTCTACCTCATCGCGGTGAGTCAGCGGTGCCTCGGCCGTGTCGCCGATGCACTCAGGACACTACTGCGGATTGAGGCCATTCATCCCGACTACGGCCGCATGTATCAGGAGCGCGGTCACTGCTATCGAGCCGTCGGCGAGACAGACGCCGCGATCGCAGCCTACGGCCGGGCGGTGACGCTGAACCCCACGTTGCACGCCAGCTGGACGGCGCTCAAGGACCTCAATCTTTCGGCTGGGCGGGAAGCCGAAGCCGACAAGGCGGCGGCCCACTTGAGAGCGCTCGCGAACCTGCCGCCCGCTGTCGTCGGCGCAACAAACATGTTTTCCGAAGGCGACATCTACGGGGCCGAGCGGGTTGTGCGCCACTTCCTGCAAACGCACGGCGATCACATCGAGGCAATGCGGCTGCTCGCCAAGATCGGCATCAAGCTCGACGTCCTCGACGACGCCGAGTTTCTGCTCGAGAGC
This sequence comes from Steroidobacteraceae bacterium, assembly GCA_035604655.1. Taxonomy (GTDB): domain Bacteria; phylum Pseudomonadota; class Gammaproteobacteria; order Steroidobacterales; family Steroidobacteraceae; genus CAIKZZ01. Next base: position 2,210 of record DATNHZ010000083.1, on the reverse strand, counting down.
ATACTGGTATTTGCACCGGACTATCACGCCGCACGCCACGAGTATGCCTCGGTACTGTTGCAGCGGCACAAGTACGCGCGAGCTCTGGAAGAGATGCAGAAGCTGCTCAGGCTCGATCCCCGGAATCGCGGCTACCGCGCCACCTATGCCAACGCCTGCGTCGGACTCGGTCGCCATGACGAGGCGCTGCGAACCTACCGCGAGCTCGTGGCCGAAACCCCGGCAGCCGCCGACCTGCATCTGTCCGTCGCGCACTCGCTGAAGACCCTCGGCAGACGGTCGGACGCGATCGAGTCGTATCGAGCAGCCGCGGCCACCCGACCCAGCTTCGGTGATGCGTACTGGAGTCTCGCGAACCTGAAGACCTACCGCTTCACGGACGACGAGCTCCACCGCATGCGCGCGCAGGAAGCCGCGGGCGGCACTAGCCTCACCGACCGGTATCACCTGTGCTTCGCGCTCGGCAAGGCGCTCGAGGATCGAGGCGAGTATGCCGAGTCCTTCCGCTACTACGCGCGTGGCAATGCCTTCAAGAAGAGCGAGAGCCGCTATCAAGCGGAACACGTCGAACGCAATACCCGTCTGCAGATCGCTGTCTGCACCCGTGAGTTCCTCGCCGCGCGGCAAGGCGTCGGTTGCGATCGGCCTGATCCGATATTCATCGTCGGCCTGCCGCGGGCGGGATCGACACTGCTCGAGCAGATTCTGGCCTCGCACTCGCAGGTCGAGGGAACGATGGAACTCGCGGATATTCCGCGGCTCGTTCATCAACTGCACGGCCGCGACAACAGCGACTCGACGCCTCGCTACCCGGGGGTGCTTACCGAGCTCAGCTCGGACCAGCTGCGGAGGTTCGGCGAGAAGTACCTCGAGGACACGCGCGTCCTTCGGACCGGAAAGCCGTTCTTCATCGACAAGATGCCGAACAACTTCCGGCATATCGGGCTCATCCACCTGATGCTCCCTAACGCAAAGATCATCGACGCGCGGCGCGCGGCAATGGCTTGCTGCTTCAGTAATTTCAAGCAGCTGTTCGCATCGGGGCAGGAATTTACGTATAGCCTCGAGGACATCGGCCGCTATTACCGGACGTACGTCGAACTGATGGCCCACTGGGACGCCGTACTCCCCGGCAGGAGCTTGCGCGTGCAGCACGAGGACGTCGTGGAGGACCTGGAGGGCCACGTTCGGCGGCTGCTCGAGTTTTGCGGCCTCGAGTTTGAGCAGCGTTGCCTCGAGTTCTACAAGACAGAACGCAGCGTGCGGACTGCAAGTTCCGAACAGGTTCGCCAACCGATCTCCAGGGAAGGCATCGACCAGTGGCGACACTTCGAACCGTGGCTTGGTCCGTTGAAGGCCGCGCTTGGCCCCCTCGCCCAGGGCTAAGCCGCTTGCTTGCTCAGGCGGATCCCGCGGTCGGCGCTGGCCGGCGACCCCTCCCTGCATGCCGACCTGCCGTGGCTGTCACGCGGCCGGCTGATAGGCCTGTTCACCGCTCCGTCGCCGGGCCGAACGATTTGGACGCCACGCGGGTTGCGCCGGTTCGCGTCCGCAACGCACTATCTGCCCCGTCCATCCACCCTGACACAGCAAGGGGAGCCCATGATCGAGGTACTGCCATCCTCCCGGCGACGCGGACACGGCCGCGCCCCGCGTTCGATGGGTCCGTCGCTTGCGCCCCTGCCGCGGCTCAGGAACCCGTGGCCACCGCTCGAAATACTTACGCCCGAGCAGGTCGAGCGCATTCTGGCGGCGGCTTTTCGGGTACTCGAGGAGGCGGGACTCGAGATCCGCAGCGCCGCGGCACGAGCCGTCTACCGCCGCGCCGGCGCTCTAGTCGACGATGAGACGCAAATTGTCCGGCTCGGACGGGACATCGTTGAGACCTGTCTCTCTCATGTGCCCGAGCGCTTCGTGCTGCACGCCCGCAATCCCGACCGGCACCTGTACGTCGGCGACAACGTCGTCAATTTCGGACCGGTGAACGGGGCGCCCAACATCAACGATCGCGAAGGCGGTCGCCGCTACGGCGACCTCGCAGCCTTCGGCAACATCCTCAAGCTGACCCACGCGCTCGGCATCCTGCACTGGCAGGGCGGGATCGTGGTGGAGCCGGTCGACGTGCCAGTGGCGATTCGCCATTTGGCGGCTTACCGGGCCCACATCGAGTGCGCGGATATCGTCTGGGCCGCGCGCGGCGTCGGCGGCGT
>DATNHZ010000082.1:0-5840 GCA_035604655.1 Steroidobacteraceae bacterium | reverse complement strand
GGCCGCATGCAGTTCGGCCTCCGCGGCGCGTACGTCCGGCCGGCGATTGACGAGCTCGGCGGGCACGCCGAGCGGGATCTCGGCCGGCAGCGACAGCGAGGCGAGCGAGAACGACTCCGTCGGCGCGTCCGCCGGCAGCTTTCCGGTCAGCACGGCGAGCAGGTGGCGCGTCGCCTCGAGCTGGCGTCGCAGCGGGGGCAGCGAGCCCTCGAGCTGCGCGAGCGCAGCCTCCTGCGCGGCGACATCCAGCCGGGCGATCGACCCGAGCTCGAACTGTCGCTTGAGGACGCCGAGGCTCTCGCGCCCAAGCGCGATGGTCCGCTCGGTCGCTTCGACCTGCGCCGCGAGGCCCGCCTGCTGGATCGCCGCGACTACGACGTTGCCGGCCACCGTCAGATAGGTCGCATCGAGCTGGAAGCGGCCGGCATCGGCGAGCGCCCCGAGCGACTCGACAGCCCGGCGGTTGGCGCCGAAAAGGTCGAGCGTGTAGGCGACACTGATGTTTGCGGTATACAGGTTGTAGAGCGCCTCACCGGACGTCAGCGTCGGCGACAGCACCTGAACGGCGTTGCGGTTGCGGCTCGCATCGCCGCTGACGGCAACCGTCGGGAAATACGCGCCCCGTTGCGCTGCATAGGTCTCGCGAGCCTGCTTCAGTGCCGCTTGCGCCGCCGCGACCGTTGGATTGGCGCGCAGTGCCTCGGCGACGATTGCGTCGAGCTCGGGTGACCCGAACGCGCTCCACCAGTCCGCCGGCACCGGTCGGCCGTCGATGAAGCGCTGCGCGTCACTGCCCGACGGCGGCGCGCCCGGCACGTAGCGATCGACGTGCGGCGGCTCGGGCCGCTTGAAATCGGGCCCGACCGCGCACGCTCCGAGCGCGAGCAGACCGACGAGCGCGCCGCATCGCAATGCGTTCAAGACATCTCCCCGCTCGCCGGCGTGCCTTCGTCCGTCACCAGCTGCGGCCGCCGCGTGGAGAATCGCAAGATCAGCACCGGCAGCACCACCAGGATCAGCGCCGGGGCGAGCAGCATGCCGCCGACGACGACCAGCGCCAGCGGCCGTTGCACCTGGGATCCGATGCCGGTCGACAGCGCCGCCGGGATGAGTCCTACGCACGCGACGATGCAGGTCATCATGACCGGCCGCAGCTGCGTGCTCCCGGTCTGGCGAATCGCGGCGACGCGGCCGAGGCCGGCGTTGAGGCAGAGATTGTAGTAGGACAGCACCAGGATGCCGTCCATCGCCGCGATGCCGAACAATGCCACGAAGCCGATTGCCGCCGACACGCTGAATGGCGTGCCGGTCAGCCACAACGCGAATACGCCCCCGACCATCGCCATCGGGATCACGCTCGCCGCCAGCAGCACGTCACGCAGCTGGCCGTAGTTCACGTACAGCAGCAGGCAGATCAGCACGATCGCGAGCGGCACGGCGTACGCCAGCCGGCCGAGCGCCTCCTGCAGGTTTCCGAACTCGCCGACCCATTCGAGCCGGTAGCCACCGGGTAGCGCTACTTCGGCGTCGACGCGTCGCTGCGCCTCGAGCACTGCGCCGCCGAGATCCCGGCCGCGGACGCTGAACTTGATCGGCACGTAACGCTGCTGCTGCTCGCGGTAGATGAACGAGGCCCCTGACACGAGCCGCACGTCGGCTACGTCGGCGAGCGCCACCGGCACCGGCGTACTGCCGCCAGTCGGGTCGGGCGCCGCGATCGGGATACGGCGGATCGCATCGAGGCTCTGCCGATAGGGCGAAGCGAGCCGCACGATCATCGGGAAGTGCCGGTCGCTGCCTTGCTCGTAGAGATCCCCCGCCGACTGGCCGCCAATGGCCGCCTGGACGACGGCGTTGACGTCCCCCGGCGCGAGCCCGAACCGTGCCGCGCGCACGCGGTCGACCTCCACCTGGATCGTCGGCTGGCCGAGCGAACGCAGCACGGCGAGGTCCGTGATGCCAGGTATCTGGGCCATCACCTGCGCGATCCGGCCGGCCGTCTGCTCCAGGGTCTCGAGGTCGTTGCCAAAGATCTTGACGGAGTTCTCGCCCTTGACGCCCGAGGCCGCTTCCTCGACGTTGTCCTGGATGTACTGCGAGAAGTTGAACGCCACGCCGGGGAACTGTTCTGTGAGCTTGTCAGTCAGCTGCGCCGTCAGCTCTTCCTTGCCGGTGCCGCGCGGCCAGCTCTCGAAGGGTTTCAGCGGCACGAAGAATTCGGCGTTGAAGAACCCGGTCGCATCGGTGCCGTCGTCCGGTCGGCCGTGTTGCGATACCACGGTCTCGACTTCCGGATAGGCACGGATGACCTCGCGCATGCGGTTGACGTAGCCGTTGCCTTCCTCCAGCGAGATCGAGGTCGGGAACGTCGCGCGAATCCACAGGTTGCCTTCCTCGAGCTTAGGCAGGAACTCGAGTCCGAGCGTGCGGGCGGCGAGCAGGGCCGCAAGCCCCAGCAGCGCCGCCAGCCCGACCATCAGTAGTCGATTCCGGAGTGCAAATTCCATCACCGGCTCGTTGATCCGCCGTATCCAGCGGACGAGCCAGGTCTCGCTGTCATCGACCGCTGCTGGCAGCAGCATCGCGGCGAGCGCCGGCGCAACCGTGAACGTCGCGAGCAGCCCGCCGGCAATCGCGTAACCGTAGGTCTTGGCCATCGGCCCGAAGATGTGGCCCTCGATGCCCGACAGCGTAAACAGCGGCAGGAATCCCGCGACGATGATGGCGGCGGCGAAGAAGATCGACTGGCTGACCTCCGCTGCGGCGTTCGCGATCGTCTGGAACTTACCCCTGAATCCGGACGGCGGCCGCATCGAGTGCAGCAGCGTCGTTCCGCGGACCCGGTGTGCCGCCGTCTCGGCGAGGTGGCGGTAGATGTTCTCCATCATAATCACGGTCGCATCGACAATCAGGCCGAAATCGATTGCGCCGACCGACAGCAGGTTCGCCGACTCGCCGCGCAGCAGCATCAGGCCGATTGCAAATGCGAGTGCAAACGGAATTGTCATCGCCACGATGATTGCAGTGCGCAGGTTGCCGAGGAATGCCCACTGCAGCAGGAAGATCAGGGCGACGCCCGCCACCATGTTGTGCAGCACGGTCCGCGTCGTGAGCCGGATCAGATCGCTGCGATCGTAGATCCGCTCGATCGAGACTCCCGGCGGCAGCACCCCGGAGCTGTTGATGCGCGCGACCTCCCGCTGCACGGCCTCGATCGTCGGCGTGCTGGCGGCGCCGCGGCGCATCAGCACGATGCCCTGGACGATGTCGTCGGTCGCGTCGAGCCCGGCGATGCCGAGCCGCGGCTGGTTGCCAACGGTGATTTCGGCAACGTCGCCGAGGTAGATCGGCACGCCACGGTTGGTGGTCAGCAGCGTGTGGCGCATATCGTCGAGCGAATGGATCAGGCCCACGCCGCGTACGACCGCGGACTGCGGCCCGATGTTGACCGTCTGGCCGCCGACGTTGATGTTCGCGTTGGACAGCGCCTGCAGCACCTGCGGGAGCCCAAGGCCATAGCCCGCGAGGCGGCGCTGGTCGACCGCGATGTCGTAGGTCTTGGTCTTGCCGCCCCAGCCAGTGACGTCGATGACCCCCGGGACGGCCTTGAAGCGGCGCTCGAGTACCCAGTCCTGCAGAGTCTTGAGGTCAGTGACCGAGTAATTGGCGGGGCCGCGCACGCGGTAGCGATAGATCTCGCCGATGGGGCTGGTCGGCGACACCTGCGGCTGGGCACCGTTCGGCAACGGCGGCAGCTGCGACAGGCGGTTGATGACCCACTGCTCGGCCTGCTCGTAGGTGAAGTCAAAGGTGAACTGCACCTTGACGTCGGACAGTCCGAACAGCGAGATCGTGCGGATCGCCTGCACGTGCGGGATACCCGCCATCTGCACTTCGATCGGAATCGTGATGTAGCGCTCGATTTCCTCGGCCGACTGGCCCGTGCTCTGGGTCACCACGTCGACAAGCGGCGGCACCGGATCGGGGTAGGCCTCGATGTTGAGGGCCGCAAATCCCGCCGCGCCGCCGACCAGTGCGAGCAGAAGCATCGCGACAACCAGTACCCGCTGGCGCAGCGCGAACTCGACCAGCCAGTTCATCATCAGTCGACTCGTGCGGCGCGGTCGATGAACAGACTCCCGCGGGTCACGACCTGCTCGCCGGCCTTGAGCCCTTCCAGCACCTCGACGAATCCGTCATTGGTGCGCCCGGTGCGGATTTCGCGCAATCCGATTGCGCCGTCGGTCGTCGCCACCCACACGTGGGCCCGCTCGCCCTCGTAGACGACGGCGGAAGCCCGCACCGCCGGTGCCGACTGCGCATCGCCGGCGTCGATCGCGAGCGTCGCGAGCATCTCCGGCCGCAGCGCGCCGTCGGCGTTGTCGATCGCGGCGCGGACCGTCAGCCGGTGGGTCGCCGGATCGATCGTCGGCGCGACGTAGTCGAGCCGCGCCGTGAATGTCCGCCCGGGCCATGCTGGCACGCTCACGATGACGGGCTGGCCGCGCTTGATGCGCGGCGCGGCGCGTTCGGTGAGAGTACCGACGATCCAGACGCTGCTGATGTCGGCTACGGTGTACAGTGGGGTGCCGCTGCCCGCGGCGACGTATTGGCCGGGACTGATCTGCCGGTCGACGACGACGCCCGCAAACGGCGAACGCAGCGCGATGCGTGCATCGGCAGGCTCGTGCGTCTCGAGCCCCGCGATCGCCTCGTCCGACTGCCCGAGAATCCGCAAGTGGCTGCGCGCCGCGGACAGTGCCGCCTCCGCGGTCGCACGGTCTGCCTCGGCCTGCTGCAACTCCTGCTGCGAGCCGCCTTTGGCCTCGAGGAGGTCACGCTTGCGCGCCTCGGCCGCGCGCGTCAGCCGCACCTGCGCGACCGCGGCGCCAAATGCGTTCTGCGCATCGGCGAACTCGCTCGCCTCGATGGTGGCGAGCGCCGCTCCCTGGCCGACCGCGTCGCCGGGTGCGGCGACGATTGTCACCACGCGGCCGGAGTACGGCGAGTACACGGGTGTGGTGCGATTGGCATTGACGGCAATCCGTCCGTCGGCCACTTCAATCGTCGCGAACCGGCGCATCGCGACGGGCTCGATCGTCAGGGTCTTCAGCTGCTGGGGGCTCGGCCGGAAAGTGTCGGGTGCCGCAGCACCAGTGGTGGCCCGGTCGTGCTCCGATCCGCGGCCGAGCAGCCATACGAGTCCCGCCACCACCAGCACGATGACGGTCGCGAATGCCAGCCAGCGCAACTGCGTGCGGTGCGATGTGGTCGACGGCGGGGAATCAGGCGGCGCGGACTGGTCCGGGGTCGTCATTGGTGTCTCGGGCAAGATGCAGAACGTCACTATTGCGGGCGGAGCCCCCGCGCGGCAGCGCCGACGTCGGCGGTAGCGTCAGCTAACTATGACAGCGCGGGAGCGCTCCTTGGCCTGCCCTGAGCGCGGACCGCGCATGTTCCGGTTTTTGACCTGTCAAAATCATGACGCCCAGCTGGTTTGCGGCTGACCATACACAGTCCGCCCCGGCGTTCAGCGCTCATAAAGTTCTTTAATTTCAGCACGTTGACAAGACCTGCATTCGATCGCCGAGCGGCGCCGTGCAGCGTAGGCAGCTCACCCCGCTGCCAGTGCAATCGATCCTGCGTACCGAACCACGCAGCGTGTCGTGAGGCCGCGCGTGCCGGTCTGGTGGCCGCAGGGTGTGCGATTCGGTTATTCTAACCGACCATTTGCTCAATATCGGAACGCTTCCCACCATGGCCCGTATCACGATCGAAGACTGCCTTCACCAGAACGTCGAGAACCAGTTCGAGCTAGTGCTGCTGGCCGCCAAGCGCGC
>DATNHZ010000081.1:0-3277 GCA_035604655.1 Steroidobacteraceae bacterium | reverse complement strand
CGGTCGGTCGGTCGGTCGGGAGCCTAGCGCCTCGCTGCGCGGCGGCCGAGCCTGTGCCGAGCGCGAGCCGGAACTCGCCGCTGCGGCGTAGGGCGGGCACGCGGTGACGGCTTGGACACAATCCGCTGCGGGCGATTCGCTAGCCTCGTTGGCGAGGCACAGTGAACCTCCGCGAGTGCGGAGATCGGAACCCGTGCACGCCAGGGACCGGTGCCGAATCGATCGGCGGGACGCGCAGGATTCTCCACGGCGCGCCCGTCTGCCAACCCGAACGCCACGAAAGCGAGAGCGAGTTTGCGCACGCGAGGCGCCCGCACGCTGCGAACCAGGCACGCGCCGGCTGAGCTGGCGGCCCGGCTCCGTTGCGCCCGGACGCGGAGCCGCGGATGATGGAGCTCTTCATCCTCGTCAGCGGCACGGTCAGCATCGTCGCGGTGGTGCCGCTCGGCTACCTCGCGTTGCGCAGCGTGCTCGAGGCGCGCGAGCTTCGCCGAATCCAGCACGAGCTCGCCACGCTGATGCACGACAGCAGGGCGGTCGCGCAGGACGTGCACCGCCTCCAGCACGAGTTGCGCAGCGAGCAGGATGCCGCGAAGCTGCGGATTGACGAGACCAAGCGCACGGTCGATCATGTGACCGCGATCGTCGAGCAGACAGCCGAGCGACTGACGGAGGCGGTGACAGACGCCGCGTCCGAGGCGGCAGGCTCGCCACCGCGCATGCACCTCACCGACGCAATGCACCGGTTCGGCGCGGCAGCAGCGGCACACGGCGCGTTCGCGCGCCGGCCGGAGTCGAGCGAGTAGGTCCGGCTCCGGGACCGGTCGGCGTGCCGCCAATCCGCGGTGCGACGCGACCCGGGCACCGCTTGGCGGAGCGCATATGAAACGCTGTCGCCATGCAGCTGGGTGAGATCGGAATCTGGACCTCCTACCGGGCGATCGACGAGCGAGACGCGGGCGAGGCGGCCGAACTCGTCGAGAGCCTCGGCTATGGCACGTTCTGGCTGGGCGGCTCCCCGCGGTTGCCCACGGTGCGGCCGCTGCTGGACGCGACCGAGCGCCTGACCGTCGCCACCGGCATCGTCAATGTGTGGCAGAACGAGCCGGCGACGCTCGCGGCCGAACATGCCGAGCTCGCGCGCGCGTTCCCGGGCCGGCTGCTGCTCGGCATCGGCATCGGCCACCCGGAGGCGACCAGCGACTACTCCCGGCCGCTGTCGACGATGCGCCAGTTCTTCGACGGCCTCGACAGCGCTGCCACGCCCGTGCCTCGCGACGAGCGCTGCGTCGCGGCGCTTGGGCCGAAGATGCTCGATCTCTGCGCCGATCGCTCGCTCGGCACGCTGACCTATTTCACGCCGGTCGAGCACACGCGCTTCGCGCGCGAGCGGGTCGGCGAGAACGCACTCGTCGCGACGGAGTTGGCCTGCGTGCTCGATGTCGACGACGACCGCGCCCGCGCCACGGCGCGAGAGTATGCCGAGCTCTACCTCGGACTGCGCAACTACACGACCAACCTGCGCAACTTCGGCTTCAGCGAACAGGACATCGCCGGCGGCGGCTCCGACAGGCTGATCGACGCGATCATCCCGCACGGGACCGCGGAGGAGATCGCGGCGGTGGCCCGTGAGCACCTGGACGCCGGCGCGAACCACGTCTGCCTGCAGACGGTCGGCGTCAGCGGCATCCCGCGCGAGCAGTGGACCGCGCTCGCCGCGGCGCTGATCCGCTAGCGCCCGCGTGGCAACCCGCGTGCGGGCAGGCGCGGCTCGCGCCTAGCGGACGACCCTGAGTGAGGCCCGCATGCCCAGCTTCCAGTGACCGGGCAGCGAGCACCACAGGTGATAGACCCCGGGTTTGAGGTCCACGACCCCATCCCAGCGTTGACCGGGTGACAGCAACGGCTGGGGGATCGCGTTCGGCGACGTGCCATGGCGCAACCGCAGGTCGTGCGGGTCCATGCCGCCGTCGATCTCCTCGAGACTGACCGGTCCCGCCCTGACGACGCCGCGGGAGAGCAGCAGGCGATACTCGACTTCGGTGACCTGCAGGTGCGTGCCGGCGGAGACCGGCGAGCCGGCGGCGGCGCTCGAGCCCGCGATCGCGCCGGTGGCGGCGACAGCGAGCGCCGCAAGCGCGGCGAGTGTCGCCGCGCGTCCTATTTGACCACCTGCGCGCGGCCCAACCCGGCGGCCCCGGGGATGATCTGGGCGGCTTCCTGACCGAACCACTGCTCCAGCAGGGAGCAGTACAGCGTTCGGAAGTCAGCGGTCTCCTTCAGGTTGCCCAGCGCGTCGAGCCCGGTGGCCAGGCCCGGCCACTCCCCGATCATCGTCCCGGCCGCACGCGTACCCATCACGAAGGCGCAGCCGGCCGCTCCGTGGTCGGTGCCGGCCGAGGCGTTCTCCTGCGGCCGCCGGCCGAATTCGGACCACACGAGCGTCAGCACGCGCCCGTCGAGCCCGCGCGCCTCGAGATCGCGCTGGAAGGCGTAGAGGGTCTGCGCCGCCTCGCCAAGTCCCGCCGCGAACGGGGCGGCCTGGCTCTCGTGGGTGTCGAAGACCGATTCGGTCGAGACGCTGACGCACGACAGCGGCAGCCCGGCGGCGAGCAGCTGGGCGACCGCGGCCATGCGGGCGGGAAACTGGTCGGCCGAGACCGGGTAGCCGGTCGGCAGCGCCGGCGCGGCGGCGCCGGACGCCGGCTGGAACGGCAGGAGTTGCTCGCGCAGCGTGTTCGACATCAGCGCCGCGGCGCCGGACTGGGCCATGCCGATGTCGCCGGAGCGCACGCCGACCTTGCCGAGCGCCTCGAAGGCGTCGTACATCAGCGTTTCCGGCGGACCCCACACGTTCTGTGCCCAGAACGAGTAGGAGGAGGGCAGGTCGATCGTCGCCACCGGCACGCGCGCGGTCGCGAGCGCCGGCCCGAGCGAGTCGTCGAGGCTCAGTCCCTGAAGCGGGTTGTCGGGCTTTCCGACGACGTCGAGGTAGCGGCCCAGCCAGCCGGTCAGGAGATCGGCCTGGGTCGCCCCGACCTCCCAGTAGTGACGACTCGTGAAGTGCGACTGGTTCGGATCGGTGTAGCCGACCGCCGGCATGACGCTCACCTTGCCCTCGCCGTGCAGCTGGGCGAGCGGCGCCGCGAGCGGGTGCCACTGCAGGCGAGGGTCCTCGGTGAACACCGGGCCTGCGCCCGTCGGCACCGCCAGCATCGGCCGCAGTTGCGTGTAGAGCGGGTCACCGGCGGGGTAGAGCACCGACATCGAGTCGATG
>DATNHZ010000080.1:0-6100 GCA_035604655.1 Steroidobacteraceae bacterium | reverse complement strand
ATGGAAGATGATCTTCTTCTGGTGCGTCTGCTCGTTGACGATCACGCCCGCCCGGCCAACCTCGGAGCCGGTGCCCGCCGTGGTCGGTACAGCGATGACCGGGGCAATCCCGGCCGGGTCGGCCCGTGTCCACCAGTCGCCGATGTCCTCGAAGTCCCACAACGGCCGCGACTGCCCCGACATGAATGCGACGACCTTGCCGGTGTCGAGGGCCGAGCCGCCGCCGAAGGCGACCACGCCGTCGTGCCGTCCGGCGCGGTATGCAGCCAGGCCCGCCTCGACGTGACGGCTGGTCGGGTTCCCCTTGACCGCCGCGAACAGCGCCGCGTCCTTGAGCGCGGCAACCGCGCTGCCGATCATCGGCGCACCGGCAAGCCCTTCGTCGGTCACGACGAGCGGCCGGCGGATGCCGGCACGCCCGCACGCCGCCGGCAGCTCCGCGATGCGGCCAGGCCCCGCCCAAATCGTCGTCGGATAATTCCAGTTGCCGCGTAGCACCACGCTCATGTCGTCACCCTGAAATGGTAGGACTTTGGCCGTGTCAGCTGCTCGAAGCCGACACGCGACAACGTGCAGCCGCGCCCTGAGTTCTTGACGCCCGTCCACGCGAGCGCCGGGTCGAGGTAGTCGCAGCGGTTCAGAAACACGGTGCCAGTATCAAGGGCATCTCCGAGCGACTCGGCGCGCGCCGCGTCGGCCGAGAAAATGGCCGCGGTCAGTCCGAACTCGCTGTCGTTCATCAGCCGCACCGCTTCCTCGTCGGACCCGACTTTCATGATCCCGACGGCCGGGCCGAAGGTCTCTTGGCGCATGATCGGCATGGAGTGGTCGACGCCCACCAGCACTTGGGGTGCGAGGTACGGCGTGCCGGGTGCGGCGGCGGTGAACAGCGCCTCGTCGATCAACTGGCGAGCGCCGCGGCCGACCGCATCGCGCACCTGCGCGCGCACGGCCTCGGCTGCAGCGGTGCGGACGACGGGTCCAAGCGTTGTCTCCGGATCGAGCGGCGAGCCGAGCCGGTACTGCTTGGTCAGCGCGACGACGCCGGCCACGAACTCCTCGAAGCGTGGCGCGGCAACGTAGATGCGCTTGATGCCGCAGCACGACTGACCGGCGTTGTAGAACGCACCGTCAGTCAGAGTCTCGATCGCGTGAGGTAAGTTGGCGTCGGAGCGGACGTAGGCAGGGTCCTTGCCCCCGAGCTCGAGGCCCGAGGTTGCAAAACCGCTGCCCGTCGCCGCAACCACCGCCTGGCCGCCCGCCACCGAGCCCGTAAAGCACACGCTCGCGATCCGCGGATCGGCCATCAACCGCGCGGTGTCGGCGTGTGACAGGTGCAGGAATTGGTAGACGCCTTCCGGGAGTCCGGCGGTTGCGAACGCCTGCGCCAGGCGCTCGGCGCACAGCGGCGTCTGGTGCGAGTGCTTCAGGATGACAGCGTTGCCGGCAATCAGGGCCGGCAGCAAGGCGTTGACGGCCGTGAGGTACGGATAATTCCACGGTGCGATTACGGCGACGACGCCGAGCGGCACGCGCTTGATCTGCCGCTGAAAGCCGGCCTTGACGCCAGGGTCGATAGGGGCGAGCGCCTGGGGCGCGATCGCGAGCATGTAGCGGGCGCGCTCCTCGAAGCCGCGAATCTCGCCCGGCGAGTGCCGGATTGGGCGGCCCATCTGCCAGCTGATCTCGGTCGCGATGTCCGTCGCGTTGGCGACGAAGGCATCGACTGCGCGGGCGAGGGCCTCGCATCGCGCCGCGAGCGGCAGCGCGGCCCACGCCGGCTGCGCGTGTCGGGTCGCCGCGAGCGCACGGTCGATGTCGGCGGGCCCCGCGAGCGGCCGCTCGACGTAGACGCGACCGTCGACGGGACTCACTGTCTTTAGGACTTCCTGCACGCGCCGACTCAGATGATCTCGAAGTAGCGACTGAGTTCCCAGTCGGTGATTGCCTTGCGGAACTCGCGCTCCTCCCACTGGCGCGTCGCGGCGTAGTGCTCGACGAAGGTGTCGCCGAACAGCGTGCGCGCAGCGGTCGAGGCGTGGAGTCGCTCGGCCGCATCATAGAGCGTGCCGGGGAGGCGTCGCGCGGCCGGGTGTTCGCGGTCGTACGCGTTGCCCTCGATCGGCGGGTCCGGCTCCAGACGGTGTTCGATTCCCCACAGCCCGGAGCCGATCGCGGCCGCCAGCGCGATGTAGGGATTGATATCCGCCGCGGCGATCCGGTACTCGACCCGCTGGCTCGCCGCCCCGCCGCGGATCACCCGCAGCGCCGTGGTGCGATTCTCGATACCCCAGGTCGCCGAGGTCGGCGCCCAGAAGCCGGGCACGAGGCGCGAGTAGCTGTTGACCGTGCAGGCGATCATCGCCAGCAGCTCTGGCATCAACGCCTGCTGGCCGCCGACGAACCAGCGCATGGCGTCCGACATCTCGTGGGGTTTCGCCGGATCGTGAAATACGCTGTCACCGTTGGTCTTGCGCAGCGAAATGTGCAGATGACCGCTCTGGCCCGGATAGCTGTTCGACCACTTGGCCATGAAAGTCGCCATCAGGCCGCGGCGCTGGGCGAGCACCTTGGCGAAGGTCTTGAAGAGCGCCGCTCGGTCGGCTGCTTCGAGCGCCTCGCAGTAGGTCAGCGCCGCCTCGAGCACGCCGGGGCCCGTCTCGGTGTGCAGGCCCTCAATCGGAAAGCGCATCGCCTCACCGAGGGCGAGGAGCTCGTGATAGAGGTCCGAATGCACGGAGCTGCGTAGCACCGAATACCCGAAGGCGCCCGGAGTCATCGTCTTGAGGTGGCGGAAGCCCTTGTCGCGGATCGACTCCGGCGTCTCCTCGAACATGAAGAATTCGAACTCGGCGGCGGCGCTGACGATGAAGCCCATTCCCGCGGCGCGCTCGAGCACGCGGCGCAGCGTCCCGCGCGGGCAGACGGCCTCGGCCCGCCCGGCGAACTCGGCCAGGAACAGGGCTGTCTTCGGCTCAAACGGGATCTCGCGCCGGGTCGAGGGAAGAATTCGCACGGTGGCGTCGGGGTAGGCGGTGTGCCAGCCCGTGAACTTCACGTTATCGTAAAGCTGGTCGTTGGAGTCCCAGCCGAGGACGACGTCGCAGAATCCGACGCCCTTGTCGATGGCCGCGAGAAACTTGTCCCGACTCAGATATTTGCCGCGCAGGATCCCGTCGGCATCGAAAACGCCGATTTTCACATGCTCGATCCCGTGATCGGTGACGAACTGGCGGGCGGCCGCGATCTCGCTTCGGTCGTTCTTGCCCATGGGGTTCCGTGGCGGCGCCGCCCGGCGGCTGACCCGAATGATATACGTACGCTGCCGCGACACCTGTGCAGCGTCGCGGCCGGACGCGTGCTGTCGGCATGCTACATCGTCGTCGGGGGTCGAGGCGAATGCGCAGGCCTCGCGCGGCACCGACGCGCTGATTGCGCATTCGTGCGCCGCGATCCAGTCCAACGATGCCTGAGCGCAACTCGTGGCAGGCCAGCGACCGCAGATCTTGACGATCCGTTAGCACGGGTTCGCGAGTCGGCTGGCGGCCAGCCGCTGGGACGCTGCGCAGGCGGCTCGTCTCGCGCGTCACATGGCTCCCGGATCGCGTCCCGACCTGACCGAGCCGTCTGCGCCCGCAGGCTCCGGGCCGCGGGCTCCGGGCCGCGGGCCACGGAACGCTCCGCCACCCTCAACCACCGATGGAACGCTAAGCCGCCGATCGGCAGTGGCCTTCCAGCTGCTTCCATGTGACGATCAACCGCGGTCCTGCGCGGCGAGATATCGGAGGGCCCCGTGGCGGATAGTCCGAACCTGCTGATTCTGATGGCGGACCAGCTGACGGCCGGAGCGCTGCCTGCATACGGCAACCTTGCTGCCCGCACACCACACATCGATGCGCTTGCGGCCGGCGGCGTCGTTTTTGAGTCCTGCTACTGCAACAGCCCGCTGTGCGCGCCGTCGCGCCTCTCGTTCCTGTCAGGCCGCCTGCCGTCCGAGATTGGCGCCTATGACAACGCTGCGGAGTTTCCCGCCCAGGTGCCCACCTTCGCGCACTACCTCAGGCGCGCGGGCTACCTGACGGTGTTGACCGGCAAGATGCATTTTTGCGGTCCCGACCAGCTGCATGGGTTCGAGGAACGGCTGACGACCGACATCTATCCGGCCGATTTCGGCTGGACTCCCGACTGGACGCGGTTCGCCGACCGGCCGAGTTGGTATCACACGATGGATTCGGTGATCAAGGCGGGCCCTTGTACGCGCACGAATCAGGTCGACTTCGATGACGAGGTGGTATTCAGCGCGCGTCAGAAGCTCTTCGACATCGCACGCGGCAATGATCGGCGCCCATTCTGCATGGTCGTGTCGCTGACCCATCCCCACGACCCCTACTCGATCCCGCAGCCGTACTGGGATCGCTATCACGGCGTCGCGATCGACATGCCGCGCATCCGGCTGGCCGCTGAACAGCTCGACCCGCATTCCAAACGCCTGCGTCACGTGTGCGGCCTCGATCAGCAGCCGGTGACGGATGCACAGGTGCGCGCGGCGCGGCGCGCGTACTACGGTGCCGTGTCCTACGTCGACGATCAGGTCGGCATTCTTGTGGCGGCGCTTGCCGACGCGCGGTTCGCGAGCAACACCATCGTACTGCTGCTCGCCGACCATGGCGACATGCTCGGCGAGCGCGGACTCTGGTACAAAATGAGCTTCTTCGAGCCGGCCTGCCGGATCCCGCTCATCGTGCACGCGCCGGGGCGGTTCGAACCGCGTCGTGTGTCCGGGCTGGTCTCGCTGCTTGACGTGCTGCCAACGCTCGGCGGACTAGCCGGCGGGAGCGCATCGGATTACGTCACGCCGCTCGGCGGCAGCAGCCTTGTACCGCAACTGCATGGGTCGGAGGGCACGGGCGAGGTGGTCGGCGAGTACCTCGCCGAAGGCGCGATTGCGCCAGTCGTGATGATCCGCCGCGGTTGCTACAAGTTCGTGCACTCGCCAGTGGATCCCGACCAGCTCTACGACCTTGCCAACGACCGGGACGAACTCGTGAATCTCGCCACCACGCCGGCCCACGCAGCCCAAGTACAGGCGTTCCGCGCCGAGCTCGAGCAGCGCTGGGACCTGCCCGCGGTGCACGAGGCGGTCCTCGCGAGCCAGCAGCGCCGGCATCTGGTCAACACGGCGCTGCGGACCGGACGCTACCGTCCGTGGGACTTCCAGCCAGTTCGGGACGCGACGCGTCTTTACATCCGCAACGATCACGACCTCAACGACCTCGAAGCGATGGCGCGCTTCCCACGCCCCGGTGCGTGACGCCGGCATGCGGCGCGCGCTCCGGACGCTGGGCCTCGCGCTCGTCATGCTCGCCGCGCCGGGAGCCCTGGCGACGGCCCGGGAGCCGCCAGCCTGCCGTGTCGTGCGCCTCGCCGACGTCGGGTGGACCGACGTCACCGCGACGACGGCCGTGCTCGCAGGCCTGCTGCGGGAACTCGGTTACCGACCCGAGATCACGCTGCTGTCGGTGCCGGTGACGTTCGCGTCGCTGAAGAGCCGCGACATCGATGTGTTCCTCGGCAACTGGATGCCGGCCCAGTACAACGACCGCGCGCCGTTCATTGCCGATGGTTCGATCGAGATCGTGCGAGCCAATCTCGTCGGCGCCAAGTACACCCTCGCGGTACCGGCCTACGCCTACGCAGCGGGCCTGCGTGATTTCGCCGACATTCAGCGCTTCGCGCGCGAGCTGAGGAGCACGATCTACGGCATCGAGGCGGGCAACGATGGCAACCGCCACGTGCTGGAGATGATCCAGCGCAATGACTATGGTCTCGGTGGCTTCCGGCTGATCGAGTCGAGCGAACAGGGCATGCTGGCGGAGGTCGAGCGGGCCTTCCTGGCACGGCAGCCGATTGTGTTCCTCGGCTGGGATCCGCACCCGATGAACATGCGGTTCGAGCTCAGGTACTTGAGCGGCGGGGACAAGACCTTCGGTCCGAACTACGGCGGCGCGACGGTCCATACCGTTACGCGGCGCGGCTTTAGCGAGCAGTGCCCGAACCTTGGCCGGCTGCTCCGGAATCTCGAGTTCACGCCTCGCGGGGA
>DATNHZ010000079.1:0-2092 GCA_035604655.1 Steroidobacteraceae bacterium | reverse complement strand
CCGCAGCCGGTGCTCATCTACGGCCATACGCATCGGCCCCTCATCGCCCGGGTCGGTGACCGGCTGGTCGTGAACCCGGGATCGGCCGGCCCCCACCGCTTCAAGCTGCCCTCGAGCGTCGGCAAACTGCGGGTGCGCGACGGCGGGGTGGAGGCTGAGATCCTGGAGCTGCCCGGCTAAGCCTGTCGTGCCCGATCCAGCTCGTCCGGGTGCTGGCGGAACCAGCTGGAGACGAGCATCAACTCATCGACCTCGTGGGCCGGCACTGCGCCCGGGGGGTACTTCACGGCTTCAAACGCCTGCGAGACCAACGCCCGCAGCCGCTGACGGTCATCCTCGGTCTGCGGCACCGCGGCCTCCGCTCGCACGCACCCGCGGCGGATCACGTACACGCGGTCATCGCCCCCGACCCCGGCGACGGTGTACAGAAACGACAGCGTCTCGACGGCGAACCGCAACCGCCCGAATTGCTCACGCAGGTCTTCCAGACGCTGCACCTTGTCGCGCAGCGTCGCCGCCCGCTCGAACTCCAGGCGCGAGCTGGCTTCGTGCATCTGACCGGTGAGCAAGGCGATGGGGCCGTCATCGTCCCCATCGAAAAACGCCCGCGCGAGCTCGACCCGCCCGGCATACTGGGCCGCCGAGCATCCGCCGATGCACGGACCCAGGCACTTCTGGATTTCGTGACGAATGCAGCCGGGCGTGCGGCCCGGCAGCACGAATAGGTCGGGCTGATCGCTGAAGTGCATCGCCGTGTCGATCGCGCAATCCCGTAATCCCAACGCGTCGTTGAGCTCCCGCAGCGCGTCGCCGACCCGCCGGGCGCCGACAAACGGCCCGTAGTACAGCCCGCCATCATCGCCGCCGGCGCTGCGCACGACGGCGAGCTTGGGCGCCGGGCCCCGGGTGATCTTGACGAAGGCGTAGTTGTGGCCGTCCTGCTTGAGCGCGACGTTCAATCGCGGCCGCAATCGCTTGATGAGGCGGAGCTCCTGTAGCAAGGCGGCAAACTCGCTCGGCGTGTACTCCCAGTCGATCGACTCGGCGTGCCGGAGGATCCGCGCCCCTTTGTCTTCGGGATATGCGCAGCGGAAGTAGCTCAGCAACCGCGACCGGAGACGCTTCGACTTGCCAACGTACACGACTTCGCCGTCGGCGCTCAGCATGCGGTAGACGCCGGGCCGGTCGGCGGCGCCGGCCCGCACGGCGGCCCGCATGATCTGAATCTGGTCCTCCGAGGTTGGCGGCGCAGCAGCGGCTCGCCCCCGGCGTTTGTTGCCGGCCACTGGCCGCTGGCCGGCCGATGCCTTTTGTCCCATGCGGCTAGCGCTGGCAGCGGGGACAGAACACGGTCATGCGCCCATCCACGGCGTGTGTACCGACCAACCGACTCTGGCACCGCGGGCAGGGCAGGCCGGCGCGTCCGTACGCGGCCAGGTGATCACCAAACGATCCTCGTTCGCCATGCGCGTCCCGGTAGTCGCGAAAACTCGTCCCGCGGGCCTCGATCGCCTCGCTCAGCACATCGATCAGCGCCCGGCGCAGTGCCTGGGCTTCGGCTGCCGCGACGCGCCGGGCACTGCGAGACGGATCGATGCCTGCACGCCACAAGGACTCGGTCGCGTAAATGTTGCCGACGCCGGCCACCTGTCGCTGGTTCATGAGCACCTTCTTCACCGCTTGTCCCGATCTGCTCAAGACCGTGCGAAGGGCGTCGGCGGTGAACGTAGGGTCGAGCGGCTCCGGACCGATACCTGCGGTGTACGTCGCGAACCGGTCGGGCCCCATCAGCGCCACTGTGCCGAGTCGGCGGATGTCGCGGTAGTGGAGGGTCCGTCCATCCACGAAGTGCAGGGCGAGGGCGGTGTACCGACGCTCGGCGAGGGCTAGAGCCCCACTGTCCACCAGCAGGGCACCGGTGAAGCGCGGCTGCACGACGAGGTGCTCCGCGGTGGAGAGGTCGAGAACGATGAGCTTCGCGCGACGCCAGGATCGTCGAATGCGCGCAGCGACCAGTCGGACGGCAAGGTCGGCCGGCGTGGTCTCACGCAACACGTCGGCGTGCGTGACGGTCACCCCTGATACGACCGCG
>DATNHZ010000078.1:0-9933 GCA_035604655.1 Steroidobacteraceae bacterium | reverse complement strand
GCGAGTGTGTCCATCTCCCGCGACTTGCTCATGTCCCAGTTCTGGCAGAACTTGCAGGCCAGGTTACAGCCCGCCGTACCGAACGACAGCACCGGCGTGCCAGGCAGAAAGTGGTTCAGCGGCTTTTTCTCGATCGGATCGACGCAGAACCCGCTTGAACGCCCGTAGGTATACAGGCGCACCTCGCCGTCCTCGACGCCGCGCACGAAACATAGCCCTCGCTGTCCGTCGTGCATCTTGCAGGCGCGCGGGCAGACGTCGCATTGCACGCGGCCGTCGTCGAGGCGGTGCCAGTGGCGCGTCGGGTAGCTGGGGTTGAACATCGGCTGAGCTGGCTCTATATAGGCAAGATGATGGGTCGTCGTTCGCCAAATGCAAGAGTGCGGGAACCCGCGGTCGCCGGCACATTCTACCCGGGCACGGCCTCCACCCTGCGGGCCGCGCTGGCGACGCTGCTGCAGCACGCCTCGGCCGCTCAGCGTCCCGCCCCGCCGGCGAAGGCGCTAATCGTGCCGCACGCGGGCTATGTCTATTCGGGAACGGTTGCCGCTGCCGCGTATGCCCCGCTCGTGACGAGGCGCAGCGAGATCTCCAAGGTCGTGGTCATCGGACCCAGCCACCGTGCATATTTCCACGGAATCGCGATACCCGAGGCGGAAGCGTTCGCGACGCCGCTCGGCCAGATCCGCATCGACGTCGCCGGCAAGGCGAAGCTCGCGGGGCGAGGCGATGTACTCGTGGCGGATGGGCCGCATGAACTGGAGCACTGCATCGAGGTGCAGTTGCCGTTCCTGCAGGCGGTGCTGGAGGAGTTCACGCTGATCCCGCTGCTGGCAGGAATTGCGTCCGCACAGTACGTGGCGTCGGTGCTGACCGACGTCTGGGGCGGCCCTGAAACCCTAGTGCTCGCGAGTTCCGACCTCAGCCACTATCACCCGTACGATGCCGCCCGGCAGCTCGACGCGCAGACGGCCGCCGCAATCGTCGCGCGCCAGACCCGCCTGTCGGGCGAACAAGCCTGCGGCGCGGTCGCAATCAACGGCCTGCTGGCCCGGGCGCGTGAGCTTGGCCTTGCGGTCGATGAGATCGCCCGTTTGAATTCCGGTGACACCGCGGGCGACCGCACCCGTGTCGTCGGCTACGGCGCGTTCGCTGTCCATGGCGCTTGACACCCGCCAGCGGCAGACGCTGCTCGGTCTCGGCCGCGAGTCGATCGAGCGCGGGCTGGCGGAGCAGCGGCTGCTGCCATGGCCGGACCCTGACATCGACCCCGGGCTCAACATCGAGCGCGCGAGTTTCGCGACGCTGAAGATAGAGGGGATACTGCGTGGCTGCTGCGGATCGCTGCATGCGACGCGGTCGATCGCCGAGGACGTCTGGCACAACGCCTGGGCCTCGGCGTTCTCGGATCCGCGTTTTCCGCCGCTGGCCCGCGCCGAGTACCCGAATGTCGACCTGCAGATCTCGGTCCTGAGCCCGCTCGAACCCCTGCCGGCCGACAGCGAGCGCAAGCTGCTCGCGTCGCTGCGGCCGCATACCGATGGTCTTGTACTCGAACTCGACGCCACGCGCGCCACGTTCCTGCCTGCCGTCTGGGACCAGCTACCCGAGGCGCAGATGTTCGTCGGACAGCTCAAGCAGAAAGCCGGCTGGCCACCGGGCTTCTGGTCGCCGCGGATTCGCGCCTACCGCTACACGACCGAGAGTTTTGGCGCCCGCGACTGACGCGGCCGGCGCGCCGCGCCCGCCGGCCAGAGCGTCGCTACTACCAGTGCACGCCACGTAGCAGCCGTGCGAAGGCCAGTGCCTCGCGGGTCGGCCGTGCCTCGCCACTGTCAGTGGGCGCCGATTCCGGGAACATCCTGTATGCCGTGCTCATCGTGAGCGCACCGAGCTTCGGCGCCAGCAGCGAGATCCACTGGGCAAACAGCCCGAGGCGCGTCGCCAACCGCTGCGGGCGCCGGATGATCGCCTCGGCAATCAGGTCCGCCGCGTCCTCGGCCCCGATCGTCGGCATTTTTTCGTACATCCGCGTCGGCGCGATCATCGGGGTCCGGACCAGCGGCATGTTGATGACTGTGAACGCCACGCCCTGGTCGGCGAACTCCGCCGCCGCGCAGCGGGTGAATCCCTCGAGAGCCGCCTTCGAGGCAACGTAGGCCGAGAACCGCGGAGCGTTGACCAGCACGCCGATCGACGAGATGCTGATGATGTGGCCCTCGCCGCGGGCGACCATGCTCGGCAACAGGGCGAGCGTCAAACGCACGGCGGCGAAGTAGTTGAGCTGCATCGTGCGCTCGTAGTCATGGAAGCGGTCATAGGAGAGCGCGACGCCGCGGCGAATCGACCTCCCGGCGTTGTTGATCAGCACGTCGACCCGTCCGTGCTCGGCGAGGATGCGCTTGACCAGCGCGGCGCACGCGGCCGGGTCCGTCAGATCGCAGGGATAGCTGTGCGCGACCCCGCCCTGCGCCGCGACCGCCTCGCGCACCTCGGCGAGCCGCTCGACGTTGCGGGCGACCAGCAGCACCGTTCCGCCCGAGTCCGCGATCCGCAGCGCGGTCGCCCGGCCGATGCCCGAGGAGCTGCCGGTGATCAGCACCATCTTGCCGCGCACCGCACCGCCGAGGCTTCGATCGAGCGACAGGTCAGGGTCCAGGTGCCGCTCCCAGTAGTCCCACAGCCGCCACGCGTAGTCCTCGAGCGGCGGCACGCGGATACCGGCCGGCGCCAATAGCGCCTCGGTCGCCTTGCAGTCGAAGCGGGTCGGGTAGTTGAGGAACTCGAGCACCTCGCGCGGTATCCTGAGCCCGGCGAGCAGTTCGTCGACAATCCGCATCGCCGGTTCCGATCCGAACACCGCGGCCATGACCGCCGGCGGCAGCTGCTCGAGCAGGTGCGGCTCGAGGCGGATTGACGCCTGCGGCGCATGCGCCGCCTTGGCGAATACGTTCAGCGTCTCGCCGAGCCGCCGCGGACGCGGATCGGTCAGGTGGAAGCACTCGCCATCGTGGCCGGGAAGATGTGCGAGGTGCACCAGCGCGTGCACCACGAAATCGACCGGCACCAGGTTGATCCAGCCGCCCTCGAAGCCGATGACCGGCAGCCAGCTCGGCCAGCCTGTCCGCAGCTTCTGCAGCAGCTTGAACAGGTAGTACGGCCCGTCGATCTTATCGATCACGCCGGTTGTCGAGTCGCCGACGACCATTGCGGGCCGGTAGATCCGCCACGGGACCCGCCTCTCGGCCCGGACCAGGCGCTCGGCCTCGTGCTTGGTACGAAAATACGGATGCTCAAGCCCGGTCGCCTGCTCGAACATGGCTTCCGTGAATGTGCCCGGGTATAGCCCGGCCGCCACGATCGAGCTCATGTGATGGAAGCACCGGGCCTGTACCGCCGCTGCAAAATCGAGCACGTGCTGCGTGCCGGCAATGTTGGCCGCGCTGGTCAGGGCATCGCTCGCCGTCAGGTCGTAGACTGCGCCGAGGTGAAAGACGTGGTCGATCTGTCCCTTGAGCGCGGCGAGCGTCGCCGCCGGAATTCCGAGACCCTCGCGTGCGAGGTCGCCCTCGACCGCCACGAGGCGCGACGGATCAACGCCCGCGCTCTGCCGCAGGGCCTCAAAGCGGCCCTGCGAGCCCGGCCGCACGAGCACGTGAACCGTGCCGCGCTGGCCGAGCGCCGCAATCAGGCGCCGCCCAATAAAGCCGGTGCCGCCGGTCACGAAATAGCGCATCGCCCCGCTCCCCCCGCCCACAGTGTGTGCAGGTTAGCGCACTCGGGGAGCCAAGGCCTCGTGTCGAGCCTGTGCCGGGGCGCGCCGGCCCGGGCGCGTCGCCCTCCCGGCCCGGAAGTCGCGCCGTGATCCCCGCGCGCCGCCGGATGGCGGGAGTCGATGCCGCCTACCTGCGGATGGAGCGGCGCACGAACTCGATGGTGATCGTCGGGGTCATCGTGCTCGCCGAGCGCCTGACGCTCGAGGAACTCAAGCGCCTAATCGCCGAGCGCTGGCTGATCCACGAGCGCTTCCGGGCCGTCCCGGTCGAGGAGGCGGTGGGCGGGACCTGGGTCGAGGATCCGTATTTCGAGCTCGACGCGCACGTCGGGACGCTGTCCCTGCCCGCAGACGGCTCCCAGGCCGCCCTCGAGCAGCTGGTCGCGGAACTCGCGAGCCAGGGACTCGATCCGCGTCGGCCGATGTGGCGCTTCGACCTCGTGCCCCGCTATGGCAAGGGGAGCGCGATCATCGAGCGCATCCACCACTGCTACGCGGACGGCATCGCGCTCGTGAAGCTCATCCTGGGCCTGACGACCGCGGCACCCGGCGCGCCGCTCGCGCCTCCGGAGCCCACGGCCGAGGATCCGCGCCAGGCAGACGAGGCACTCGCGCCGTGGCTGTCGGCGCTGATCGCGCCGGCCGCGACGTGGCTCGGCGGGGCGATCGCCGGCGGCACCTCGCTCGTCGAGGCGGGATTGAAGCAGGTGCTGCACCCGCGCGAGGCCCTCGGCGAGGCGCGCCACGCCGCCGGCATGGCTGCCGAGCTCGCCAGTGTCGCGGCGCTGCCGGATGATCCGCCGAGCCCGCTCAAGGGCCCGCTCGGCGCCCTGAAATCCGTTGCGTGGAGCAAGCCGCTGCCGCTGCACGAGGTGCGCACTGTTGCGCGCGCCCTCGGCTGCACCGTGAATGACGTGCTGATCGCGGTGATCGCCGGCGCCCTCGGCCGGTACCTGCGCCGCCGCGGCTATGACACCAGGGGACGCACGCTGCGGGCGACACTGCCCGTCAACCTGCGGCTCGCCGACGAGCCGGCCTCGCTCGGCAATCGTTTCGGCCTGGTCGTGCTGTCCTTGCCGATCGGCATTGCCCATCCGCTCAAGCGGCTGTATGCGGTCCGCGAGGCGATGCAGGCACTGAAGGGCTCGCCGCAGGCCGCGGCCGCGTTCGTGACGCTGACGGCGCTCGGTCATCTGCCGGCGGCCGTCGAAACGCTGGTCATCGACATGCTGAGCGGCAAGGCCTCGGCGGTGATCACCAACGTGCCCGGACCGCCGCGGCCCATCTACCTGTGCGACCGGCTGATCAGCGAGATGCACTTCTGCGTGCCGCAGAGCGGCACGATCGGGCTCGGCATCAGCTTGTTCAGCTATGCAGGCGAGCTGCAGTTCGCCGTCATCGCCGACCGCGGCCTCGTGCCGTCGCCGCACGCGATTGTCGACGGCTTCGGCGATGAGTTCGAGCGCCTGCTGCTGCTCACTGTGCTCGGAATCGCGCACATGCGCGCACCACGGCTGCCTCGGGCGGGAGCGGCGCGGGCGCGCGGCCCCGGTAACCCCCCGCAGCCTGCGGCGTGATCGCCCGCGCCGGCGCGAGACCAAGGCCGGTCGCATGCCTACGGCAACTACGGAATCGGTTTCTGGCGCAGCACATGGATAATTGTCGTGGAGACAGGTGGAACCAGAGGCTCCGCGGGAATCCGCGGGCCGCGCAAGGAGATGGCAATGGCAGTAAGGAAGGCTCGCAAACTCGCCCGAGGCAGCAAGGCGCGCCGCGCGCGCAAGAGCGAGGTCACGCTCGTCGATGCGGTCCACCAGATCTGGCTCGCCGGCATGGGAGCGCTGGCGCAGGCGCAGAAGGACGGCCCGCGGGCGTTCGAGGCGCTGATCGTCGACGGTGCCGACTTCATCAACCGCAGCCGCACGCATGCCGAGAAGTCGCTGCGCGAGGCGATTGCGACGGTACAGAGCGCCGTGGCGGAGCGGATGCAGGGAACTCGCGACCAGGCGACCGAGACCTGGGACAACCTCGAAAAGCTGTTCCAGGGCCGCGTCCAGCGGGTGCTGCACCAGGTTGGCGTGCCGACCGCGGCCGAGGTCAAAGCGCTGACGAAAAGGATCGATGCGCTCAACAGCAACGTCGCCTCGCTGGCCAAGGCGCGGCAGAAGGCTGCCCGGCGTCGGCCCGCAAGCAAGCGGGCAGCGCCGGCACGAGCCGCCGCGTAACGAGCCCCCGTGCTGACGTTGCAGCCGGCGCCGCGGCCCCGGCGGCACGCGGATCCGCGTCTCGGCCTCGCGCTCGCTGGCGGCGGCCCGCTGGGCGCGTTCTACGAGCTCGGGGTGCTGCACGCACTGGGTGAGGCCTGCGAGGGGCTGGACCTCACGAACCTCGACACCTACGTCGGCGTCAGCTCCGGCGCAATGATCGCAGCCGGACTGGTCAATGGCTTCGACACCGCCGACATCGGGGTCGTGTTCATCGAGAACGCCGCCCTCGAGTACCCGGTGTCTCCTGGCCTCTTCCTGCAGCCGGCGTTTCGCGAGTATTTTGAGCGCGCGCGCGGGGCGCCCGGCCTGATCACCGCCGTGCTGCGGCAGTACCTGACCGCCCCGCGCAACGGGGCGTGGGCCGCGGCGCTCGAGCCGCTCGGTCGACTGCTGCCGACCGGGATGCTCGACAACCGGCCGTTCACGGACTTCCTGGCGCGCTTCATGTCGCACCACGGACGGACCAACGACTTCCGCAAGCTCCCGCACCCGCTCTACGTGATCGCCACCGACCTCGACGGCGGTACCGAGGCCCGCTTCGGTGCACCGCCGCTCGACCACGTGCCGATCTCGCTCGCGATTCGCGCCAGCACGGCGCTGCCCGGCCTGTACCCGCCGGTCGATATCGAAGGCCATACCTACGTCGACGGCGCGCTGCTCAGGACCATGCACGCCTCAGTCGCGCTCGAGGACGGCGCCAGCCTCGTCATTTGCGTGAATCCGCTCGTGGCCTTCGATGCCTACGCGAGCGGCCGGCGGAGCACCGACCTCGCCCGCTTCGGCCTGCCGCACGTGCTCAACCAGACGTTTCGGGCGCTCATCTCCTCGCGCATGCAGGTCGGGTTCGCCGCCTACCGCGGCCGCTATCCGACGAGCGACATGCTGCTGTTCCAGCCGGACCGCTCCGACGAGGAGATGTTCTTCGTCAACGTGTTCAAGTACTCCGACCGTCGCCGGCTGGTCGAGCACAGCTACCAGCGCACGCGCCGGGACCTCGCGCGGCATGCGCGTCAGCTGGCGCCGCTGCTCGCCCGCCACGGGCTGCGCCTGCGTCCGGAGGTGCTCGCGGACGGGACGCGCACGTTCCGTGGTGCGGTCCACGAACGGCAGCGTCGCTTCGGCACGATGACGAGCCGTCTGGCCGCGAGCCTCGACGAGCTCGAAGCGCTGCTGTAGCGGGCGCCGATCGCCATCGTGCCGCGCCTCGCCGAGCTGCTCGCGGAAAGTCGCGCACAGCGGTCAGGCGAGGCCGCGGACCCGGGCTTACGCTCCACCCTGCCCCGCCTGCGGGCCTGGCAACGCAACCGGCTGGCCGCGACCTACCGGGATCTGGTGGCCAGCGAGCGCTACCACGCGGCGACCGCGTTCTTCCTTGGCGAACTCTACGGCGACCTGGATCCCGGGCCGCGCGACCAGCAGCTCGCGCGGGCCGCAGGGACGTTCGAGCGGGCGCTGCCGGCGGCGGCGCTCGCGGTGCTCGAACAGGCGCTGGCGCTCGAGATGCTGACGCGCTCGCTCGACGCCGGGCTCGCACGCTTGCTCCCCACCGGCGAGCCGATCACGGCCGAAAGCTACGCGCGCGCCTACCGGGCTCTCGGCCGGCGCCCCGAGCGCGAGCGGCAGATCGAGATGATCGTCGGCATCGGCGCAGCACTCGATCGCTGGCTCGGCCGACGGACCGTCGGCGCGCTGCTCGCGCTGTCGCGCGCGCCGGCCCGAGCGGCCGGATTCGGCGCGCTGCAGGATTTTCTGGACTGCGGCTACCACGCTTTCCGCCAGCTCGGCGGTGCGGGAGAATTCATGGCCACGGTGAAGGCGCGCGAGAGCGAGTTGCTCGAGCGGCTCTACGCCGGCGCGCCGGACCCATTCCGGGGAGAACCGCGATGCACAGCGTCGACCACCTGATCATCGGCGCCGGCTCCGCGGGCTCGGTCCTCGCCCACCGGCTGTCGGAAGATCCGACCCGGCAAGTGCTGCTGCTCGAGGCGGGTGGCCGCGACTGGCATCCCTTCATCCACATGCCGGCCGGAATCGCCCGGCTGGTGTCGATCCTGTCCGTCAACTGGGACTACTACACCGAGCCTGAGGCGGAGCTCAACGGCCGGCGGCTGTGGTGGCCCCGCGGCCGCGTGCTCGGTGGCTCGAGCTCGATCAACGCGATGTGCTACGCCCGCGGCCAGCGCGAGGACTACGACGGCTGGGCAGCGCTCGGGGCGAGCGGCTGGAGCTGGGAGGAGGTCCTGCCGTTCTTCCGTCGCGCCGAGGACCAGGCGCGCGGCGCCGACTCATTCCACGGCGTCGGCGGGCCGCTCACGGTCTCGGACTTGCGCTACAAGAACCCGCTGTCGCAGGTGTTCCTCGATGCCGCACGCGCAGCGGGCTACCCGGACAACCCCGATTTCAACGGCGCGCGACAGACCGGCGTCGGCTGGTACCAGGTCACGCAGCGGCAGGGCCGGCGCTGCAGCGCCGTGGATGCGTATCTTCATCCGGTGCTCGGCCGACCGAACCTCATGCTGAAGACGCGCGCACTGGCAACGCGGCTGCTGTTCGACGGTACACGGGTCACGGGCGCGGAATTCTCGCAGCGCGGCGTCCGTCACACCGTCCACGCCGGAGCCGTTACGCTGGCGGGCGGCGCGATCAACTCGCCGCAGCTGCTGCTGCTGTCGGGTATCGGGCCGGCGGCCGACCTCGAGCGCCTGGGTATCACCGTGCGGATCGACCTGCCCGGGGTGGGCGCCAACCTGCAGGACCACCTCGACTTCTGCACGCTCTACAAGGCGCTCAGCCGCATCAGCTACGACTTCTCGCTGTTCGAAGAGGCGCTGGTCGGTTTGCGGTACTACCTGACCCACAGCGGTCCCGGCAGCTCCAACGTCGCCGAGGCAGGCGGATTCGTCAGGACCCGACTCGCACCGGACGAGCGTCCCGACGTGCAGCTGCACTTCGTACCGGCGCAGCTCGACGATCACGGGCGCAACCGGATGCCGGGGCACGGATTCACGCTGCACTCGTGCGTGCTCAGGCCGGCGAGCCGCGGCGCGATTCGCCTCGCCTCGGCCGACCCGACTGCGCCGCCGCGTATTCACGCGAACTACCTGTCGGCGCCGGGCGATGCGGCGACGCTGATCGAGGGCATTCGCGTCGCGCGGCAGATTTTCGCCGCGCCACCGTTCGCGCCGCACCGCGGCGTCGAGGTGTTCCCCGGAAGCGCCGCCCAGTCGGACGCCGAGTTGCTGGCCGCGATCCGCGCCAAGGCGGAGACGATCTACCACCCCTCCTGCACCTGCCGGATGGGCACCGATGCCGGCGCCGTCGTCGACCCAGCGCTGCGGGTTCGGGGCGCGACGGGACTGTCGGTGGTCGACGCCTCGGTGATGCCGCGACTTGTCAGCGGCAACACCAATGCGCCGACCATCATGATCGCGGAGAAGGCCGCGGAGCTGCTGACGCGCTAAGCCGACTGGCGGGCCGTCAGCGGCGGCGCAGCCGGTCGCCCAACAACCGTGCCAGGATGTTGGCGAACTCCTCGCCGAGCTGGGCGTGCTTGAGGCCATACTCGACGGTTGCCTCGAGGTAGCCGAGCTTGCTGCCGCAGTCGTAGCGCTTGCCCTCGAAGGCATACGCGTACACGGACTCCTCGAGCAGCAGCGCGGCTATGCCGTCGGTCAGCTGAATCTCACCGCCCGCGCCGCGGCCTACCCTCTCGAGCTTGTCGAACACGGTCGGGCTCAGCAGGTAGCGGCCGACGACGGCAAGGGTCGACGGCGCCTGCTCAGGCGCGGGCTTCTCGACGATCTTCAGCACACGCGACACGCGGGCGCTGACCGGCTCGGTCGCGACGATTCCGTAGCGGTTGGTCTCGCGCCGCTCCACCGTCTGCACGCC
>DATNHZ010000077.1:0-2709 GCA_035604655.1 Steroidobacteraceae bacterium | reverse complement strand
GAGCGCCAGCGAATCCTCGATCGACCGGTCCGCCCCGCCCTGGTTGATGAACTCCTGCTCGAACGCATCCGCGAACCGGAGGTACATGCGGTCGTTCTCCGTCAGGGCCTCTTCGCCGATGATCGCGACGAGGCGCCGGAGGTCCAGGCCCTGGGCATACGCCGAGTACATCTGGTCGGCCACCTGCCGGTGATCGGCGCGCGTGCGCCCCTTGCCGATGCCGTTGTTCATCAGCCGCGATAGGCTCGGCAGCGGGTTGATCGGCGGGAAGATCCCCTGCCGGTGCAGCGGCCGGCTCAGAACGAGCTGCCCTTCGGTAATGTAGCCGGTCAGATCGGCGATCGGGTGCGTGATGTCGTCGTCCGGCATCGTCAAGATCGGTACCTGCGTGATCGTGCCCTTTTTGTTCTTCAGGCGGCCCGCCCGCTCGTACAGGCTGGCCAAGTCAGTGTACATGTAGCCCGGGTACCCGCGCCGGCCCGGGATCTCTTCACGCGCGGCGCCGATCTCGCGGAGCGCTTCGCAGTTCGATACAACCAGTCCGTTCCCGATCAGAAAGTTGTGCATCCCTTCCACCGTGAAATCGTAGACGAATCCGTCGTAGTCGAACGGCTCGATGCTCCTGATCGCATCCAGCGCGTACTCCGCCGAGGATAGCCGCGCCAACGTCGCCGCAGCTGTTGACGATCCACGAGTGTACCGCGTCGTCTCGACGGCTGCCGCCACGGAGGCTCGACCGCGCGTGGACGCATAGATGCCGTCGCCCAATGACAGCTTGCCGGCCGGCGTCATCACCGGCCCGCCGGTAGTAGCAATCAAAATCTTGTGGTCGGGCGTCGCCGAAAACTCCGACCCCGAGGCGGTGCAAATACGCAGCATGCGGCCGCGGTACCGCAGCTTCTGGACGTCGGTGATCGCGGCCGGCACCGCGGCGCGGCCGTTCCACGACAGCACCGGGGGCAGCGATCCAAGATCGCATTCCCGCGCGACCACGCGGTCAACCAGCCCGCCGATCGCCGCGACCGTGCCGTCCGCCAGCAGCACCTCGGTCTCGGGCGCGAGGCAATAATTGGTCATATCCGTCAGGATCACCAGCACCTGCATGTCGAGCTCGTACGCCAGGTACTCGGCCACGGTCAGCGCCGCGCGCGGCGTCATCAAGCGCTCGATCGTGGGGTCGTCCGCGAGATTCATGAACACGACGCTGCGCGCGAGCGCGCCGGTGCTCTCGAACTCGTGGATAAAGAACGACGCCTCGCGCTGGGTGATCCCCATCGCGCCGAACACGACCGAAAACTGCTCCGCCTCGCCGAGCACCTTCGCCTGGCGGGTGATCTGCGCCGCGATCTCGTTCGCCGGCAGGCCGGCGCCCGAGAAGATCGGCAGCTTCTGCCCGCGCACCAGCGTGTTCATCACGTCGATCGTCGAGATGCCGGTCTGAATGAACTCCGCGGGCTTGTCCCGCGCGACCGGGTTGATCGGCGCGCCCAGCAGCGGGAGGCGCTTCTCGGGAATGATCGGCGGCAGCCCGTCGATCGGATCGCCGAGGCCGTTGAAGCGGCGCCCGATCATCTCACGGCTGACCGCGATCCGGGCGACGTCCTCGCGCAGGCTGATTGACGTCTTGGCGAGGTCCATCCCGCGGGTCTCCTCGAACACCTGAATCACCGCGTTCTTGTCCGAGACTTCGATCACCTGGCCGCCGCGCACACTGCCGTCCTGTACGTGGATCTCGACGATGGCGCCGAACGACAGGTCGCGCGCACCCTCGACGAACAGGAGCGGGCCCGAAATGTAGCTGATGCTGGTGTAGCGCTTCGTTGCAAGGTTCATCGGGCCGCCTCCTTGGCCTGTCCGTTGCCGGCAACCGATACCGCCGTCTTCCCGCTGCCCTTGAACGCGTCGGGCAGCGTCTTCAAAAACTCATCGATGTGCGCGCGGAACTTATCGTTCGGCACTTCCTTGAACCGCGCGATCGTCTCGTTCTGCGGCAGGTTGATGACCTCGTCGATCGTCACGTCGCCGCGCTTGAGCGCGGCGCCCGCCTGCTCATAGAACGCCCGCATCCCGCGGATCATCCAGTACGCCTTGTCGAGCGAGCACGACGCGTCGACCTCGCTGAACGCGCTCTGCTGGAGGAAGAACTCGCGGATCATGCGTCCGAGCTCGATCACAAGGCGCTCCTCGTCCTGCAGCGCGTCCGGGCCGACCAGCTGCACGACCTCCTGCAGCCCGGCTTCGCGCGCGAGCATCGTGCTGAGCCAGGCGCGCTGGTCGGTGAAGTCCTTGGCGACGTGCTCGCCGTACCAGGCGTTCAGCAGCGTCTCGTACAGGCTGTAGGAGCGGTTCCAGTTGATCGACGGGAAGTGGCGGCGGTAGGCGAGCTGGGCGTCGAGCGACCAGAACGCGCCGACGATCCGCAGCGTGCTCTGGGTGACCGGCTCGGAGAGGTCGCCGCCAGGCGGCGAGACCGCGCCGACGACGGTCACGGCGCCCACGCGCTCGGGCTTGCCGAGCACGACCGCGCGGCCCGCCCGCTCGTAGAACGCGGACAGACGGC
Source organism: Steroidobacteraceae bacterium (assembly GCA_035604655.1). Classification (GTDB taxonomy): domain Bacteria; phylum Pseudomonadota; class Gammaproteobacteria; order Steroidobacterales; family Steroidobacteraceae; genus CAIKZZ01. Next base: position 149 of record DATNHZ010000077.1, on the reverse strand, counting down.
TCGCGAGGTACGGCGGGTAGCCTTCCTCCGCGGGCATCTCCTCGAGGCGGGACGAGATCTCGCGCAGCGCCTCGGCCCACCGGCTCGTCGAATCGGCCATCAGCGCGACCCGGTAGCCCATGTCGCGGAAGTACTCGGCCATCGTCACC
>DATNHZ010000076.1:0-4104 GCA_035604655.1 Steroidobacteraceae bacterium | reverse complement strand
GGCCCGCCGCGTTTGCGCCCCCCCTGTGCGAGCGGTCACTTGACGCTGTAGCCGCGGCCTTCCAGACACGCCGCCATGGCGCGCTGGTACTCGCCACGCCTGCCGCGGGCTTCTTCTCCGGGGACGCCACCCGACGGGTGCGTCGGGTCGAAGCCGGTCTGGTCAGCGGCCCAGCGATGGCACTCATAACGGTCGCGCGCTTGCTGCTCCGGGCCCTGCCCGTTGCGGGGATACAGGAACATGTCCTCCGTCGCCGGTCCCTCGGTGCTGGCGATCGCCCCAGGCGGCGGATCGACGACCTCGTAGCCGTGCCCGCTGTCCTGCCAGGCGTAGTACGCATCGTTCGCGTAGTAGTACGGAATCCCACCGAACCAGACCGTCGTATAGAACGGCGGCAGGAACGGAACGAACACGCCGATCGGTGGAGCGACCACGACCCATCGCGGGCCGTGCGGCGCGTACCAGACGCCGCCCGAGTACCAGTAACGGTGATCGAAGTGGTTGACGGCCATTCCACCGCCGGGCAGTTCGCGAGTCACGAATCCCCGCTCCGGATACGCGTGGTTGTGCTGGTAGCGGCCATCGAAGTGCGCCTCGCGACTACCGCCGTGTTCGGCGCGCGCCGGGGCCGGCACTGCAAACGCCATCGCGCACAGCAGCGCCGCGGCGCCAACACGAACTCTGATGCCTGTCATTGACATGCTCCTGCCTCAACGGACCGAATAGCCCCGGCCCGTCAGACACGCGGTGATCGCGCGCCGGTAGCTGCCGGCCCTCTGTTCCTGGCCGGAGATCTGCGCCGCCTGTCGCGCCTGGTCGCTCTGCTCGACCTGGTGGGTCGCCTCGGCCCGCGACGATTCGGCGATGGCGCCGATGGTCGCACCGGCGACGGCGCCGATGAGCGCGCCCTCGCCCGCTTGCCATGGCCTGGAAACTGCGGCGCCGATGACCGCGCCTGTCACGGCACCGCCGGCGACGGCGGCGCCCGGCGGTGGGCCCTGCACGACGCGCACGCGCTGATGCGGCGGCACGCCCGGGATGCTCGGATCAAACCCAGTCTGCTTTACGGCCCACACATGACACTCGTATCGGTCGCGGTCGAGCTGCTGCTCGGACTGCCCCTGGGCAGGATACGCAACCACCTCGGCGATCTGCTCCGGCGGGGGTGCAGCTGGTACCGGCTGAACATCACGGTACATCGGTCTTGGCGGCGGCGCCACGCAACCGGCGAGAACGACGGCAGTCGCCACCAGAAGGATGGGAACAAGCTTACGCATGGAAAGGTCTCCGAAAAGGACTTACCTGGTTACAACGCGCCGGGCCCGAAAGCGCTGACCTGCCAGGACGAAGGCCGTCAGTTATCCCAAATTCCGCGTCCCGGCGCGTCTAATTTGATCGTTCGCGCGTGCGGCAGTTCAATCGTACGAGCCGCAGCCGTTGCTCCGCGGCAACCCGCCACCGCCGCGTCGCAGGATTTTGCCGCGCGCAGCCATAGGGGCAGTTATCTTATCGCAAGCTTTGCACATCTTGACCCCAGGTGGCGCGCGCCGCGGTTGCAGTTGTGCCGCGGCACCGGCGCCGCGTCCGGCTAGACTTAGGACCCTCGCTCGCCAAGGCCCGTCATGCTCGAAGATTCAGTCGCAAAGTATCGAACGGCTGTGGCCCCGCGCGCCGCCGGCCCACGGGCGACTGACATCGTGTGCGACGCCCGTCTGCTCGGAGCGACTCCGCCCGGCGGCCGCGCGCGATTCGACCTCGACCGGGCCTCTCATACGTCGCGGCGCGCGCCCAGACCCCGTCGGACGCACCCTAATGGCTGATGCCCCTGCCGACCGTCCCAGGGCCCGGTCCCTAAGACCGCTCGCGACGCTCGCGCCGTTCGTCCGCCCGTATCGCGGCCGCATGATCGTCGCGCTCGTGGCGCTCGTGGTCGCCGCGGGTGCGATGCTCGCACTCCCGGTCGCGCTTCGGCAACTGATCGATCACGGCCTCGCGGCCCAGAGCGCCACCACGATCAATCGCTATTTCGTGGGTTTTCTCGCGGCCGCGGTGGTATTCGGCGGATTCGCGGCGCTGCGCTTCTATTACATGACCTGGATCGGCGAGCGGGTCGTCGCCGACGTTCGCGCGGCCGTCTACCGGCGCGTGATCCGGATGGACCCGACGTTCTTCGAAGTGACCCGCACGGGCGAGGTGCTGTCGCGCCTGACCACCGATACGACGCTGGTGCAGACAATCGCCGGTTCCTCGCTGTCGATCGCGCTGCGCTCGACGCTTAACATCATCGGCGCTCTCGTCATGCTGACGCTGACGAGCGGCAAGATGATGGCAGCGCTCGTCGTGCTGTTGCCGCTCGTGATCGTGCCGCTGGTCGTCGTCGGCCGCCGGGTCCGGACGCTGTCGCGCGCCTCGCAGGACCGCATCGCGGACTCGAGCGGGCTTGCCGGCGAGACCCTGAACGCGATTCAGACGGTTCAGGCGTACACGCTCGAGGAGCTTCAGAGCCGGCGGTTCGCCGCAGCCGTCGAGGCGAGCTTTCAGACAGGAGTCCAGCGGACGGCAGTGCGGGCGCGGCTCACGGCGGTGGGCATCATGATGGTGTTCGGTGCCATCACTGTCGTGCTGTGGCTCGGCGCACACGAAGTGCTCGCCGGCCGCATGAGCGGCGGCCAGCTCGGGCAATTCCTGCTGTACGCCGTGTATGTCGGCGCGGCCGCGGCTGCACTCAGCGAAACGTGGGGCGAGGTGCAGCGCGGCGCCGGCGCAATGGAGCGCCTGTCGGAATTGCTGGCTGCGCAGCCAGCGATCGCGGCGCCCGCGAACCCGGCGCACCTGCCGCGGCGTGCGACCGGCCGGATCCGCTTCGAGCACGTCACGTTCCGCTACCCGTCCCGGCCCGAGGTTGCCGCACTCAACGACTACTCGCTCGAGATCGCGCCTGGCGAGACGGTGGCGTTCGTCGGCCCTTCGGGCGCCGGCAAGAGCACCGCATTCCAGCTGCTGCTGCGGTTCTACGACCCGCAGTCGGGGCGTATCACGCTCGATGGCGTCAACCTCGCCGAGCTGGCGCCGCAGGAGCTGCGCGCCCAGATCGGCCTCGTGCCACAGGATACGGTGCTGTTCGGTGCGAGTGCCCTGGAGAACATCGGCTATGGCCGGCCGGGTGCGAGCGATGCGGAGATCGTGGCAGCGGCAAAGGCAGCCGCGGCGGATGGCTTCCTGCGAGCAATGCCTGAAGGCTACGACACGTTTCTCGGCGAGCGGGGCCTCAGGCTCTCAGGCGGGCAGAGGCAGCGGCTCGCGATCGCGCGCGCCATCCTCAAGGATCCACCGGTGCTGCTGCTTGACGAAGCGACCAGCGCGCTCGACGCTGAGAGCGAGCGGCTCGTGCAGCAGGCCCTCGAGCGCCTGACCCACGGCCGGACGACGATCGTCATCGCGCACCGGCTTGCGACCGTGCTCAGGGCGGATCGCATCGTCGTCATGGATCACGGGCGGATTGTTGGAATTGGCACGCATGCGGAGCTCGCGGCCAGCAATCCGCTGTATGGGCGCCTCGCAGCGCTGCAGTTCACGACCCCTGAGCTCGCCTGAGCCGGCTTGCCGGATGGCTCGCGCAGCAACCGCCGCAGACACCGGCGCCGATCCGCGTCACGCTCGGCACTGACCGCGGCGGCGTTCAGGGCACGAGTCGTACACGGACGTACACGCTCGCACCCCATGGGTGTTCGCCGTAGTCCTGAGCGAGCGCCGCACCGACCGAGTGCAGGCTACCCTGTGCGCCAGTGCTGAAACGTGCGTGCCCGAACTCCGCGATGTCGACGCTGATGCCGGCTGTGACCTTTGTGATGGGAAATGCGCGACCGCCGTTTGCTGATCCCGCCGGCAGGAGGTCGTCCTTGTCGATGCGTTCGACTCTGCCGTAGAGGAGCGTTCCGCGTGCCAACGTCAGGGCGGACTCGAGGAGGAGCGCATTCGTGGCAGGTTGCCCGGTCGGGGCATTCCTTCCCCACGCCACAAACGTCTCGGATTCGAGCCGCTCGCCGGCGTGGTGATACGTGACGGATGCCGTTGTGCGATCGACTGCGACGGCCGGCTCGAGTT
>DATNHZ010000075.1:0-9411 GCA_035604655.1 Steroidobacteraceae bacterium | reverse complement strand
GCTGCTGCGGGGCGCCATAACCGGAACCCGCGCGCAACGACCCGGCGCGCCCGCCCTCAGCGGGCGGCGCGTGCCCGGGCAGCGGCCAGCAGCGCGTCGATGTCCGCGGGACTCATGTCGTAGGCCGTCACCAGCCGGATCGCGGAGCCCGCGCGGCCGTGCGGGGCGGGCCAGTCGTAGAACTCGTAGCCGTCGGCGCGCAGCCCCGCGATCAGCGCCTCGGGCAGCGTCACGAACACCTCGTTCGCATCGACCGCAGCCATCAGCTGCCCGCCGAGTGCCGCGAGACCCGTCGCGAGCCGCGTCGCGAGCGCGTTTGAGTGGCGTGCGTGCCTGAGCCACAGGTCGCCAGCGAAGTAGGCCAGCAGCTGGGCACTCAAGAATCGCATCTTGGACCAGAGGTGGCCGCCGCGCTTGCGCCTGAGCTCGAGTGCCGGCGCGAGCGCTGGGTCGAACAGCACGACCGCCTCGGCCGCGAGTGCACCATTCTTGGTCGCGCCCAGTGACAGCACGTCGACGCCGCGCTTCCAGGTCGCCTCGGCCGGGGAGCAGCCGAGGCAGGCGAGCGCATTGGCGAAGCGGGCACCGTCCATGTGCACCGGCAGGCCGTGCTGGTGGGCGGTCGCGCACAGCGCATCGAGCTCGCCGAGGCGGTAGACGGTGCCCCACTCCGTCGCCTGCGACAGCGTGACTGCCGCCGGCCGCACGTGGTGGACGCCCATGGCGCGCGCGTACGCGACGGCCGCGTCGATCTGCCCGGGCGCGATCTTGCCGCCTTCGCCCGGCAGCCCGAGCAGCTTCGCTCCTCCCGAGTAGAACTCCACCGCGCCGCACTCGTCGGTCATCACGTGGGCGGTCTCGTGGCAGTAGATGCCGCCGTAGGGCGGCACGAGCGTCGCAAGCGAGAGCGCGTTCGCCGCCGTGCCGGTCGTGACCGGGACGATCGCGAGCTCGCACTCGAACACCTCGCGGGCCCGCGCGGCCAGGCGCTCCGTGTACGGGTCGGCGCCGTAGGACGCAGCGGGCCCGTCGTTTGCCGCCGCGACCGCGGCCAGCATCTCCGGAGCCGCGACGGTGACGTTGTCGCTGATAAATGTCTGCCTCAAGCGCTCACTCACGGGAGCTCTCCTCGGGCACGTTCATGGCCGCTGGACCGCCGGCCCCGCCATGCTATTATACGGTCGCATAATAGTGTGACGGTTCAGGTTCTGGGGGAATGCAATGACTGCGACGCTGAGTGCGGCCCGCATCCGGGGCCACGACCTCGAGCTGAACTGGCGCGACGGACGGCCCAACGCGACGCTGCCGCTCATCTGGCTGCGCGACAACTGCCAGAGTGAGGCGAGCCAGCATCCGGTGACCAAGCAGCGCCTCGTTGACACGTTCCGCATCCCGGCCGACATCGCGGCACGCGAGATTGCGCTCGAGGACCAGGGTCGGGTGCTTAAGGTCGAGTGGGCCGATGGCGGCCATGTGAGCCGCTTCGAGGCGGCGTTCCTGTCGGGACTGCGTTTCAATCCGGAGGTCCTCCCGGTCGCGGCGCAGACCTGGGACCGCGATGCAATTGGCCGCGCGGTGCCGCAGGTTCCACACCACGCATTCATGCACGATGACGCCGCCCTCAAGCTCTTTCTCGAGCAGCTGGCCCGGTTTGGGCTCTGCTTCATCGAGGGCGCGCCAGGGACCCCCGAAGGCACCAAGGCCGTCGCCGCGCGGATCGCCTATATCCGCGAGACGATCTTCGGCGGCTACTGGGACTTCACGGCGAACATGGAACACAAGGATACAGCCTACACGTCGATGGCCATCGGCCCGCATACCGATGGAACCTACAGCATCGATGCACCCGGCTACCAGATGTTCCACTGCCTGGCCGCCGAGTGCACCGGCGGCGAGAACGTGCTCGTCGACGGTTTCCGGATCGCCGGGATCATGAGCCGCGACCGGCCCACCGAGTACCGGCTGCTGACCGAGGTGGCGATTCCGGGTCAGTACCTGGACCACGACCGCGGCATTCACCTGATGGCGCGCCGGCCGCTGTTCCGGCTCGATGACTCGGGCGCGCTGGTGCAGGTGACGTACAACAACTACGACCGGGCGCCATTCGCGCTGCCGGCGGGCCGCCACAAGGCCTTCTATCAGGCGCTCGCGAGCTTCGATGCGCTGTGCAACGACGCGACGCTGCAGCACCGCCGGCGGCTGCTGCCGGGCTCGGTGCTGGTGTTTGACAACTGGCGCGTGCTGCACGCCCGCGACGCCTACACCGGCTATCGCCGCCTTGCCGGAGTGTATTTCAACAGGGAAGACGTCGAGAGCCGGCTGCGGTTCCTGCGCATCAGGGCCGGTGAGCCGGTCTAGCCCGCCGGCGGAGCCGAAGTTCCGGCGCGAGCCGCCTGCGGCGCGCCGCGAGGAGCTCGTCGCGGCAACGCTCGCGTGCCTCAAGAAGTTCGGGCACGGGGGCGTCTCGGTGCGGCGCATCAGCTCCGAGGCCGGTGTGTCGATGGGGCTGATCAATCACCACTTTCCGGGAATCGCCGGCCTCGTGGCGGCGGCCTACGATGCGCTGGCGACGACGCTGCTCGCCGCGAGCCGAGCACACGCCCTCGCGGGCGATGCCGGGCCCCGCGAGCGGCTGCGCGCGTTCTTCTCGGCCTCCTTTGCCCCGGAGGCGCTCGATCCCGCGCACTTTCGCACCTGGCTCGTGTTCTGGAGCCTCGTCCCGCATTCAGCGGAGATGCGCGCCGTGCATGATCGAACCTATGGCGCGACGCGCGAAACGCTCGAGATGCTGCTCGGCCGCCTCAAGCGCGCCCCGGGCGTGCCGGGATTCCGGGTCGCCCCGGCCGCGATCGGACTCGCGGCGCTGATCGACGGACTGTGGGTCGAGCTCAGCCTCAATCCGGCGAGCTTTCACCCGGCGGAGGCGGTTGCGCTCTGCAACGATTGGGTGCAGGCGCTCGCGGCCGGCGCTTTTCCCGCGTTGCGCGCGCCAGCCGCGCCGCGACGCCACTAGCTGCCGAAGGGTGCCCGCGGGCGGCCGCCGCGCACGACGGTGTGCAGGCGGTTGGCACCGAGCCAGTAGCCGAACTCGCGCGGGTGCGCGAGGTCCCACAGGCAGAAGTCGGCCCGTTTGCCGGGCTCGAGGGTGCCGCGTGACCCGGCGAGTCCGAGGGCCCGCGCAGCTTCAATCGTCGCAGCGCGCAGCGCTTCCGTGGCCGTCAGCCCGAACTCGGCGCGTGCCAGGGCGACTGCGAGCGTGAGTGAGGTGCACGGGGACGTGCCGGGATTGCAGTCGGTCGCGACCGCGACCGGCACGCCGGCGGCCCTGAGCGCGGCGAGTGGCGGCTTCTGCGTCTCGCCGATTACCAGAAACGCCACCGGCAGCAGGACCGCGATCGTGCCGCTGCGCGCGAGCGCCGCTATCCCCGATCCGGAGACGTACTCCAGATGGTCCGCCGACAGCGCATCGAACTCGGCCGCGAGTTCCGCCGCGCCCATCGGCGAGAGCTGGTCGGCGTGCACTTTGACGCCAAGACCGTGATCCCGTGCCGAGCGCAGAACGCGCGTGCACTCCTCGACGTTGAATGCGATGCCTTCGCAGAACACGTCGACCGCGACGGCGAGCCCGGCCGCCGCGACCTCGGGGATCAGTTCGCGAGTGACGAGGTCGACGTAGCCGGCGCGGTCGCCGGCGAATTCATCCGGCAGGGCGTGCAGCGCGAGCAGCGTCGGCACGACCTCAACGTCGAGGAGACTTCCGATGCGCCGTGCCGCGTGCAGCATCTTGAGCTCGGTCGCAACGTCAAGGCCGTAGCCCGATTTGATCTCGACCGTCGTGACACCGTCGGCAAGCAGCGCCCTTGCGCGCGGCAGGGCGCCGACCGCCAGCTCCTCCTCGGTGAGTCCGCGGGTGTGCGCCACGGTCGAGCGGATGCCCCCGCCCGCGGCGGCAATCGCCGCGTAGGTTGCGCCCTCGGCGCGCAACGCAGAATCGAGAGCCCGGTCGCCGCCGAACACGAGGTGCGTGTGGCAGTCGACGAGCCCCGGGGTCAGCAGCCGCCCGCCGCCCGAGTGCACCGCGCGCGCCAGCTGCCGCGGTGCAGCACCCAGTTCCGAACACGGCCCCACCCACGCTATCGAGCCGCCCGCGACCGCGACAGCGGCATCCGCGACGAGCCCGAGGCCCGCGGGCTCTCTCAGCGTGACGGCAGTCACGTCAGTCCACAGCGAATCCCACACCGCCGGCGACCTCTGTCAAAAACCGCTCGACGGCGCTATTATCGCAGGACGCAACCTGTATATACAGCCCTGCGGAGCGGAATCCTGGTGAGACTACGGTTCGAGCGCGCGCTGTTGCCGGATGGCATCCGCCGGAACGTCACCGTCGAGGTCGGGCCGGACGGGCGGCTCGCCGCGGTCGGCCTCCCGGCGGGTGCGGAGCGCGCGATTGGCGGCCTCGTGCTGCCGGGCATGCCGAACCTTCACAGCCACGCCTTCCAGCGCGCGATGGCCGGAAGCGCCGAGGTCGCGAGCGGGGCCGAGCACTCGTTCTGGGGCTGGCGCGAGGTCATGTACCGGTTCGTCGGGCGCCTCTCGCCCGAGGACCTCACGGCCATCGCCGCCTTCGCCTATCTCGAAATGCTCGAGGCGGGGTACACCTCGGTCGCGGAGTTCCACTACCTGCACCATTCTCCGTCCGGGGCCGCCTATGCGGAGCCGGCCGCGCTCGCCGACGCCGTGCGGCAGGGGGCGCGCCTCGCCGGCATCCGCCACCTGCTGCTGCCGACGCTCTACCAGCAGGGCAACTTCCGCGGCGAGCCCCTCGAGGGCGCCCAGCGCCGCTTCGCCAACGACACCGAGTCATTCCTCAGGCTGCACGAGCGGCTGCGGGCGCGGCAGTCGGGCCTCGAGACCACGGGCGTCGCGCTGCACAGCCTGCGCGCCGTGCCGTTGCCGGCGCTCAAGGCGGTTGCGACTGCGGTGGAGGGGGGACTGCGGCCCTGCCCGGTCCATATCCACATCGCCGAGCAGCAGCGCGAGGTCTTCGACTGCCAGCGTTTCGCCGCTGCGCGTCCGATCGAGTACCTGCTGGGCACGGGACTCGTCTCCGACCACTGGTGCCTGGTGCATGCGACGCACGCGATCGAGACCGAGCTCGTGGACATGGCCGGGAGCGGCGCGGTGGTCGGGCTGTGTCCGACCACGGAATGCAACCTCGGCGACGGCCGCTTTGCGCTCGATCGGTTTCTCGCAGTCGGCGGCCGCTTCGGGATCGGCTCCGACAGCCACGTCTCGCTCGATCCGCGCGAGGAGCTGCGGCTGCTCGAGTACCTGCTGCGCGCCTGGCGCGAGCGGCGGGTGATCGCGGTCGGCGAGCGCGCTGCGAACTGTGGCGCTTTCCTCTATGGCGCGGCGGTCGCGGGCGGCGCGCAGGCCTGCGGCGCGACGGAGCACGGAATCAGCGCGGGCGCGCCCGCCGATTTCGTCGTCATCGACACGGACCGCGCGGAATTCGCCGGCATCCCCGACGCCGCGCTGATCGATGCCTGGGTGTTCGCACCGCGGCCCGGCGCGGTGCGCGAGGTGTGGGTCGCCGGCGAGCAGCTGGTGACGGGCGGGCGCCACCGCGCGCGCGAGGGCGTCACCGCGCTCTACCGCGCGAGTCTCGCGCGGCTGGCGGGGGGTTGAGCCGGTGAGCGCTGCGCCGTTGCCGCTCTACGAGAAGGTCAAGCACCACGTGCTGAGGCGCATCCGGTCGGGCGAGTGGGGCCCGGGCGCGCGCGTGCAGTCCGAGCATGAACTGGTGCGCGAGCTCAGCGTATCGCGCATGACGGCGAACCGGGCGATCCGCGAGCTGGTCCAGTCGGGGGTGCTGTCGCGGATCGCCGGCAGCGGGACATTCGTCGCCGACCTGCGCTCGGCGGGTCATCCGCTGCAGATCCGCAACATCGCGGCGGAGATCCGCGAGCGCGGCCACGCGCACCGCGCCGAGGTGATCGCCGTCGACCGCATCGTCGCGCCGTCCGACATCCGCGCGCGCCTGAAGCTTCGGACGCGCCACGTGTTCCGCTCCATCATCGTGCATCACGAGAATGACGTGCCGCTGCAGCTCGAGGAACGCTTCGTCGATCCCGCCGTGGCGCCCGGTTACCTCGACGTCGACTTCGGTGCCGTGACCGCGCACGAGTACCTGATGCAAGTCGCGCCCCTCGAGCGGGTCGAGCACGTCGTGCGGGCGGTGATACCGGCATCGCGCGTCGCGCGGCTGCTCGCGCTCGGTGTGAGGGAAGCGGTGCTGCTGATCGAGCGCACGACCTGGAGCCGGGGCCGACACGCCTCATTCGCCTTCCTGCACCATGCCGGCGGCCGCTTCGCGCTGCGCGGCGTCTTCGATCTGTAAGTCCCGGACACGAGGCCCTATGGACACGCCAACCCGCAAAGATCCGACCCGCCGCATCCGCGCTGCCACCGGTACCCGGCTCGAGGCCAAGAGCTGGCTGACGGAGGCGGCGCTGCGCATGCTGTGCAACAACCTCGACCCGCAGGTCGCCGAGCGGCCCGACGAGCTCGTGGTGTACGGCGGCATCGGCCGTGCGGCCCGCGACTGGGAGTGCTTCGATCGCATTGTGGCCACGCTCAAGGAGCTCGGCGACGACGAAACGCTGCTCGTGCAGTCAGGAAAACCCGTCGGCGTGTTCCGCACCCACGCCGACGCACCGCGCGTGCTGATCGCCAACTCGAACCTGGTGCCGCACTGGGCGACCTGGAAGCATTTCAACGAGCTCGACCGGAAGGGCCTGATGATGTACGGCCAGATGACGGCCGGCTCCTGGGTGTACATCGGCAGCCAGGGCATCGTGCAGGGAACCTACGAGACCTTCGTCGAGATGGGCCGGCGCCACTACGGCGGCGAGCTCGGCGGCAAGTGGATCCTGACGGCCGGACTCGGCGGCATGGGCGGGGCGCAGCCGCTCGCAGCGACGATGGCCGGCGCCTCGATGCTGGCCATCGAGTGTCAGGCGAGCCGGATCGCGAAGCGCCTCGAGACTCGCTACCTCGACGTCGAGGCGCGATCGCTCGACGAGGCGCTGGCGCTGATCGAGGAGGCAGTCCGCAGCCGTCGGCCACGGTCGATCGCGCTGTGCGCCAATGCGGCCGAGGTGCTTCCCGAGCTGCTCAGGCGCGGCGTGCGGCCGGACGCAGTCACCGACCAGACCTCGGCGCACGACCCCGTGAACGGCTACCTGCCGATCGGCTGGAGCGTTGCCGAGTGGGAGGCGCGGCGCCACGCCGACCCGGAGGGAGTCGCCACGGCCGCCCGGGCCTCGATGGCGCAGCACGTCAGGGCGATGCTCGAGTTCCATCGCGCCGGCGTGCCGACGTTCGACTACGGCAACAACATCCGCCAGGTGGCACTCGAGCAGGGCGTTACCGATGCGTTCGCCTTTCCGGGGTTCGTGCCGGCGTACATCCGGCCGCTGTTCTGCCGCGGGATCGGGCCGTTCCGCTGGGTCGCGCTGTCCGGTGATCCGGAGGACATCTACCGCACCGACGCCAAGGTCAAGGAGCTGATTCCGGGCGACCGGCATCTGCATCGCTGGCTGGATATGGCGCGCGAGCGGATTCACTTCCAGGGATTGCCGGCGCGCATCTGCTGGGTGGGCCTCGGCGAGCGGGATCGGCTCGGGCTCGCCTTCAACGACATGGTCGCGCGCGGCGAACTGAAGGCGCCGATCGTGATCGGCCGCGATCACCTCGACTCGGGTTCGGTCGCGAGCCCCAACCGCGAGACCGAAGCGATGCGCGACGGGTCGGACGCGGTCTCGGACTGGCCGCTGCTGAACGCGCTGCTGAACACTGCGAGCGGCGCGACGTGGGTGTCGATCCACCATGGCGGTGGGGTCGGCATGGGCTTTTCGCAGCATGCGGGGGTCGTCATCGTCTGCGACGGGTCTGCGGCGGCGGCCCGGCGCATCGCGCGTGTGCTGTGGAATGACCCGGCGACCGGCGTCATGCGTCACGCCGACGCCGGCTACGAGGAGGCGCTCGCCTGCGCCCGCGCGCGCGGTCTCAATCTGCCGATGGCCGGGCCGTGAACGCGCGCGCCGCGCACCGCCGCGGATGAGCGCCGACGCCGAGCCCGTGTTCGAGCGCGAGGCGGGCCACACGCCGCTCGTGATCAGCCTGCCGCACGTCGGGACTGACATCCCGGCCGACATTTCCCGGCGCATGGCGCCGCGCGCGCAGCAGGTGGAGGACACCGACTGGCACGTCGATCGGCTCTACCGCTTCGCGCGGGCCGCCGGGGTGTCCTGGCTCCAGGCCCGTCTGTCGCGCTATGTCATCGACCTCAACCGCCCGCCTGACGACCACTCCCTGTATCCGGGGCAGGCGTCGACGGGACTGTGTCCGACCATGACGTTCGCCGGTGAGTCGCTGTATCCCGCCGCGCTCCCGACCGCCGCCGAAGTCGCGGCGCGGCGCGAGCGCTACTGGAAGCCCTATCACGACGCGCTCAAGGAGCTGATCGCGCAGGCCCGCGGGCGCCACGGTTTTGCCGTGCTGCTCGATGCGCACTCGATCCGCAGCGTCGTGCCGCGGCTGTTTGCCGGCCGGCTGCCGGACATCAACCTCGGTACCAATGACGGCCGCTCGTGCGATCCGCTGCTCGCGGCCGGGCTCGAGGCGCGGCTCGCGGCACAGGGACGCTTCACGCACGTGCTCAACGGGCGCTTCAAGGGCGGCTACATCACACGGACGTATGGCGTGCCGCAGGCCGGCGTCCATGCGGTGCAGATCGAGCTCGCGCAGGCGGCGTATATGGACGAGTCCGGTGACACCTTCGACGACGCCCGGGCGGAGCCGCTGCGTGAGCTGCTGCGCGCCCTGGTTGCGGTTCTTGCGGAATTCCGGCCGCGCGGGGTTTCGCCGGGCGGCTCCGCCTAGGTAGATCCCCCTCTGTCGCGGCACGCGCGGCCGCCCAATGATTGACGCACCGAGCGAGGCATGCAGGTGGCGCCGCCATGGGCGATCAGGCCGCGGAACGTACCGTCGCGGAGGCGTCGCAGAACGACACTTCGGTTGCGCAGGCAATGAACGAGGTGATCGCGGCGGAGCGCGCCGCGATCGCTGGCGTCGAGAGCTGCCGTGCTGACTGTGCACGCGAGGTCGCGGCCGCACGGCTCGAGGCCCGTCGCCTGCTCGACCGCGCAGAGCGGATTGCCCAGGCGATCCACGCGCGCACCGAGCGCATCGCCGAGGAGCGGGCCCGCGCAGCGACCGCCGGCGTGCCGGATCCTTCAACGCCGGCCGGGCCGCTCGAGGATGTGGTCGAGCGGGTCGCGGACTGGCTGGCGGGCAGTGGGAACGGCGATGGCTGAACCTCGTCAGGCCTATGCACAGGCGCGGCTC
>DATNHZ010000074.1:0-5175 GCA_035604655.1 Steroidobacteraceae bacterium | reverse complement strand
CACGGCCGGCGGCAGCGCGGTGGTGAAGATGTAGGTACGCGCGCGCTGCACCAAGAGCTCCACCAGCGCCGCCGAGCCCGCGACGAAAGCGCCGAAGCTGCCAAACGCTTTCCCGAGGGTGCCGATCAGCACTGGTACGTCGTCGTTGTTTGCGCCCGCCTGCTCGAGCGAGCCGCGGCCGCTGGGCCCAAGCACGCCAAGACCGTGGGCATCGTCGACAGCGAGCCATGCACGCCGCCGGCGGCAGGCGCTGGCGAGCGCTGCGATCGGGGCGATGTCACCATCCATGCTGAACAGGCCGTCGGTCAGCACGAGCGCGTTGTGCTCGTCCCGCTCGGCCAGCAGACGCTCGGCCGCCGCTGCATCGCCGTGGGCGTACCTTTCGAACCTCCCGCCCGACAGACGCCCGGCATCGAGCAGCGAGGCATGGTTGAGCCGGTCCTCTACCACCAGGTCGCCGCGACCGGCGAGCGTGGTGCCGACCGCAAGGTTCGCCATATAGCCGGTCGAAAACAGCAGCGCCCGCTCGCGCCCGGTGTACGCGGCCAATGCCTCTTCGAGTGCGTGATGTTCACGGTGATGGCCAGTCACCAGATGCGAGGCCCCGCTGCCGGCGCCCACGCGCTGGGCGGTCGCGACAAATGCGGCAATGACGTCGGGATGGCGCGCCAGTCCGAGGTAATCGTTGCTCGAGAATGACAGCAGCTGGCGTCCGTCGATGCGGGTCTCGACTCCGCTGCCGTCGCGCTCGTAGCCTTCGACGCAGCGCCGCCGCCGTTCAAGGCCGCGTGCGCGCAGCTGCTCAAGCCGCTGCGCGAGGGCTCGTTCCCGCCAATCCTCGCCGTTCACGCCGCGCCGTGGGCGGCGGCCAGCTCCACCGCATCCGAGCCGAGCTCGACGCTGACGCCGGGCCGTTCCTCCGGCCGGATTCCGAGCCGTGCGAACAGCGCGGCGTCGTGCGCCGGATCCGGATTGCCGGTTGTCAGGAGCTTGTCGCCGTAGAAGATCGAATTGGCGCCGGCAAGAAACGCGAGCGCCTGCAGCTCATCGCTCATCGCGCCGCGGCCGGCCGACAGCCGCACGTGCGCGCGAGGCATCGTCAGGCGGGCGGCCGCGATGGTCCTGACGAAGTCGAGCGGATCCGGCGGTGCGCTGCCGGCGAGTGGCGTTCCCGCGACCGGCACGAGCTGGTTGATCGGCACGCTGTCGGGATGTGCCGGCAGGGTTGCCAGCGCGTGCAGCAGCCCGGCTCGGTCCTCGGGCGCCTCGCCCATGCCGAGGATGCCGCCGCAGCAGACCTTCAAGCCGGCCTCGCGCACAGCGGCGAGCGTGTCGAGACGGTCCTGATAGGTGCGGGTCGTGATGATCTTCTGGTAATAGGCGGGCGAGGTGTCGAGGTTATGGTTGTAGTAGTCGAGACCGGCTGCCGCCAGCGCCGCGGCCTGGGCCGGCGTCAGCATGCCGAGCGTGGCGCAGGATTCCAAACCGAGTGCCCGCACCACCCTGACCATCGCGATCACGACCGCCAAGTCGCGCTCCTTCGGCGAGCGCCACGCGGCACCCATGCAAAAGCGCGTGGCGCCAGCGGCCTTGGCGCGAGCGGCCGCGGCGGCAACCTCCTCGACCTCGAGCAGCTGCTCGCGTTCGAGGCCGGTCTCGTAGCGCACGCTCTGCGGGCAGTAGGCACAATCCTCCGGGCAGGCGCCGGTCTTGACCGAGAGCAGCGTCGACACCTGGACCCGGTTCGGATCGAAGTGCCGGCGATGAACGCGCTGGGCGTGGAACAGAAGATCGGAGAACGGCAGCGCGAAGAGCGTCTGCACCTCCGCGAGCGTCCAGTCGTGCCGAATCTCGCCGAGCCGATCGAGGACTGCCGGTCGCATGCACGCCTCCGTTCGGGTAATGCGGCGCCGCGAGGCGGCGCGCTCCGAGGCCGGCCCAGTGTCCCGGCGGCCCGGTTGCCTGTCAACTATTTGGCGGCTCCAAAGTTGACGTACCGTCCGGCCGAGGCCGTCAGTGGCCGGGCTTCGCGAACAGGAAGTCGAGCGCGATGCCCAGAAAGATCGCGAGTCCGAACCAGTTGTTGCTCAGAAATGCCCGGAAGCAGTCCCGCGGCTCGCGCGCGCGAATCAGCCACTGCTGCCACCCGAACAGGCAAGCGCCGATGCCGAGTGCGATCCAGAACCAGGGGCCCAGCTCCGCCTGCTGGCCCACGAGCCAGAACGCGTACAGCACCAGGATCTGCATCGCCCCGATGATCCAGCGATCGGCATCGCCGAACAGGATTGCCGCCGACTTGATCCCAAGCTTGAGATCATCGTCCCGGTCGACCATGGCATACATGGTGTCGTAGGTCGCCGACCACAGCACCGCCGCCACGAACAGCAGCCACCCGAGCCGCGGGACCTGGCCCGTCTGGGCGGCGAAGGCCATCGGGATCGACCAGGAGAATGCGGCGCCGAGCCACACCTGAGGTAGCGGGAAGAACCGCTTCAGAAACGGGTACACGATCGTCAGCACCGCACCGCCGACGGCGAACTCGACGGTCAGCGTGTCGAGGGTGCAAACGAGTGCCAGCGCCAGCAGCGACAGAATGGCGTAGATCAGCAGCGCCTCGGCCGCAGACACCCGGCCGGACGCGAGTGGCCGGTCCTCGGTCCGGGCGACGTGCGGATCAAAGCGGCGGTCCGCGAAGTCGTTGATCGCGCAGCCGGCGGAGCGCATCAACAGGACGCCGAGCGCAAAGACGACGAACACGTGCTGGTCGGGGTGCCCGCGCGAGGCGAGCCACAGCGCCCACAACGCGGGCCAGAGCAGCAGCCAGATGCCGATCGGCCGATCGAGGCGTATCAGACGGGCGTAATCGACGGCAGTCGCTGCCGCACGCCGCGCCCCGGAGCCGGTCTCGTCCGACTGTGGATCGCGGGGGCGCGTCGCGTTCAGCATGGCATCAGCTCGGGCAGAAACATCTCCTGTACCAGCAGCCGCCGGCCGTGCAGCGCAAACCACGAGCGTCGCGCCCAGACGCCCGGCGCCGCACACGAAAGCCAGCCGAGCGCGCGCGCGGCGAGCGAATGCGCGGCCGGCAGCCACGCGTACTCGAATCGGCCGCGTTCGCGGTCGGCGCTCGCGGCGAGCGTCGCGCCCAGCGGTCTGTCACCGAGCTCCGCGAGCCACGGATGCAGCTCGAGCGTGTGGTCCGGGACCAGCGACTGGGCGAATATCCACGGGCGACCCCGGGCCGTGAGCACCACCTCGCGGACGAAGCATCCCACACCGGGTGCCTCGAGCAGCGCCTGTTGCTCGCGCAACAGGCAGCCGCGGCGCTGCCCGATCAGCGTCAGCCCCGCGGGTCCGCCGCTCATCGCGGCGATGCGGTCGGTCAGCAGCCCGCCGTCCGTCAGCCAGCTGCGCATCTCTGCCGACAGCCCGCGCAATGCGGTCGGGCCGGCCGTCCACAGGTCGGGCGTCAGCGGTACCGCGATCGATGCGGTGGAATTCTTCAAGCGGAAGGGACTCACACCTTGCCGTAGCGTTCGCCGGCGCCGATCCAGCGCCGCAGCAGTGGCGCTATGTTATCGGGATGGCGCGCGAGCATCACTTCGGCCGCGCGCTGCACCCGCGGCAGCAGGTCGGCATCGCGTACGAGCTCGGCGACCTTCATCTGCATCAGTCCCGTCTGGCGCGTGCCGAGCAGCTCGCCCGGGCCGCGCAGCTCGAGATCTCGGCGCGACACCTCGAAGCCGTCGCTGGTCGAGCGCATCACGTCGAGCCTGAGGCGCGCGAGGGGCGACAGCGGTAGGCGGTAAAGCAGCAGGCACGAGCTCTCGGTCGCGCCTCGGCCGACGCGGCCGCGCAGCTGATGGAGTTGCGCGAGACCCATGCGCTCGGCGTTCTCGACGACCATCAGGCTCGCGTTCGGAACGTCGACGCCGACCTCGATCACCGTGGTCGCGACCAGCAGGTCGAGTTCGCCGCGTTTGAACGCGGCCATCACCGCCTCCTTCCTGGCCGGCGTCAGCCGGCCGTGAACGAGACCGATGCGCAGCGCCGGCAGCGCGTGGACGAGCGCCGCATGGGTCGCCTCGGCCGCCTGGTATTCGAGTTCCTCCGACTCCTCGATCAGCGGGCACACCCAGTACGCCTGGCGGCCCGCACGGCACGCCGCCTCGATCCGTGCGACCACCTGGTCGCGTCGCGATTCGGGGATCACGACCGTCTTGACCGGCGTCCGCCCGGGTGGCAGTTCGTCGATCACCGACACGTCGAGGTCGGCGTAGGCCGTCATCGCCAGCGTCCTCGGAATCGGGGTCGCCGTCATGATCAGCTGGTGCGGAAAGCGGCCGTCCGCGAGCCCCTTCTCGCGCAGAGCGAGGCGCTGGTGAACGCCGAAGCGATGCTGCTCGTCGATGATCACGAGCGCCAGGCGCCCGAAGCGTACGCCCTGCTGGAACAGTGCGTGCGTGCCAATGACCACCGGCACGTCGGTTCCGGCACGGATCGCATTCAGCGCCGACTGACGCGCGCGTCCGGTCAGTTTGGCGGACAGCAGTGCTACCGGCAGCCCTAGCGGGCGCAGCCAGCGGTCGAAGTTCTGCCAGTGCTGCTCGGCAAGCAGCTCGGTCGGTGCCATCAGGGCCGCCTGAAACCCCGACTCGACGGCCGCGAGTGCAGCGAGCGCCGCGACGACCGTCTTGCCCGAACCGACGTCGCCTTGCACGAGTCGCAGCATCGGAGATGCCGCGGCGAGGTCCACCGTGATCTCGGCGAGCACTCCTTGTTGCGCGCCGGTCAGCGTGAACGGCAGCGCGGCAAGAAAGCGTCGCGCGAGAACTCCCGGTGGCGTGAGCGGCCAGGCCGCGTCGGCGCGGATCTCCTCGCGCAGCTGCCGCAGGCTCAGCTGGTGGGCCAGCAGCTCCTCGAATGCGAGGCGTCGCTGCGCAGGATGACAGCCGGCGGCGAGCGGCGCGAGGTCTGCGCCCGGCGGTGGCCGGTGCACATAGGCGAGCGCGGCGCCGAGCGGCGGCAGACCGAGGTCAGCGAGCAGCGCCGGCGGCAGCCAGTCGCGGACGCTCGAGCGCTCGACCTCGGCGAGGGCGAGCGCCGTCAGGATCCGCAGCCGCCCCTGCTGTACGCCCTCGGTCGCCGGATACACGGGCGTCAGCGAGTCCTCGG
>DATNHZ010000073.1:0-3204 GCA_035604655.1 Steroidobacteraceae bacterium | reverse complement strand
ATGTTCGCGCGCTACTTCGACATCCCGGCGCGCGCCGCGAGGGCGCGGGTGCCGCGGCTGCTCGAGTTTGCCGGGCTCGGCGATCGGGGCAACGCCCGTCTCGACAGCCTGTCGGGCGGCATGAAGCGACGGCTGACGCTGGCGCGCGCGCTGGTCAATGACCCCGACATCCTGTTCCTCGATGAGCCGACCACCGGGCTCGATCCGCAGGCGCGTCATCTGATCTGGGACGGACTGAAGCGCCTGCTCGCCGACGGTAAGACCCTGATCCTTACGACGCACTTCATGGACGAGGCCGAGCGGCTCTGCAACCGGCTGTGCGTGATGGACAATGGTGCGATCATTGCGCTCGATACACCGCGCGTCCTGATCGAGACGCTGATCGAGCCGGTCGTGATCGAGGTGTACGGCGACGGCGTGGCGTCATGGGCCAAGGCGCGCGCCGCGGCGGTCATCGACCGGCTGGAGGTGACGGGCGAGACGGCGTTCTGCTACATGCACGATCCCGAGCCATTGCTCGCGCTGCTGCGTCTGGAGCCGGACCTCAAGGTGCTGCGGCGCGCCGCAGACCTCGAGGACGTATTCATCAAGCTTACCGGCCGCGACATCCGGGACTGACCATGAATCCACGCTTCCTGCACCTCGTGCAGCGCAATTTCCTCGTATGGCGCAAGCTCATGGTGCCGTCGATGATCGGCAACCTGGCGGACCCGCTGATCTACCTCGTCGGGCTCGGCTTCGGACTCGGCGCACTCGTCGGCACGATCGATGGCCGCCCCTACGTCACGTTCCTGGCGGGCGGCATGCTCTGCTATTCAACTCTCAACAGCGCCTCGGCCGAGGCGCTCTACTCGGCATATTCGCGACTCAAGGTGCAGCGCACCTGGGAGGGCATCCTGCATGCGCCGATGACGATCGCCGACGTCGTTGTCGGCGAGTGGCTGTGGGCCGGCCTGAAGGCAACCTTGTCCGGAAGCGCGATCCTGCTGGTCATGTATCTGCTGGGCATCGTGCACGGCGCGCGGCCGCTGCTGGTGCTACCGGTGCTGCTGCTCGTCGGTCTGGCGTTCTCCGGGATCGCGCTGATCGTAACGTCGCTCGCGAAGTCCTACGACCTGTTCACGTACTACTTCACTCTGCTCGTCACGCCGATGGCATTCGTGTCGGGCGTGTTCTTCCCGCTGCACCAGCTGCCGCAGGTCGCGCAGAATATCGCCTGGCTGCTGCCGCTGGCGCACGCAGCCTCGCTCGCCCGCGGCATCACGCTCGGCGACCCGATGCCCCGGCCTTTGGTGAGCGCACTGGTGCTCGTGCTGTACGGATCGGCGGGGCTGATGCTCGCGACGTGGTTTGCGCGGCGGCGCCTGACCAAGTAGAGCTCAGCGGCGAGCGGGCCGACCCGCAGGGAACTCGAACAGCGTCGTCAGATCGCCGATCGCGGGGGAGTTGGCGGGACGGTAGGGGTCGCGGCCGGACGGGCGAGGATTTGGCAGCCGGTCGCGGCTCCGGTTCGAAAGCGGCGCCAAGCGCCAGTTGTACTCGATGAACTTCAGCACCGAGACCTGGTCGGCATAGGTGTGATCGATGCGCCCGGCCGGCGCGTACGGCGAGACTGCCAGCAGCGGGATTCGCGGGCCGTCGCCAAAGAAGTCGAGCGGCTGGATGTAACCGGAATCAAAGTAGCCGCCGCCCTCGTCCGCGGTGATCAGGATTGCCGCCGAGTCCCACAGCCCGGGATCGGCCTGAACCTTCGCAACCAGATTGCGGATGAACAGTTCGTAGCGCGCGGGCGCCGAGTACCCCGGATGACCGCTGTCGAGGTTCTTCGGCACGACGAAGGACACGGCCGGCAGCGCGTGCGCGGCCAAGTCCGCCGCGAAAGCATCCAGACCCCGAAGATGGTCGGCGAGA
Organism: Steroidobacteraceae bacterium; assembly: GCA_035604655.1. Taxonomy (GTDB): domain Bacteria; phylum Pseudomonadota; class Gammaproteobacteria; order Steroidobacterales; family Steroidobacteraceae; genus CAIKZZ01. Next base: position 1,293 of record DATNHZ010000073.1, on the reverse strand, counting down.
GCGGTCTGGCTGACAGCCGGGAACGCGGTCAGCGGGTCGCCGATGTTGTTGTAGATGAGCTGGCGAGCAATCGTCACGGCCGCGGCGTCGATCTCGGCGGAGCTTGCGGTCGCTGGAAGCGAAGCCGCCGCACGACGCCTGGCGGTTGCGTACAGCGGATCATCGGCGATGTCCCCGAGGCTGCGTCCGCCGCTGTACCAGCCCCAGCTGACGCCCGCCGCGGACAGCGCCGTGCCGATATTCGCCATGCGCTGCGGCGGATAGACGGACCGGTCCGGGCCGAGTTCGACGGCGCGGCCGTCGGGGAGGAACGGCGGGTCGTAGTTATTGACCAGATAATAACTGTCCGGTGCGCAGTTCGGGTCGAGGTGCCGCGCCGCGAGTAGCGCGCGGATCGGTCCGACGCCCGGTTCGTTGGGATCCGCGCACTTGACCCAGCTACCGCCGTTGTAGCCGTCGTGCACGTAGAAATTGACTGTGCCCGGCGCTGGGGATGGGTCCTCGATCTGTCGCGCCGGCGGCACGGCCGCCCTGCCGTCGCGCGTGTAGACCGCCACATCGCCAGTCGCGAGCGCGATGAAATTGGCGCCGGTGCCGCCCATCAGCGGCTGGTGATAGTTGTCACTGAGTGCATAGCGGTCGGCGAGCTCGCGGAAGTAGGGGGCATCGCCCGCCAGCATGTTGAAGAACCCCATCAGTTCGCCGCCCTGGCCGGGCGCGTCCGGAGTCGTGTCGCGCGTGTCGCCGCCGCGCCCGGTCGTGACCGCGACCCACGCATAGCGGCCGAGATCCTCGTTCGTGCCGCCGGTCTGCTGCCACATCTGGAAGAATCGGTGCACCGGGTCGCCGGTTTCGCGCCCGAATGCATCGCCGTACGTCGCGAAGCGTGTGATCTGGAACGGCCCGTTCACCGCGAGCATCGCGAAGCGCGGATCCGGAATGGCTCCGACCGGCTCGAGCGTCACCGGATCGTAGACGCCCGTGAGGCGGGGCTGCGGAAGCTTCGGGTACGCGCTCAGCCGCTGAAGGGTCAGCGTATAACGCCCGCTCGGGTCGGCGTACTCGAACTGGACAGCGCGCGCGTAGTCGGGGCCCGGGGCGCCGTCGGCTGTGACGATGCCCTGCGAGCGCAGATTGCGGATACTCGTGCCCGGGCGCGGCGGGGAGTACGTGCCGAAGAGCGCATCGAAGGAGACGTTTTCGCCGACGACCACGATCAGGTGCTTGATGGGTGTGCGCGTGTGATCGGCTTGCGGCTGCGCGGCGGCGGCCGCCGCCGCGCCGATGGCGATG
>DATNHZ010000072.1:0-11237 GCA_035604655.1 Steroidobacteraceae bacterium | reverse complement strand
CCCGCCTGTATCACCATCGCGGCCCCCGTCCCACCACCCACGAGCGGTCCTGCCATGTCCAGCCCCGATCACAAGTCCGCCGCGCGGCCCGAGCCCGACCGGGTGCTCGTCGATATCGCCGAATACGCCGCTCAGGGCCGGATCTCGAGCGAGCTTGCCTACGACACGGCCCGCTATTGCCTGATGGACACGCTGGCCTGCGGGTTCCTGGCGCTCAAGTACCCGGCCTGCACCAAACTGATGGGCCCGCTGGTCCCGGGCGCGACGATGCTGGGCGGTGCGCGCGTGCCGGGCACCAGCTACGAGCTCGACCCCGTGCAGGCAGCGTTCAACATCGGTTGCATGATCCGCTGGCTCGACTTCAACGACACCTGGCTCGCGGCCGAATGGGGCCACCCGTCCGACAATCTCGGCGGGATCCTGGCGGTAGCCGACTGGCTGTCGCGCAAGCGCCGCGCCGAAGGCGGCGCTCCACTCTCGGTGCGGGATGTGCTGACCGGCATGATCAAGGCACACGAGATCCAGGGCATCACGGCACTCGAGAATGCCTTCAACAAGGTGGGACTGGATCATGTGATCCTGGTGCGGGTTGCGAGCACCGCGGTCGTGACCGCGATGCTCGGCGGCACGCGTGAGCAGATCATCAACGCCGTCTCCAACGCCTGGCTCGACGGTGGCGCGCTCAGAACCTACCGGCATGCGCCCAACACCGGCTCCCGCAAGAGCTGGGCGGCCGGGGATGCCACCAGCCGCGCGGTGCGCCACGCGCTGATGGCGCTCGCCGGCGAAATGGGCTATCCGTCGGCGCTGTCGGCCCCCAACTGGGGCTTCTACGACGTCGTGCTTAAAAAGCCGCTCGCCTACCCGCAGGGCTTCGGCAGCTACGTGATGGAGAATGTGCTGTTCAAGCTCAGCTACCCGGCGGAGTTCCACGCCCAGACGGCAGTCGAGGCCGCGATCGCCCTGCACGCCGAGGTCAAAGACCGGCTGGCCGAGGTCGACAGGGTCGTGATCGAGACGCAGGAGCCCGGGGTGCGGATCATCGACAAGACGGGGCCGCTGGCGAACCCGGCTGACCGCGACCACTGCATCCAGTACATGGTCGCGATCCCGCTGATTTTCGGCCGCCTGACCGCGGCCGACTACGAGGATGCGATCGCGCACGATCCGCGGGTCGACAGGCTCCGCTCCAAGATGCAGGTGCGGGAGAACCCGACGTTCACCAAGGAGTACTACGAGGCCGACAAGCGCCACATCGGCAACGCCGTGCAGGTGTTCTTCACCAACGGCGCGACGCGCCGCGTGCAGGTCGACTTCCCGATCGGGCACCGCAAGCGCCGCCGCGAGGGCACGCCGGTGCTGATCCGGAAGTTCGAGGCGTCGGTGGCCGAGCATTTCCCGGCGAAGCAGGCGGCTCAGATCGGCGCACTGTTTGCTGACACGGCCAAGCTCGATGCGCTGCCGGTACCCGAGTTCGTCGCCGCGCTCGTTCGGAACTGATACGTGCACGTCGCGCTGGTCACGACGGCGGCGGCCCGCGACCTCGACGAGGACTATGCGCCACTCGCCCGCGAGTTCGAGGCGCTGGGCCACCCCGTTTCGGCCCCCGGCTGGGACGATCAGGGCATCGCCTGGGACCGGTTCGGGGTCGTGCTGCTGCGCTCGGCTTGGAACTACACCGAGGACCTGCCGGCGTTCCTCGCCTGGGCGAGCGCGGTGAGTGCGCAGACGAGGCTCTTTAACCCGGTGCCGACGCTGCGCTGGAGCACCGACAAGCGCTACCTGTTCGAACTGGAGCGCGCCGGCGTACCGATCGTGCCGTCGCGGATCACCGCGCGCGGTGAGACGTGGGTCGCACCCGAGGCGCAGGAGTTCGTCATCAAGCCGTCGGTCGGAGCGGGCTCGCGCGGGGCGCGGCGTTTTCTGCACGCCGAGATCGCATCCGCCGGCGAGCACGTCGCACGCCTGCACGCCGCCGGCTACCACGTGCTCACCCAGCCTTACCTGCGGTCCGTCGACGACTACGGCGAATCCGCGCTGATGGTCTTCGACGGCGAGTTCAGCCACGCGATCCGCAAGGGGCCGCTGCTCGCGCGCGGCGCCGGTGAGGTGCAGGGGCTGTTTGCCACGGAGACGATCGAGTCGCGGGTGCCGGGGGCGGATGAGCGCGAGGTCGCGGCGCGGGCCGTGGCGGCGATTCCCGGCGGGCCGCCGCTGTATGCCCGAATCGATCTGGTTCGCGACGACCGCGGCACGCCCTGCGTGCTCGAGCTCGAGCTCGCCGAGCCGTCGCTGTTCTTCTCCCATGCACCGGGCAGCGCCGAGCGATTCGCGCGCCGCGTGCTGGCCCGGCTCGCCGCGTAGCCAGAGCACCATGAAAGCCACTCCGCGTGCGACGCTCGTGGCCGGCGCCGCCGAACTTGGCCTCGCGCTCGACGAAGTCCAGCTCGATCAGCTGCTTGGGCTCCTCGACCTGCTGGCCCATTGGAACCAGCAGTTCAACCTGACCGCCATCAGGGAGCCGATCGCGATGGTCGAGAAGCACCTGCTCGACAGCCTGACGGTGCAGCCATGGGTCATTGGCCCGTTCGTTACCGACGTCGGCACCGGCGCTGGTTTCCCGGGGCTGCCGCTCGCGATCGTGAACCCGGAGCTTCGCTTCACGCTGCTCGACTCGACCGGCAAGAAGGTGCGCTTCGTCGAGCACGCGGCGCGCGCGCTCGGCCTCGACCACGTGACGGCGATCTGCACCCGCGCCGAGAACTTCAGGCCGCAGCAGCGCTCGGCGACCGTCGTTTCGCGCGCGCTCGGCCCCGTCGCCCTGTTCGTCGCCCAGGCCGGACACCTGTGCGCGAAGACGGGCCGGCTGCTCGCGATGAAGGGCCGGGATCCGGCGGCGGAGCTCCTCGAGCTGCCGCGCGGTTGGCGCGTCGCGAGCGTCGAACGACTGAAGGTCCCGGGCCTTGCCGATGCCAGGCATCTGGTGATCCTCGAGCGCGGCAGCTGAGGCGGGTGCCCCCGGCGAGCCGAGCGTCGCGCCGCTGACCTGCCTCGGGGCGGCCCCGCCGCGGCGCGCCTTTTGGCCGGGCGGGCGGATGCTATTCTGGCCGGCCTATGCACCGGATCATCGCCGTCACCAACCAGAAAGGGGGCGTCGGCAAGACCACCACCGCCGTCAACCTCGCCGCCTCGCTCGCGGCGACGAAGCGCCGTGTTCTGCTGGTCGATCTTGATCCGCAGGGCAACGCGACCATGGGCTGCGGCATCGACAAATCGCTGCTGACGGCATCGAGCTACGACGTACTGCTCGGCGCTCGCCCGGCCGCGGCCGCGATCCTGCGGGCAGATCCGGGCGGGTTCGACGTCATCCCGTCGAACCAGGACCTGACGGCGGCCGAGGTGCGGATATTGACGCTGCTGACCGGCCGTGAACTGAAGCTCAGGCAGGCGCTCGCGCCGATCCGGCAGCACTACGACATGATCCTGATCGACTGCCCGCCGGCGCTCAACATGCTGACCGTCAACGCGCTGGTTGCCGCTGACACGGTGCTGATCCCGATGCAGTGCGAGTACTACGCGCTCGAGGGGCTGTCGGCGCTGTTGTCCACGATCGAGCAGATCAAGGCGGGCATCAATCCGGGGCTCAAGCTCGAGGGCATCCTGCGAACGATGCACGATCCCCGCAACAACCTCGCCAATGAGGTCAGCTCGCAGCTGATCGAGCACTTCGACGACAAGGTGTTCAGAACGATCATTCCGCGCAACGTGCGCCTCGCCGAAGCCCCCTCGTTCGGTCGCCCGGCGCTCTACTACGACAAAGAGTCGCGCGGCGCGCTAGCCTACCTCGCGCTCGCCGGCGAAATGATTCGCCGCGAGGAGGAGCCCGCGACCGTGCTTGCCGACCAGCCGGAGGCCGATCAATGAGCGTCAAGAAACCGGCACTGGGGCGGGGTCTCGGAGCACTGCTCGGCGAGGCGACGGCGCGCCAGGTCGCGGCCAGCGCCGCGGGCCACGCCCCGGGGCCCGGGGACGAGCTCGTGCGCCTGCCGCTCGACCTGTTGCAGCGCGGGAAATTCCAGCCGCGCCTCGACATGCGGCCGGAGTCCCTCGCCGAACTCGCCGCCTCGATCAAGGCGCAGGGCATCGTCCAGCCGATCGTCGTCCGGCCGCTCGGGACTCCCCGGCCCACCGAATCGCAACGCTACGAGATCATCGCCGGCGAGCGCCGCTGGCGGGCGGCCCAGCTGGCCGGCCTCCTCGAGATCCCGGCAATCGTCCGCCGTGTGCCCGATGAGGCCGCGGTGGCGATGTCGCTGATCGAGAATATCCAGCGCGAGAATCTCAATCCCCTCGAGGAGGCAGGGGCGCTCGACCGGCTGATCACCGAGTTCGAGCTGACCCACCAGGCCGCCGCCGATGCGGTCGGTCGTTCGCGGACTGCGGTCACGAACCTGCTGCGGCTGCTCGAGCTCGCCGACGAGGTGAAGGCGCTGGTCGCAGACCGCTCCCTGGAGATGGGCCACGCGCGCGCACTGCTCGGGCTCACCAACCGCCGCCAGCAGGCCGAGGTTGGGGCGCTGGTCGCGAAGAAGGCGCTGTCGGTCCGGGAAACCGAAGCCCTCGTCCGTCGGCTGCTGGCTCCGTCCCACGATCGCTCGGCGGCTGAGGCCCCGGTCGATGCCGACGTCAGGCGCCTCGAGACGGAGCTCGGGGAGAAATTGGGCGCCAAGGTGGCATTCCGGCAGCAGGCGAGTGGTCGCGGGCAGCTGATCATCAGCTACTCGAGCCTGGATGAGCTCGACGGCATCCTGGCGCACATCCGCTGATCGGCAGCTGCCAGAAAATGTAAATAGGTACAGGTACTTAAGGCGGTCAATCGAGCGTCGGCGCGTTGTTGAAGCACTGCAAAAACGTGCCTATAATGCGCGCGCTTTCGGGGGGCGGTGCCGCGCTTTCCACAGCCAGTACCACTTGCGAGCGTCGAGCCGGCGCATCGAAGTGGTTTTTTTGCGCGCCGCGATCCCGCGGCTTCAGGGGCTGAGGCGAGAGCTCGGATGTCCGTCGCCACAGGGAGGGATCACCGTCAGCGGGGGCGGCGCCTGGTACTCCGGTTCACCGGGGTGCAGCTGGCGGCGACGGCGCTCGCGGCAGCGATCGCGTTGGCGGTCGCGGATGCCCGCGCCGCCGGTGCCGCGTTCGCGGGCGGACTCGTGGTGGCGGTCGGCAACGTGATCTTCGGCTGGAAGCTGTTTGCGCCGGGCGTGGCCCCGGTCGGCGCACTGATGCGGGCGGCCTACGCTGGCGAAGTGCTGAAATGGCTGTGGCTGGGACTCGCGTTGTGGGGGGCCCTCGGGCCCGCGCACCTCCCGCCGCTGCCCTTCGTCGCGGGGTTGATCGCATCGCAGATCGGATTCTGGCTGGGGCTTGCGCTCCTCAGGTGAGCCGGCGGAGACGGAGAAGCACAGATGGCGGCCGAAGGCCCGACCGACATGACGGGGTACATCAAGCACCACCTCGAGCACCTGAGCTCGGGTGAAGGCTTCACGGCCCTGCATCTCGACAGCATCTTCTTCAAGCTGCTGCTGGCCGCGGCGCTCGTCACGTTCCTGCTTCGCGTTGCGCGCCGCGCGACGCCGGGCGTGCCGGGGAAGCTCCAGTGCGCCGTCGAGATGCTGGTCGAGTACATCGACGGGCTCGTGAAGGAAACCTTCCACGGCCGCAGCCGTTTCATCGCCCCGCTCGCGATCACGATCTTCTGCCTGACCTTCCTAATGAACTTCATGGACATGCTGCCGGTCGACGCACTGCCGGCCGCAGCACATCGGTTCGGGATCGAGCACCTGCGGGTCGTGCCGACGGCCGACCTCAGCACCACGTTTGGAATGGCGGTCGGTGTGTTCCTGCTGATCCAGTATTACGGCATCAAGCACAAGGGCGTCGGCGGGTTCCTCGGCGAATTCCTCACGGTCCCGTTCCATGCCGACGGCATTGTTGGCAAGGTGTTCCTGTCGGTGCCCAACCTGCTGCTGCGGCTGATCGAAGAAGCGGTGCGGCCGGTGAGCTTGAGCCTGCGACTGTTCGGCAACATGTACGCCGGCGAGCTGATCTTCATCCTGATCGCCACCATGACACTGGGCTCGAGCCTGGCCTCGGGGGCCACCTACAAATGGGGACTCATACAGTTCATCGCGGGATTCGCGTGGACGTTCTTTCACGTGCTCATCATCACGCTGCAGGCGTTCATCTTCATGATGCTGACCATCGTGTACCTCAGCATGGCCGCCGAGCACCACTGACAATTTCATCCAACCGTTCTAGTCGATCTATTTGAAGTTACGGAGAAGACCATGGCTATCGAGAACGTTACACAAGTCGCCGACGTGATGAGCCACACTGTCATCGCCGCCGGTCTCCTGATCGGGCTCGGCGCGCTCGGCACTGCGATCGGCTTCGCGCTGCTCGGCGGCAAGTTCCTCGAGGGCGCCGCGCGGCAGCCGGAGCTGGCGCCGATGCTGATGACCCGGATGTTCATCGTCGCGGGCCTGTTGGACGCCGTGCCGATCATCGGCGTCGCCATCGCGCTGCTGCTGATCTTCTCGAACCCGTTCCTGGCCATGCTGGGCGTCAAGTAAGCGTCCGACGGGCGACGCGCCGACTGCGGCCGGCGTTCGTTGCATTAGTCAGGAGATGACAGGCATGAGCATCACCGTCACGCTGATCATCCAGGGGCTGGCGCTGTTCGCGGTCGCCTGGGCGGTCATGAAGTGGTTCTGGCCGGGCATCATCACGGCGATCGAGCATCGACAGAAGCAGATTGCCGATGGCCTCGCGGCCGCCGATCGCGGCCAGAAGGACCTCGAGGACGCCAAGGCGGCGGGCCTCGAGATCGTCCGCGAAGCGCGCAACAAGGCGGTGCAGATCGTCGAACAGGCGAATCGCCGCGGCAGCGAGGTGGTCGAGGAAGCGCGCGGCACTGCGCTCGCAGAGGGTGAACGGCTGCTGGCGACGGCGCGCACCGAGATCTCGACCGAGACCACTCGCGCGCGCGGCGAGCTGCGCGGCGAGGTCGCCAAGCTCGCGCTCGCCGGCGCCGCGCAGCTCCTGAAGCGCGAGGTCGACGCGAAGGCGCACGCCCAGCTCCTAGATGAGCTGTCGACGCGGATCGCGGCGGGCTGAGGCGATGGCCGAGAAACTGACCGTCGCCAGACCCTACGCCCGCGCGGCCTTCGAGCATGCGCGCGAGCACGGCTCTTTCGCCGTCTGGTCGCAGCTGCTCGCGGCGGGAGCCGCGGTCGCGCAGGCGCCGGGAGCCGAGGATCTGTTCGGTAACCCGCGGGTCGGCGCCGAGGAACTCGTTGCATTGATGGCCGGCGTTGCCACCGACACGGGTGCGACGGTCGGCGCCGACGGCCGCAACTTCCTCGGTTTGCTGGCGCATAACCACAGGCTCGCATTCCTCCCGGAAATCGCCGCGCACTTCGAGGCGCTCAGGGCCGAGGCGGAGAACACCATCGACGTGGAGGTCACGACCGCGATGGCGCTGACGCCGGAGCAGCGGACGCGCCTCCGCCAAGCGCTCGAGCGGCGCTTCGCCCGCCAGGTGCGGCTCGCTGAAGCGGTGGAGCCCGCGCTCGTCGGCGGCGCGACGGTCCGCGCCGGCGACCTGATCATCGACGGATCGCTGAAGGGCCGCCTCGAGCGGCTCGAACAGCGGATTTCCCAGCCGTGACCCCGCCGGGATTCGCGGCCGACAAGGATAGGTAAGGAAAGCAGCATGTCCATCAAGGCATCCGAGATCAGCGACATCATCAAGGCCCGCATCGCGCAGTTCGATGCCGCCGCCGAGGCGAGCAACGTCGGGACGGTGGTCAGCGTGACCGACGGGATCGTCCGCATCCACGGCCTCGCCGATGTCCGCTATGGCGAGATGATCGAGTTCCCGGAGAACACCTTCGGCCTCGCGCTCAACCTCGAGCAGGACTCGGTCGGCGCGGTCGTGCTCGGCGACTACGAGCACATCACCGAAGGCAACCGCGTCAAGACGACCGGCCGCATCCTCGAGGTGCCGACCGGCCCCGAGCTCCTCGGACGCGTGGTCGACGCGCTCGGCAATCCCATCGACGGCAAGGGGCCGCTGAAAGCCTCAACCCGCTCGCCGATCGAGCGCGTCGCGCCGGGTGTGATCTACCGCCAGAGCGTGTCGCAGCCGGTGCAGACGGGGCTCAAGGCCATCGACTCGATGGTGCCGATCGGCCGCGGTCAGCGCGAGCTGATCATCGGCGACCGTCAGACCGGCAAGACGGCGGTGGCGATCGACACGATCATCAACCAGAAGGGTACCGGCGTTAAGTGCATCTACGTCGCGATCGGCCAGAAGCAGAGCTCGATCGCCAACGTCGTCCGCAAGCTCGAGGAGCACGCGGCGCTCGCCCACACCATCATCGTCGCGGCCTCGGCCTCGAACCCGGCCGCGATGCAGTACCTGGCGCCCTACTCGGGCTGCGCGATGGGCGAGTACTTCATGGACCGCGGCGAGGATGCGCTGATCATCTATGACGATCTGACCAAGCAGGCCTGGGCGTACCGGCAGATCTCGCTGCTGCTGCGTCGCCCGCCCGGCCGCGAGGCCTACCCGGGCGACGTGTTCTACCTGCACTCGCGCCTGCTCGAGCGCTCGGCGCGCGTCAACACCGCCTACGTCGAGAAGGCCAGCGGCGGTCGCGTCAAGGGCCGTACCGGCTCGCTGACCGGGCTGCCGATCATCGAGACGCAGGCGGGCGATGTGACCGCGTTCGTGCCGACGAACGTCATCTCGATCACCGACGGCCAGATATTCCTCGAAACCGACCTGTTCAATGCCGGCATACGCCCGGCCATCAATGCCGGCATCTCGGTGTCCCGCGTCGGCGGCGCCGCGCAGACCGGCATCATCAAGAAGCTCGGCGGCGGCGTGCGCCTGGCGCTCGCCCAGTACCGCGAGCTCGCGGCGTTCTCGCAGTTCGCCTCGGACCTCGACGAGGCCACGCGCCGGCAGCTCGAGCGCGGCCAGCGGGTCACCGAGCTGATGAAACAGAAGCAGTACGCACCGATGTCGGTCGCGGAGATGGCCCTGACGCTGTATGCGGTCAACGGCGGATTCTTCGACAAGGTGACGCGCGACAAGACCGTGGCGGCCGAGGCGGCACTGCAGTCGTTCGCCAAGACCAACGCCGGGGCGCTGCTGAAGTCGATCGACGACAAGCCGGACCTGTCGAAGGAAACCGATGCGGCCCTGAAGAAGGTCTGCGAGGACTTCTTCGCAACGGCGAGCTTCTGAGACCGCCATGCCCGGCGCCAAAGAAATCCGCACGCAGATCGCGAGCATCAAGAGCACGCAGAAGATCACCAAAGCCATGGAGATGGTGGCGGCGAGCAAGATCCGCCGCGCCCAGGAACGGATGCGCGCAGCCCGGCCGTACGCGCAGAAGATCCGCACCGTCGTCGGCCATCTGCGGCTCGCGAACCCCGACTACCGCCATCCGTTCCTGGCCGAGCGCGAGGCGAAGGCGGTCGGCCTGATCGTCGTCAGCACCGACCGAGGACTGTGCGGCGCGCTCAACGTCAACGTCTTCAAGGAAGCGCTGACGCGGATCAAGGAGTGGCAGGGCAAGGGGCAGGACGTGCAGGTCTGCGTCATCGGCTCCAAGGCGCTGCAGTTCTTCCGCCGGCTGCGCCTCCCGCTCGCGGCCAGCGTCACGCATCTCGGCGACCGGCCGCACGTCGCCGCGTTCATCGGTGCGGTCAAGGTGATGCTCGATGCCTACCTCGCCGGCAAGATCGACCGGCTGCATCTGCTGAACGGCGAGTTCGTCAACACGATGAGCCAGCGTCCGGTGCTGCGCCAGCTGCTGCCGGTGGAGCCGGTCAGGAGCGAGGAGCTCCAGGACCTGTGGGAATACATTTATGAGCCGTCGGCGGCAGAGCTCCTCGAGGGACTGCTGATCCGCTACGTCGAGTCCCAGGTCTACCAGGGTGCCGTCGAGAACGTCGCCTGCGAAATGGCGGCGCGCATGGTCGCGATGAAGAGCGCGACCGACAACGCCGGCAAGCTGATCGACGAGCTGCAGCTGATCTACAACAAGGCGCGCCAGGCGGCGATCACCAAGGAAATCTCGGAGATCGTCGGCGGCGCGGCCGCGGTTTGATACAAGGTCCCACGCTATGAGTACTTCCAGCAGCTCCCCGACCGGCAAGATCGTGCAGATCATCGGCGCCGTCGTCGACGTCGAGTTTCCGCGCGAGGCCATCCCCAAGGTCTACGAGGCCCTCAAACTCGAGGACAGCGGTCGCGAGCTGACCCTCGAGGTGCAGCAGCAGCTCGGCGACGGCGTCGTCCGCTGCATCGCGATGGGCGTCTCGGAGGGCCTGAAGCGCGGCATCACCGTGCACTCGACCGGCAAGGGCATCGCCGTGCCGGTCGGCAACGGTACGCTCGGGCGCATCATGGACGTGCTCGGCCACCCGCAGGATGAGAAGGGTCCGGTCGAGACCAAGGAGTACTGGGAGATCCACCGCCCGGCACCGTCGTACGACGACCAGGCTGGCGGCCAGGATCTGCTCGAGACCGGCATCAAGGTCATCGACCTGTTAGTGCCGTTCGCGAAAGGCGGCAAGATCGGCCTGTTCGGCGGCGCCGGCGTCGGCAAGACCGTCAACATGCTCGAGCTCATCAACAACATCGCCAAGGCGCACGCCGGCCTGTCGGTGTTCGCCGGCGTCGGCGAGCGCACCCGCGAGGGCAACGACTTCTATCACGAGATGGCCGAGTCGGGCGTCATCGACCTCAAGAACCTGGCGAATTCCAAGGTCGCGATGGTTTATGGCCAGATGAACGAGCCGCCGGGCAACCGCCTCAGGGTCGCGCTGACCGGGCTGACGATGGCCGAGTACTTCCGTGACGAGAAGCAGGCCTCCGGCAAGGGCCGCGACGTGCTGCTGTTCATCGACAACATCTACCGCTACACGCTCGCCGGGACGGAGGTGTCGGCGCTGCTCGGCCGCATGCCGTCGGCGGTCGGATACCAGCCGACGCTGGCCGCGGAGATGGGCGTGCTGCAGGAGCGCATCACCTCGACCAAGACCGGCTCGATCACCTCGATCCAGGCGGTCTACGTGCCGGCCGACGACCTGACCGACCCGTCGCCGGCGACCACCTTCGCGCACCTTGACGCGACGGTCGTGCTGTCGCGGCAGATCGC
>DATNHZ010000071.1:0-2546 GCA_035604655.1 Steroidobacteraceae bacterium | reverse complement strand
CCGCGCCGAGCAGCGCGCGGCGCCGCCGCCGCGCGGCGAGGCGTTCGAGGAGCGCGTGCCTGACAACGCAGCGGCGCGCCCCGTAGCAGTCGCGGCGGACGCGCCGGTCGAGGATCGCGGCGAGCCACGCCGCGGGCGCCGGCGCGGTCGCCGTCGCGGTCGCGGCGGTGGTGGTGGCGGAAATGGGCCGACGGCTCCGGGCACGAGCCAGGAGTTGTTCCAGGAGCGGGTCCCGGAGATCGGCGACTCGGGCCGCTTCCCGCCCCTCAACGTCGAGGACTATGAGCGGACTCGCGGCACCGCTCCCGCCCAGCAGCCGGCGCAGCGACCGGCGGAGCCCGAGCCGCGGCCGGCATTCGAGCCTTCACGCAGCGACGCCTACGAGCCGCACGCCGCGCCCGCCGAGCGACCACCGCTGCCAGAGCTCAGGCCGCCCTACGAGCCGCCCCCGGCATACACCGAGGCGCCGGGGCCTTCACCGAGCCCGCGACCGGCACCGGCCCCTGTGCCCGCCCCGGTGCACAGCGCCGAGCCTGCGCCGGCGAGCGACCGCACGCCGCAGGGCAGCTGAGGACGGCGCAGGCGTCAAGTCGGGCCGTCTGGAGCCCTGAGCTCATTGATCAGGCCGCGCGCAGCGGCTTCGAGGAGGTCGAGCACCTCCTCGAAGCCGGCTGCGCCGCCGTAGTACGGATCCGGGACCTCGCGTCGGTCGAGGTCGGGGGCATGGTCGAGAACCAGCCCAAGCCTTGCACGGAACTGGGGCGGCGCGAGCGCGCGCGCATCCTCGAGGTTGCGTTCGTCCATGACGAGCAGATAGTCGAACGCATCGAAGTCCGCGACCACGAGCTGGCGCGCGCGCAGCCTGCTCATGTCGAAACCGCGGCGGCGCGCCGCCGCCTGCGCGCGCAGATCGGGCGGATCGCCGACGTGGTAGTCGTGCGTGCCGGCCGAGGCGACTTCGATCGCGAGCTCAGCGGCTTCCTCAGCCGCGATTGTGCGCAGCACGGCCTCCGCCGTCGGCGAGCGGCAGATGTTACCCATGCACACAAAAAGAATTCGTATCTGCTTGTTTATACTCATGTTATCCATCGGTAAATGCGAGGGCCCGCTCGCCCTGTCAGGCGCCGCGCGGCGCGAGCGTCAGCGACCGAGGGCGGACCGGATCAGTCCCTCGACCACGGCGAGATCGGCCTCGGTGTCGACCCCCGGCCCCGGGATCGCAAGCGCGGCGGCAACCGCAATCGGCAGGCCGTGCTCGAGCGCACGCAGCTGCTCGAGACGCTCGGCGAGCTCGAGCGGTGTCGGGGTGAGCGAGGCGAGGCGCTCCAGGGTCGACACGCGGTAGGCGTAGAGCCCGATGTGCCGCCACGCGCCGGCGATGCGCGCCGCGGCCGGATTGGTGGCCGAGGCGGCGTCGCGCTGCCAGGGAATCGGCGCCCGACTGAAGTAGAGCGCGCGCCCGGCGCGGTCCATCACGAGCTTGACGAGGTTGGGATCCTCGAGCTCGGCGAGCGAGACGATCGGGGTCGCGAGCGTCGCAAGGGCGGCCGCGGGCTCGGCAGCGAGCAGCGCCGCAACCTGCGCGACATTGGCCGGGGGAACCAGCGGCTCGTCGCCCTGGACGTTGACGACGATCGCATCCGCCGGCCAGCCGCGCGCTGCCGCGACCTCGGCGAGCCGGTCGGTACCCGACGGATGGCGGGGGTCGGTGAGCGCGACCGCGGCGCCGAAGGCGCGGCATGCCGTCGCAACCCGCTCATCGTCGGTCGCGATGATGACCTCGGTCGCGCCCGCGAGCACGGCACGCGCATGCACGTGTTCGATCATTGGTCGCCCGGCGATCAGCCGCAGCGGTTTTCCGGGCAGCCGGACCGACGCGTAGCGCGCCGGGATGACGATACGGAACATCAGGCCGTCAGCAGCGCATCATCGCTCGCCAGGCGTCGTGCTTCTTCCTCGAGCATGACCGGGATGTCGTCGCGCACCGGATACGCCAGCCGGTCGGCGCGGCACACGAGCTCGCGGGTTTCCCGGCTCCATTTCAGCGGGCCCTTGCAGACCGGGCAGGCAAGAATGTCGAGCAGTTTCGTGTCCATTGTCGATCCTTACGACCGCTTCGCCAGCGCCACAAGCCGCGCGAGCAGACGCTCGCCGAAGATCGGCTCGATGTCGGCCGACACCTCGAGCCAGTATCGCCCGCGATCCGGGAACCCGGTGCATTTTACGGCATCCTTCTCGGTCATCAGCACCGGAAGTGCATCGCCGAACTCAAGGTCGGCCGGGACGAGCCGCGCGTGATCGGCGAGCGCATGCTCAATTGGATTCACGCCCGCCGCGCGCAGCGTTGCGAAGAACCGGGCGGGATGGCCGATGCCGGCGAGCGCGTGCACCTGTCTGCCGGCGAAGTCCGCGACCGTACGCCGCGCGCCCGTGCCGAGCGCCACGAGGTCACCGGGCCGCAGCGACATCGCGATCTCCCCGGCCCCGGCGGTGCCGCCATTGACGATCACGAAGTCGGCCTCGGCGGCGCGCGCCGGCCTCTCGCG
>DATNHZ010000070.1:0-3939 GCA_035604655.1 Steroidobacteraceae bacterium | reverse complement strand
GCCGCCTGCCAGTGGTGTCGTGGCCGCCGTACGGGGCGCCCGGCCGTGACGCGGCGCGAGTGCCGCGTCGCGCCGGCGTGCCGGGGATCGGGCGCTGGGGCGGGACTCGCCGTTAGCCCCGCGTCTTGGCGATCCACTCGTCGACGAGCTTCTCGAGCAGAGTCAGCGGCACGCCGCCATTTTCGAGGACGACCGCGTGGAAGTCCTTGAGGTTGAACCGCGGTCCGAGCGCCGCCCGGGCCTTCTCGCGCAGCTCCAGGATCTTGAGCTGGCCGACCTTGTAGGCACACGCCTGGCCCGGCGCGCCCATGTAGCGCTCGACCTCGGTGATGACCTCGCTCTCGGGCATGCCGGTCGTCTTCACCATGTAGTCGACGGCCTGGTCGTGGCTCCAGCCCTCGGCATGCAGCCCCGTGTCGACGACCAGGCGCACCGCGCGCAGCATTTCGTCCCGCAGGCGACCGATATCGCCGAACGGATCGTCCTTGTACATCCCCATCTCGGAGGCGAGGCGCTCGGCGTACAGGGCCCAGCCCTCGGCGTAGGCCGTGTACAGCGTCTGCTGGCGGAGCAGCGGCAGGTCCTTGAGGTTCTGCGCGATCGAGATCTGGAAGTGATGCCCGGGAATGCCCTCGTGGTAGGCGAGCGTCTTCATGACCCAGGTGGGCGTCTCCTGGACATCGCGCAGGTTCGCAAAGAACGTCCCCGGCCGCGTTCCGTCCATCGCGCCTGGCTGGTAGTACGCCATCGCCGAGCCTTTCTCGGCCGCGAGTGGCACCCGCTCGACGGTGAGCTTGGTCGGCGGCAGCGTCCGGAAGTATTCCGGCAGGCGTGCACTGACCTCGTCGAGGATGTGCTGGTATCGCGTCAGCAGCTGCTTGCGGCCCTCGTCACTGTCCGACACGAGGAACCGTGGATCGGCTCTGAGCGCCCGTATGCGCTCGGCGACCGTGCCGGCGGTGAGCCCCTGGGATTTCAGCAGTGCATCGAGCTCGGCATCGATGCGCGCGACTTCGCGAAGCCCGAGCTGATGCACTTCCTCCGGTGTGTAGTCGGTGGTCGTCATCTGCCTGAGGCTTTCGGCGTAGTAGGCCGCGCCATCCGGAAGCCTGCCGACGCCGGCTCCCTGGGTCGCAGCTGCCGGGCGCTGGATCTCGAGCGCCGCGGTCATCCGCGCGTAGGCCGGGTAAATGCCGTCCCGGACGGCGGCGGCCGCCTGGTGCGCGAGCTCGGTTTGCTCGGCCGCTTCGAGCCCCTTCGCCGTTTTCATCCGCTCGACGAAGGTCGTCACGAGCGGGTTGTCCTCCGGCTTCGGGCTCACCGTGTCGGAAATTCCGGCCTCGGCCTTGTCGAGCAGCGACACCGGCAGCACGACCCCTGCCTTGGCCTGGCGCTCCATCTCGGCGATCAGGCCGTCGAGCTTGCCGCCCATTGCCTCGAGGCGCTTGACGTAGTTGTGCGCGGTCTTCCCATTCCGGACCACATGCGCCGTCTCGAGAAAACTCGGCAGCTGCACCTGCGTCCCCCACATCGGCGCGATCGGGTACAGGCCCTCGGAGGACAACCAGTCGAAGCGCTTGAACGCCAGCTGCGTCTCGAACTGGTCGAGCAGGATGTCGTAGGTGATCTGATCCTGGCGATCGAGCTGCGCGCGGTCGAACTGCTTGACCTCGGAGACGAAGCGCCCGGCGAGCGCGTAGTCATCGTCCCGCTTCTTGACGCCGACGTCTGCGAGCTTGCCGGAGTGGCGGTCGAAGATCGTGCCGTCGACCAGCCCCACCTGCGTGAACACTTCCGGGTTTCTGACCAGGAACACGATCAGCTGGCGGTTGGCGAGTTCGTTGATCGTGAACGGCTTGCCGAAGCCGATCCGGTACCCCGCGTAGCCACCGACGAGGAGCACGGCGAGCCCGATCCACCCAAGGACTTTCCAGACCTTCTTCATGCGGGAAACCCTCTCTCAAAGCGCCTGTCGTTCGTCGGCCCGGTCACGATCGTCCGCTTGGCCGAACGCCCGCCCCGGCACCTTCTATCTCCCCGACCACCAACTCCCGGACCCGAATCTCGGGAGTGTCGGCGACCCGCAGGCCCCGAGTCACGGCGTTCGTCGCGCCAGAGGGGCGGTCTGTCGCATCGCCGTTCCGGCGGCAGCCGTCTGCCCGCCGCTCACGGCCGCTCGGCGAGCGGCACGAACGGGCGGGGCTCGGGCCCGGTGTAGATGGCACTCGGACGGATGATTTTTCCATCCTCCCGCTGCTCGATCACGTGGGCGCACCAGCCAGTGGTCCGCGAGATCACGAATACCGGCGTGAACATCGGCGTCGGCACGCCCATCATGTGGTAGCTGACCGCGCTGAACCAGTCGAGGTTCGGAAACATGTTCTTGGCATCGCGCATCACGGCCTCGAGCCTTGAGGCGACCTCGAACATCCGGGTATCGCCCGCCAGCGTCGACAGGTGCTTCGCGACCCGCTTGATGACCTCGTTGCGGGGATCGGCGATCGTGTAGACCGGATGGCCGAAGCCGATGATCACTTCCTTGGCCGCGACGCGGCGGCGGATGTCGGACTCGGCCTCGTCGGGCGTCGCGTAGCGCTTCTGGACCTCGAATGCCATCTCGTTGGCACCGCCATGTTTGGGTCCGCGCAACGCGCCGATCGCGCCAGTGATCGCCGAGTAGATGTCCGATCCGGTCCCCGCGATCACGCGCGCGGCGAACGTGCTGGCGTTGAACTCGTGCTCGGCGTAGAGGTTGAGCGAGGTGTGCATCGCCCGCACCCAGTCCGCCGGCGGCACCTTGCCGTGCAGCAGGCGCAGGAAATGCCCGCCGATCGAGTCATCGTCGGTCTCGACCTCGATGCGCCGTCCGTCGCGGCTGTAGTGGTACCAGTAGCACAGCACCGAGGCCAGGCTCGCGATCAGCCGGTCGGCGATGTCGCGCGCGCCGGCCGCGCCGTGGTCGGCCCGCTCGGGCAGCGCGCAGCCGAGCGCCGAGACGCCGGTGCGCATCACGTCCATGGGGTGGGATGCGGCCGGCAGCGCTTCGAGGACGCTGCGCACCGGCTCGGGCAGGCCCCGCAGGCGCCTGAGCTTGAGCTTGTAGGCTGCGAGCTCGGCCGCGTTCGGGAGGCTGCCGTGGATCAGCAGGTGGGCGATCTCCTCGAATTCGGCGTTCTCGGCGGTCTCGAGGATGTCGTAGCCCCGGTAATGCAGGTCGTTGCCGGTGCGGCCCACGGTGCACAGCGCCGTGTTGCCGGCGGCAACTCCGGATAGCGCCACCGATTTCTTCGGCCGAGGCCCCGCGGGCCCTGGCGTGTTCACGGCGTCGGACACGGCGTGGTCCTCCGATTCGTGGGGCGAGCGGTCACTTCGAGTACAGCTCGTCGAGCTTGCGCTCATAGTCGTGATAGCCGAGCACCTCGTAGAGTTCGGCGCGCGTCTGCATGCCCTCGAGCACGGCCTGTTGCGTGCCGGAGTCGCGGATCTCGCCGTACACCATGAGCGCGGCCCGCGACATCGCCCGGAACGCCGACAGCGGGTAGAGGACGAGGCCGACGCCGGCGGACCGCAGCTGCTCGACCGTGTACAGCGGCGTCTTCCCGAACTCGGTGATGTTCGCGAGCAGCGGCACGTTGACCGCGCTGGTGAAATCGCGGTACTCCTCGAGCGTCACGAGCGCCTCGGCGAAGATCATGTCGGCGCCGGCCTCGACATAGCACAGCGCCCGCTCGACCGCCGCCTGCTGCCCTTCGACCGCGTGCGCATCGGTGCGGGCCATGATCACGAACTCATCGTCGGTGCGGCCGTCGACCGCCGCCTTGATGCGATCGGCCATCTCCTCCTTGGACACCAGCGCCTTGCCCGGCCGATGGCCGCAGCGCTTCGCCTGGACCTGATCCTCGATGTGCATCCCCGCCGCGCCCGACTTGACGAGGTCGC
>DATNHZ010000069.1:0-6362 GCA_035604655.1 Steroidobacteraceae bacterium | reverse complement strand
GCGGGCGCGACCACCGGCTCGGGACGTGGGGCCAGCCCCTGCTCGACATCGCGGCCCTCGGCGTAGGCGTGCGCCCGGCCGATCAGCATCCCGGCCTCTGCCGGCGGGGCACGGCCGGTCTCGAGCTGGTCGACCAGCTGCGGCAGCACCGCGACGGCCTCGCGCAGCATCGACAGCATGCCCGGCGTGCGCACGAGCGTGCCGTTGATCAGGCGGTTGAGCAGCGTCTCTATCGCCCAGCCGAACTCGCCGATCTGCCGGGCGCCGACCATCCGGCCGCTGCCCTTCAACGTGTGGAACGACCGCCGCACCCGGACCAGCGCATCCTGATCGAGGGAATTCTCGTCCCAGCGCGGGAACAGCTCGTTGATCCTGGCGATCTCCTCGCGAGCCTCCTCGATGAACAGCGCCACGAGCTCCGGCTCCGGAGCGGTCGCGGGCGGTGCCGTGACCTCGGTGAGCCGCGGCAGGACCTCGGTTTTCTGCGCCTCGAACGCGGCCGCCGGCATCTCGTCCACGCGCACGGTCACCGCGTGCGTCTGGGCGGCGGCCGGCTCGCCGACGTCCTCGGGCAGTGGCCCGAATGCGTCGCCGTCAGTCAGCGCCTTGAGGCAGGCGTCGGCATTGTCGAGCATGTACCAGGGATCGCTGCGCCCGCTCTGCAGCGTTTCCATGTAGTACTCGATCGATACGATCGCGTCGGCCAGCCGGTCGAGCGGGCCGCGCGGGATCGGTCGGTTCGGGACCAGCATCCCGGTGATCCGATCGCTGATCGCCTCGAAGATCTTGACCGCCCGCGACCGACCGAGCAGCAGCAGCCCGGCGGTGATGCCGCGCAGCAGCTGCGGAACCTGGTCTGCGCCCGACGGCTCGTGCCTGGCGACGACGGCGGCAATCGCCTCCTTGACGCGCGCCAGGTTGACGATGCACTCCCGCAGCACGGCGTGCTGCACGGGCAGGAACTCGGCGTCCTGATCGCCGCTGACGCCCTTCGGCATGATCAGGCGCACCAGCTGGGAGTCGAGATTGTCCTCGACGCTGATCAGCGTCGCCGCGATATCAACCAGCACGCTGTCTTGCGGCGCGGCTTTCTTGCCGACGATGTCCTGCAGCCGCTGAATCTGCGCCTGCACATTGGCGCGCAGGCCCCCGAGTCCGAGAACGCCCAGCGTGTCGCTGATCTTGCGCAGCATCTCGATCTGCACCGCAAGCTCCTCGACCTGCGCCCCGCCCTTGCGCACGAAGATGTCGAGAACGTCCTTGACCCGCGACAGGTCCTCCTTGATCGCCGCGCCGACGGTCTCCATCAGCTTGACCGACGGGGCCGACAGGCTTTCGCGCTCCTGCTCGACCTGCTCGGAAACCGGCATCAGTTCGTGCAGCTTGAACGACGCGCGCACCGCGACCGTGTGCGGCCCGGCGCTGGTGGCGCGCGCGAGGTAGTACAGGAGGTTGTTCAGCAGGTCGAGTGGCGGCGTCTCCGCATAACGCGCCTCGCCTGTCTCGTAGAGCCTCTTCAGCTCCCGATCGGCCTGGCCGAGCAGCCGCTTGATCGTCGCGGTGCCTTCGAGCCCGCCTTCACGCAGCGCTTCGATGACGGCGGCGACGACCCACCACAGCTGGAACACCGGTTGCTGGGTCGCGACCTGCTCGAGCCGCTCGGCGACCTCGGCCAGCATCTCCAGATGCTTGCCCGGGTGCCGGTCGCGGATCCAGCCGAGCAGTCCTGTCTGGAACCGCGGCCGCAGGCGCCGGGCCCACTGCGCGACCGTGACCGGCGGCGCATCCGGCTGCGCCGGCTGCGGCTTGCGGTCGGACGTCAGGTTGAGCAGCAGCAGCGTGCCTTCGGACAGCAGCGGGTTGCCGCGCACCGCGCGCAGGTCGTTCAGCAGCGGCAGCAGCACGAGGGCGAGATCGCGGCCACCACCGAGCACGCGTTCGAGGTACGCCGGCAGCTGCACCATCGCGCGCATCAGCGCATCGAGGCTCTCCGGCTGGTTGCGGTTGTCCCGCGAACTTTCGATCAGGTAGCGGGCGACCTGCTCCATTTCCTCGGCAAGCATTGCGGCGCCGTAGACTTCGACGATTCGCAGCGCGCCATGCACTTCGTGCAGGCTCGCGGCGCACTTGGCCAGCAGCGCAGGATCGCCGTCCCGCTCGCCATATGCCTCGAGAGCGGTGCGCGCCTCACCGAGCGTCGCGGCAAGTTCCGCGGCGATGATGTGCAGAGTCTGTTCGGCGATCTCCGCCATGGATCAGGCCTTCGCGCCGCCGGCCTTGCGTGCCTGGGCCGGCTCCGGCGCCTCGGGGAACGCGGGCTCCTCGGGCGGCAACCGCTTCGGGAGTTTCAGCTTCTGTGCCGCGAGGGCCGCCGCCGGCACCTCCGGCAGCCGGAACCCGGAGACCGACTTGCGCAGCTGGGCGGAGAGATCCGCGAGCTTGCCTATCGACTGCGACATGCCGGTCGTGCCTTCGGCGGTCTGGGTGCTGATCTCGCGCAGCACCTGCATGCTGCGGGAGATGCTGGCCGACACGGCGGCCTGCTGGCGGGCGCTCGCCGAGATGTTCTGCATCAGGCTCGCGATCTGGTGCGATACCTGTTCGATCTCCTCGAGCGCGGCGCCGGCGTTCTCCGCCAGCAACGCACCGCCCACGACGTCGGTCGTGCTGCGTTCCATCGACACCACCGCCTCATTGGTATCGGCCTGGATGGTGCGCACCAGTACCTCGATCTGTTTGGTGGCGTTCGCCGCACGCTCGGCGAGCCGCTGCACCTCATCGGCGACAACCGCAAATCCCCGGCCCGCCTCACCGGCCATCGATGCCTGGATGGAGGCGTTCAGGGCGAGAATGTTGGTCTGCTCCGCGATATCGTTGATCAGCTCCACGATGTTGCCGATCTCCTGCGAGCTCTCCCCGAGCCGCTTGATGCGCTTCGAGGTCTCCTGGATCGTCTCGCGGATCGCGTTCATGCAGTCGATCGTGCGGCGGACCGCATCGCCGCCCTTGTGAGCCACGTCGACCGAATGGCGCGCGACGTCGGAGCAGCGTTCGGCGTTGCCGGAGACCTCCTCAATCGAGGCGGCCATCTCGGCCACCGACTCCGTGGCGGAGGACACCTGCTTCGACTGGCCGGCGCTCGCCTTTGCAAGGTGGGCGGCGGCCGCCTGGGTCGACTTGGCAGCGGCGTCGAGCGAGATGGCCGAGGCGTTGATCGTCGTGACCAGCTCGCGCAGCGCCTCGATGGCATAGTTGATCGAGTCGGCGATCGCTCCGGTGATGTCCTCGGTGACCGTTGCCTGCACCGTCAGGTCACCGTCGGCCAGGCTCGACAGCTCGTCGAGCAGGCGCAGGATGGCTTCCTGGTTGCGCTCGCTCTGCACCGCCTGGTGCCTCGCCGTCTCGCGCAACTTGCCGGCGCGACGGTTGCTTAGGAGCGCGCCGAGCGTCGCCACCACGGCCACCGCCCCGAGCGCCGCGGCGCTCGCGCACGCGAACACGATCGCCGGGCTGCCGGCCGGCCCGACCAGGCCGCCGAGGCCGACGAGGCCGGCGTAGCCGGCGAGGCCGAGCGCGGCCAGCAGCATCACCACCGCGGCGAGTACCGCGGCCACCAGGGCCGCGACCAGCAGCTTCGGTAGCCGCGCGATCACCTTGTCCGTTTCGACCGTCAACTTCATCGTTCTGTACTCCGGCGCGCCGTGGCGCCGCGGACGCACACCGCGTTCAGGACGCAGCCTGCAGAAAGCTCGGACTCTCGACCAGCAGCTTCAGGCTCAACACCGGCCAGGTCTCGCCGTCGCGGCGAAACGCGCCGGCCAGGTACCGCTCGCAGCGCACCAGCGTCGGTGGCGGACTCGCTTCGAACTCGCCATCCGCAAAGCGCCGGAACCCAAGTACCTCGTCGACCAGCAGTCCGGCCGGGATGTCGCGGTGGTTGACCACGAGCACACGGACGTTGCGCCCCGGACTCGTCGTGCCGCTGCCGAGGTACTGGCGCAGATCGATGACCGGCAGCAGCTGTCCCCGCACGTTCGCGAGTCCGCGGATCCAGGCGCGCGCCCCCGGCACGCGGGTCAGGCTCGAGGGCAGCGACATCACCTCGCGCGTCTCCTCGCGGGCGACCAGGAAGCTCTCGGCCCCGAGCCGGAAGGCGACGCCGACCCACTCGCGGCCTTGCACGTCGTTGCGGCCGCCGGTGGCCGCGCGGCAGCGTCGCTCGAGCTCACGCAGCAGCTCGAACGGCCGGTCGCGCAGTTCGCGGAGGCTCGGTGGCTGCGACATCGCCTGGCTCACCCCGCCAGCGCCGCTTGCGCTTTCTCCACCAGCTGCTCCGCCGAGACGGGCTTGACCAGATAGTCGACGGCGCCCTGGCGCATGCCCCAGATCCGGTCGGTCTCCTGCGCCTTGCTGGTGACCATGATGACCGGGATACGCTTGGTCTCCGGGTCATTGGCCAGCGTGCGCGTGGCCTGGAACCCGTTGACCCCCGGCATCACGACGTCCATGAAGATCAGGTCGGGTTTCATGGTCTTGGCGAGTCGGATGCCCTCGGCGCCATCGGCCGCGGCCGCCGTCTTGTAGCCATGCTTCTCGAGCGCCGTACGGATGACGTGCACTTCCGTCGGCGAGTCATCGACAATCAGAATGAGTGCCATGGTCGCGGTCCCGTGCTCAGGAAGCCGCCGCTTCACTCGCGGCGACGTGCTGCTCGATCGCCGACAGCAGCTCGTCGCGCGTGAAGGGCTTGGTCAGGTAGTGCTCCGATCCCACGATCCGGCCGCGGGCGCGGTCGAACAGGCCGTCCTTCGAGGACAGCATGATCACCGGAATCGAGCGGAACACCTTGTTGTGCTTGATCAGCGAGCACGTCTGGTAGCCGTCAAGGCGCGGCATCATGATGTCGACGAACACGATGTCCGGCTGGTGGTCAGCGATCTTCGATAGCGCGTCGAACCCGTCGACGGCGGTGAAGACCTCGCAGCCTTCCTTCGACAGCAGCGTCTCCGCCGTGCGGCGAATCGTCTTGCTGTCGTCGATGACCAGGACCTTGAGACCGGAGAGCCGGGACTTCGGGGCGGTCTGAGCTGCATTTTCCATCAGTTGCACCTGAGTTCGGGCCTGCCAACCGCGCCACGTGCCCATTGGGGGGGCCCGCGCCCGACTGGCCCGAATTGTCAGCCGGTTTTAACATATCAAGCTTGAGGTAGCCACGTCGGCGCTCCGACGCAGTTCACAAATCGAGGAGACCTCAGCCGGTCTGCGCGCCGGCCCGCGCCAAGTCGCTCCAGTTCACAGGTGTACTATGGCGTGGCACCCCGGCGTGGGTGATCCGCATCACAGTTACGACGACCGACTGCCCGGCAGCCGGTCGCGCGAGCGCCTGGAGAATTGCGCATGCCCGCTCCCATACGGCTTGGCGTCGTCATGGACCCGATCGCGGCCATCCGGCCCGCCAAGGACTCGTCCCTCGCGATGCTACTCGCCGCCGCGGCGCGAGGCTGGGAACTGAGTTACACGGAGCAGCGGCATATCTGGCTGCGGGACGGGCGAGCGTTCGGCCGGCTCCAGCCGCTGACCGTCAGGAACGATTTCAGCGACTGGTACTCGCTCGGGCCACCGCGTGTCGAGCCGCTCGGCGACCTCGACGTGATCCTGATGCGCAAGGACCCGCCGTTCGACACCGAATACATCTATTCGACGTACATCCTCGAGCGTGCCGAGGTCGAGGGCTGCCTCGTCGTCAACCGGCCACAGGGCCTGCGCGACATGAACGAGAAGGTGTACACGGCGTGGTTCCCCGAATGCTGTGCGCCGACGCTGATTACCCGCGACATGGACGACATGCGGGCATTCCTCGACGAGCATGACCGCATCGTCTGCAAGCCGCTGTTCGGCATGGGTGGCCGATCGATCTTCGTGATCGATCGTGACGACAAGAACGCGACCGTCGTGTTCGAGACGCTGACCGAGTACGGCAGCCGCTACGCAATCGTGCAGCGCTATCTGCCGCAGATCGTGACGAGCGGCGATGCGCGCGTGATCCTGGTTGATGGTGAGCCCGTCCCGTATGCGCTCGCGCGAATTCCCACGGCCGCGGACAATCGCGGCAACCTTGCGGCCGGGGCGCGTGGCGTCGGCCGCCCGCTCGACGACCGCGACCGATGGCTCGCGGCCAGGATCGGCCCGGCGCTCCGCGCCGCCGGCATGCTGTTTGTCGGGCTCGATGTGATCGGCGGCTTCGTCACCGAGATCAATGTGACGAGCCCGACCGGCATCCGCGAGCTCGACAAGGAATGCCACACCGACATCGGTGGCGCGCTGATGGAGGCCGTCGCGCGCCGGCTCGCCGGCCGCCCGCC
>DATNHZ010000068.1:0-2808 GCA_035604655.1 Steroidobacteraceae bacterium | reverse complement strand
AACCGCGTACAGGTAATTGAGGATCGCATTGCCTGGGGATGCGGCTTTGAGCGGCTTCCCGCTCAGCGGTGAATGTCGACCGCCGAAGGTCTGCCAGTGTTCCGGCGCTTGATCCCGGCGGGCGAATTGCAGCGGGAGCGATTGCCACAGCGGCCAATATGCACTCGCTGGAAAGCAGCGTGGAAGAGTGACCCGGCTTAGGGGGTGATCAGCGTCGAATAGCGACCCAGCCCCGAATCGTCGAATGCTCCCCCTGGTTGTGCTTGGGGGAGCGTGGCCGGGGATGATGACAGTGGAAACGATTGGCCGGATCAGGCGGGCGTTTTTGGTGGAGAGGAAGCCGATCCGCCAGATCGTTCGGGAACTGCGGATCTCGCGGCAGACGGTTCGCAAGGCGATCCGGGGAGCCTCGACCGAGTTTCGCTATGAGCGCCAAGTCCAGCCGCAGCCGCGGCTCGGGGCATTTGTCGCGCGGCTTGACGAGATGCTGGAGGCGAACAGCAAGCGGCCGGCACGCGAGCGGCTGACGGCGCAGCGGCTGTTCGAACTGTTGCGCGCCGAGGGCTACGAGGGCGCCTACGACAGCGTCCAGCGTCACGTCCGCGAGTGGCGCCGCCAGCAATCGCAGCAAGGCCCTGTGTTTATCCCGCTGTGGTTCGCACCGGGCGAGGCCTACCAGTTCGATTGGTCGCACGAGGTGGTGGTGCTGGGCGGCGTGACGACGACGGTCAAGGTCGCCCACGTCCGGCTCTGCCACAGCCGGATGTTTCTGGTCCGGGCCTATCCGCGTGAGACCCAGGAGATGGTGTTCGATGCGCACGAGCGCGCCTTCCGCCTGTTCGGGGGGATGTGCCGGCGCGGCATCTACGACAACATGACGACGGCGGTCGACGCGGTGTTCCTGGGCAAGGAGCGGCGCTTCAACCGCCGCTTTTTGCGGATGTGCTCGCATTACCTGGTCGAGCCGGTGGCGTGCACGCCGGCGGCGGGCTGGGAGAAGGGCCAGGTCGAGAACCAGGTCGGCAACGCGCGCGAGCACCTGTTCACGCCGCGGCTGCACTTTGCCGATTACGCCGAGCTGAACGCCTGGCTGGAGGCGCGCTGCCTCGCCCAGGTGCGCGAGAGCGCGCATCCCGAGCAAACCGACAAGACGGTGTGGGAGGTGTTCGAGGCCGAGCGAGCCAGCCTGATCGAATATCGCGGTCCGTTCGACGGCTTCCGCGAGATCGAGGTCGCGGTGTCGAAGAGTAGCCTGGCGCGCTTCGACCACAACCGCTACAGCGTCGCGGTCAAGGCGGCGCGGCGCACCGCACAATTGCGCGTTTACGCCGATCGCGTCGTCGTCTGGTGCGATGGCGAGATCGTCGGCGAGCACACCCGCCGCTTCGGCCGCGGCCAGACCGCCTACGATCCCTGGCATTACCTGCCGGTGCTGGCGCGAAAGCCCGGCGCGCTGCGTAACGGCGACCCGTTCCGCAACTGGGACCTGCCGCCGGCGCTGGCGCAGGTCCGCCGCCGGTTGGCCGGCCACGACGACGGCGATCGCCAATTTGTCGATATCCTGACGGCAGTGTCCGAGGCCGGGCTCGACGCGGTCGAGGCGGCCTGCGCCGAGGCGCTGTTGGCCAAGTTGTGCGGCCGCGACGTCGTGCTTAACATCCTGGCCCGGCAACGCGAGGGCGACTCGCCCGGGCCGGTGGCAACCCCGGCGGCCTTGACCCTGGCGATCGAGCCGGCGGCCGATTGCGCCCGCTACGACCGGCTGCGCTGCGCGCCTGACGTACAGGAAGCGTACCGTGGAGCGGCATGAGATCATGGAGCTGCTCGGCCAGCTGAAGCTGGCCGGAATGCGGGCGGCCTACGACGAGCTGGTCGCGGCAGGGCTGCGCGCGCAGCACCCGTTTCAGCGCATCTTCGGAGAGCTGCTGCTCGCCCAGATGGCCGATCATCGCGCCCGCTCGACCGCCTACCGCATGGGCGTGGCGCGTTTCCCGGTGATGAAGAACCTTGCCGAGTTCGACTTCGCGATGTCGCCGGTCAACCAGGGCCTGGTGCGCGAGCTGCATGAGGGCGGCTTTCTCGCCACCCAGCGCAACGCCGTCCTGGTCGGCGGGACCGGCACCGGCAAGAGCCATATCGCCATAGCGATTGGCGCCAATTGCGTGCGCAACGACGCGCGAGTGCGCTTCTTTACCGCCGTCGATCTGGTCAACCAGCTCGAGGCCGAGGCGCGCGCCGGCAAGGCCGGCAAACTCGCCGACCAGCTCGTCCGCGTCGATCTCGTCATCCTCGATGAACTCGGTTATCTGCCGTTCCCGGTCAGCGGCGGGCAAATGCTGTTCCACCTGATCAGCCGGCTCTACGAGCGCACCTCGATCATCCTGTCGACCAATCTCGCCTTTGCCGAATGGCCCAGCGTCTTTGCCGACGCCAAGATGACCACCGCGCTGCTCGACCGGCTGACCCACCACTGCGACATCCTCGAAACCGGCAACGAGAGCTGGCGGTTCAAGAACCGCACCTGACGGTTCCGCGGGCCCGCGGTTCGCCCCCGGGGGCCCACAGCGCCTCCCCACGCGCGCCGCTCCGTCGCTTGTGAGGGCACTGCGCGTCGCGCGCGGGTCCCCTCCATGGACTCCGGGGACGACCGCTACTCAACCGCCGGTGTGGGTCTCGATTGGACGCTGATCCCGGGTCCCGCTTCCGCGCTGATTGACACGGGTGTAAAGCGCCGTGGTGTCGAGCTTGGCGTGGCCGAGCAGCGTCTGGATCACGCGAATATCGACGCCTTGCTCGAGAAGGTGGGTG
>DATNHZ010000067.1:0-2916 GCA_035604655.1 Steroidobacteraceae bacterium | reverse complement strand
GCCAGCGTAGACGGCTGCGGACCGGTGATCCTCAACGCCGGCCAGCGCGGGTACTTTCGCAGCCGCTACCCGAGCGGCCCGCTGGCGGAGCTGACGCGGCACTTCGCCGAACTCGATCCGCGAGACCAGTTGGGGCTGGTTCACGATACGGCGAGCCTCGCATTCGCCGGCACCATCCCGCTGACGCAGTTCGCGGAGCTTGCGCGCCACGTGCCGCTGAGCGCCGACCCGGTCGTCTGGATCGCGGTCGTCAGCCGGCTCGACACGCTTGATCGCGCATACGACGAAGCCGGGCGACGGGCGGACTTTCGCGCGGCCGCGCGTGCGCTCGCCAACCCGCTGCTCGCCGCGGTCGGCTGGGAACCGTCGCCTGCGGAGGGCACGAACGTACCGCTATTGCGCGAGGAGCTGATCGACACGCTGGCCCGCTGGGGCGATCCGGCTGTCATTGCGGAGGGGCGGCGCCGGTATACGGCGTTCCTGAAAGATCCAGGCGCCTTTAGCGCCGCGGGGCGCAGCCATGCACTGCATGTTGCCGCCCGGACGGCCGACGCGGCGACCTGGGAACAGCTGCAGGCCCTGGCAGCGGCGGCGACCGCCGCGCTCGAGCAGACGCAGTATTACCGGCTGCTCGGCCTCGCCGCGGACCCGGCGCTCGCGCAGCGATCCCTCGAACTTGCGCTGTCAGGGGAGCTGCCGCAAACGATGCGTCCCCTGCTGATCCAGTCGGTTGCCGACGAACACCCGGACCTCGCCGCACGATACGCGATCGCGCACTGGCCGGTCGTCGAGCGGTGGATCGAGCCGACGTTCGCCTCGTCCTACGTGCCATTCCTCGCGGCGGGGAGCGCCGATCCGGCGCGCCTCGGCGACCTGACCGACTTTGCC
Organism: Steroidobacteraceae bacterium; assembly: GCA_035604655.1. Classification (GTDB taxonomy): domain Bacteria; phylum Pseudomonadota; class Gammaproteobacteria; order Steroidobacterales; family Steroidobacteraceae; genus CAIKZZ01. The sequence continues at coordinate 2,028 of DATNHZ010000067.1, read as the reverse complement.
GCTGCCCACACACCAGCCTCCGCGCGCAACGCGCTGCAGGTGGCCAGCGCGGACATTCGCTACCGCGCGGCGCTCCGCGCCCGGCTCGGCTCGCTCGACGCCTGGTTGCGGACGAACGCTGCGCCCCGCGAGGCGCCCGGCGGCTCCGCATCCGCCGGCGGAGGAGAGTGATGCCAGGGGGCATGCCACGATCAGTCCCGGCCGCAGGCTCCTGAGGAACCCTCATCCGACTAGGAGGTATCGGTTCGATGTCGATCCGGATCCGCCGGCGCATGCTGCCGTCCGCGAGGATCGTCACCAGTGTCACGCCGCCGGCTGGCCGGCCTCCCTCGACGTTGCGCTCGTAATGCCGGTTACCGGCCACGCGCCGTTCTCGCAGAACTAATCGGCGATGGCCATCTTGACACCCGTTGCGAGGCACAAGCTTGCCGTCAGCGGGGAGCGAATCACGTAGTTCTGATACGCCGGCACCGCGATCGCCGCGAGGATCCCGATGATGGCGATCACGATCATCAATTCGATGAGCGTGAAGCCACGTGGGTGGTTGGGCCCGTGCGAATTGCAGTGTTCATGTACGTCGTGGCTCCGTAGTTCCAGACACCAAGCCGACATGCAACGCTTGATGGGTCCTGCAAGAACAAATATCCATTATATTCAATACTATGAAACTCATACCACATCTTTTACATTAATCTGATCGTATGGGGCAAATGCCTCGGCTGTGGATCACGGTGGGCCGCGCCGATCGGCGAACGGCAGGTGCTTCCCGGTGAATATTCGCGCGACGGACGATTCGGTCTGTTAGCCGATATAACGACGCCAGCGGAAGCGGTGCGCCGCGGCCGCGCGATCGCAAGCGCGGCGGCGGCATTCGACTGTAGCGCGGGACCTGCAGGGCGGCCCCGGGAGGTGCCGGGCCGTTCCTATCGACCGAGCCGCTTACGGAGACAGCGGTCTAGACAGGCACCGCCACCGCTCGCTGGCTCGACCGAAAGATGAATGCCGTCGACCAACTCGAGTCCGCCGGGCATACGTGGTTTCGAATGGGGCGGCCGCTCCCGACGTGCTCACTGCGTCCAGCAGTTCGCCGCATTCGTGCCAGTCGCGCTCTGCACTCCGGTCGAGGTCAGCGTAAACGACGTGCACTGGGTGTCGCTAACCTGCGTACCGAGCGGCGTCGCGGTGATCGTGTACGTCGCAGGGGTGCCTGCGACCCCTGCGACGACCGCGACGGTCACCTGGTAGTAGCCGCTGCCGACCGTGACCGGGAAGGCGGCGCCCGTGTACCCCAGCTGCGCCGGGGTCGTGCTGTAGGTGTTGCTGGTCGCGAAATTGCGCTCCTCGCGACCCGCGAGGTCGAGGACCGCTGTCCTCGCCTCCGTCCGCCGCGAATCGAGCACCTGGCTGCGATAGGACGCGAAGGCGATCGCCGCGAGGATCGCGATGATCGTCATCGTGACCGCGAGCTCGATCAGCGTGAAGCCGAGTGCGCGGCCGGTGCGGGTCAAAGGGTGGGTAGTCATTCGGGTCTGCCTATCAGCGCCGTTCGACCCAGGTCAGTCGGTTGCCAACGCTGCTCGAGAGCGGGTTGATCGCCGGCGATGTGGGCGTGCCGGCCGTGGTCTGCGTGATGAGGAACGTGGTCGGCGCACCCGCGACCGTCTGGGTGGTCGTGACGATCGACACGCTGCCGGTGCCGCTCAGCGCCACGCCACTGACGATCTGGCCGTTGTAGTTGACGAAGTGCCCGGTCGAGTCGCCGAAGAACGACTGTTTGAACGACCCGCCGTTGATCGGGCTGATCGCCATCGTCCAGCCGCTCGCGAGTGCCGCTTGGCAGCTCGTCGGATCGTTGACGGCCGGCACCGTCGTGTTGACGATGAACGCACCGACTTCGAGCACCGGGTTGTAGATCACCTGCTCGCCCGAGTCGGGGAGATTGAGGTACCAGCCGAACATCGAGTTGTTACTGGCGCAGGCAGTCGAGCCGATCCAGCAGATCGGGTTATTGGTGACCGACCGGAACCC
>DATNHZ010000066.1:0-16182 GCA_035604655.1 Steroidobacteraceae bacterium | reverse complement strand
CCTCGAGCGCGAGGGCCGCACCCATGACGAGCGCATCGCGGTGCGCTCCGCGGTCGGCGCCGCCCAGGACGCTTGTGAGCGAGGCGGCGTTGTGCGCCGCGTCCCCGCCCTTGAGCTCCTCGGGCCGGCAGCGCGGGAGGCCGAAGTCGTCGGCGCTGCGGACGCTCTCGCCGACGCTCCCCGGGCGCACGTCGTACAGCAGGAACGGGCCCGCCGGCGTCGGCTCGTCCCATCCGGGCTCGCCGTGGACGACGAACGCGCGAGCGATCGGCAGTCCCGCGAGCGTATCGGCTATCAGGCGCGCCGCCGCGCGGCTGAACGCGCCGATCACGTGGTACGGGGGCTCGGCAGGATTCGTCAGCGGTCCGAGCATGTTGAACACGGTGCGAATGCCGAGCGCGGCACGCACCGGCGCGATCGCCCGCATCGCGGGGTGGTAGTGCGGCGCGAACAGGAACGTAAAGCCGGTGGCGGCGAGGCACTCCCCGGCGGTGCGCTCGTCGAGCGGCATCGCAACTCCAAGCGCCTCGAGCAGGTCCGCGCTGCCGGAACGGCTCGACACGGAGCGATTGCCGTGCTTGGCGACGCGGGCGCCCGCGGCCGCTGCCAGCAGCGCCGCGCCGGTCGACAGGTTGAAGGTGTGCGAGGCATCGCCGCCGGTGCCGACGATATCGACGGTAGGCCCGACATCCGGCATTTGCGGCCGGCGGGCGAGGCCACGCATGCCGCGGGCGAAGCCGCGCAGCTCGTCGGCGGTCACGTCCTTGGCGCGCAGCGCCGTGAGCAGCGCGCCTGCGAGCGCCGGGGCGAGCGCCGGGTCGGTCAGCGCCACCAGCAGATCGTGCGCCTGCCGTTCGCTCAGCGAGCGGCCCTCTACGAGGCTCTCGAGCACGGCCCGCAGCGGCTGTGGCCCCCTATTCATGCGGCCCCGCGCACCCGTGCGCCAGGTTTTGGAATCGCGAGGAAATTGCGCATCAGCGCCGGCCCGTCCGGGGTCAGCACGCTCTCCGGATGGAACTGCACTCCCTCGGCCGCGAGCGATGAGTGCCGCACGCCCATGATCTCGCCTTCCGCCGTCCGCGCCGTGACGAGCAGCTCCGGCGGCAGCGAGCCCGGCTCGGCGATCAGCGAGTGATAGCGGCCGACCTCGAGCGGCTGCGGCAGCCCCGCGAACACGCCCTGCCGGTCGTGCTCGACGAGCGAGGTCTTACCGTGCATCAGTCGCCAGTTGCGGATCACCTTGCCGCCAAATACCGCGGTGATCGCCTGGTGGCCGAGGCACACGCCGAGCACCGGGATCCGCCCGGCGAAGGCCTCGATCATCTGCATCGATACGCCCGCATCGTACGGGGTGCCGGGGCCCGGCGAGATGCACAGGTGCGTCGGTTCGAGGGCGCGGGCCGCCGCGATCGTGATCTCGTCGTTGCGGTACACGAGTACCTCGGCGCCGAGCACCAGGAAAGCCTGCACCAGGTTGTAGGTGAAGGAATCGTAGTTGTCGATCAGCAGCAGTCGCGGCGCTGCGGGGCTCATGTCACAGGCCCTCCTTCGCGAGCTCCAGCGCGCGCCACAGCACCGCGCTCTTGGCGAGCACCTCGTCGTGCTCCCGCTCGGGGACGCTGTCGGCGACGATGCCCGCCCCCGCCTGATAGCGGTAGCGCCCGTCATGGAAGGCAAGCGTGCGGATCGTGATCGCATGGTCCATGTCGCCACCGTGGCCGAAGTAGCCGTAGGTACCGCCGTAGAACCCGCGCCGTACCGGCTCGAGCTGCTCGATGATCTCCATCGCGCGCACCTTCGGTGCCCCGACCAGAGTCCCGGCCGGAAACGATGCGGCGAACAGATCGAAGGCGTCGGAGTCTGGCGCGAGCGCGCCCTGCACGCCGCTGACCATGTGCATCACGTGGCTGTAGCGCTCGATCACCCGATAAGGGTCGACCCGGACGCTGCCCGCCGCCGCGACTCGCCCGAGGTCGTTGCGCGCGAGGTCGACCAGCATCACGTGCTCGGCGTTCTCCTTGACGTCTCCGAGGAGCTCCCGTTCGAGCGCGGCGTCGGCGGCGGGATCGGCCCCGCGCGGGCGGGTGCCGGCGATCGGCCTCAGCTGTGCCTGGCCGCCGCTCAGGCGCACGAGCGCCTCGGGAGAGGAGCCGACCAGCGTCTGGTCACCGAGCTCGCAGTAGATCATGTAGGGCGACGGGTTGATCAGCCGCAGTGCGCGGTAGGCCTCGAACGGCTCGAGCTCACACTCGCCCTCGAAGCGCGCGGACAGCACGAGCTGGTAGACATCGCCCGCGGCGATGTGCTGCTGCGCGCGTCCGACGCCGTCGACGTACTCCGCCCGCGTCAGGCTCGGTGTCGGCGCCGCAAGCCGCGCCGGCGGCCGGCCGATCGCAAGCCCTCCGCGCAGTGCCCGGACGATCTCGCGCCGCAGCTCGTCGCGCTCGGACCCGGGACCGGCGTGCAGCAGTGCGATGCCGCGCGTGACGTGGTCGAAGATCAGCAGCGAGCGCGGCGCGATATAGCACGCCTCCGGGACCCCCGGCTCGATCGGGAGCCGGCTCGGCAACCGCTCGAAGTAGCGCACGAGGTCGTAGGAGGCGGCGCCGACCAGTCCTCCGGCGAGCGGCATCCCGGGAATCTCGGGCTGCGGGCGCGGCGCGCGCGCGAGCTCGCCACGCAAGGCCGCGAGCAGCGTTGCACGATCCCTCGGTCGTGGCCGGGTCTCGGCTGGCCGGCCTATCTCGCGCACGTGCAGCCCCGCCGCATCGAGCCGCACCTCGAGGCAGTCACCGAAGCCGATGAACGAATAGCGCGCGAGGCGCTCGCCCCCTTCGACACTCTCGAGCAGAAAGCGCGGCTTGAACGGCCGCAGCTTCAGGTACGCCGAGACGGGCGTATCGAGGTCTGCGGTGATGTCGAACGGTGGCTGCATGGGCTCCTCGTCGGGGGCACCGGGGAGCGGACGACAAAAAACCCATCCCCGGCACTGGTCGGAGACGGGTTCGCGGTAGGGTCTAGAATCGGTTGGCTAAGCCAGTCCCCCGCGCGCCCACTCCAGCAAGGGGCGCCGCCACCAGCCCGTGCTGGACGCAGGCGTCGGAGCTGTCGGGGTGTGGCGCAACGGCTTCATGAGGCCGGAGTATGGCGCGACCACGGAAAACCGGTCAAGCGGCCCGCCCGCGATCCGGCGGCTTGCGCCGCCGCCGGCTCGGCCGGTCATGCTAGGGTCGGGTCCCTGCGGTGCAAAGCTCGACAGCATGGGTGTGATGTCCTCTCGATTCCTCGGCCCCCGCTACTGGCCGACCTGGGTGGGGCTTGGCGTGCTGAGGCTGGTCGAGCGGCTGCCATTCGCGGCGCTGCTGGCCGTCGGACGCTGCCTCGGGCGTGTGGCCCGCCGCGCGCCGCTGCCGTACGTGGCGATTGCACGGCGGAACATGCAGCTGTGCCTGCCCGAGCTCAGCGATGCCGGGCGCGAGGCGCTGATCAACCGGCATTTCGAGAGCCTCGGCATCTGCATGCTCGAGTCGGCGATGACCTGGTGGAGCGAGGACGCCCGGATCAACGCGCTGTCGACGGTCGAGGGGCTCGAGCACCTGCAGGCGGCGCTCGCGCGCGGCCGTGGCGCGATCATCCTGACGGCGCACTTCACGACGCTGCAGATCGGCGCCCGGATCCTGAACAACCGCATCCCGATCAACGTGCTGTACCGGCCGCTGAAGAACGAGCTGCTGGCGGCGGTCTCCGGCGGCAGCTTCGGGCGGCAGGCGCGCCAGGCGATCCAGCGCGACGACGTGCGCGCGATGATCAGTGCGCTCAAGCGCAACGAGATCGTCTGGTACGCGACCGACCAGAGCTACCGCAACAAGGGCGCGATGATGGTGCCGTTCTTCGGCCATCCGGCCGCAACCAACGTGTTCACCTCGCGGCTCGCCGCCATCACCGGCGCCGCGGTCCTGTACTACTCGACCGAGCGGCTGCCGGGCACGCAGGGCTGGCGCGCCGCGATCCACCCGCCGTTTGCCGGCTGGCCGGGACCCGATCCGGTGGCCGATACGCTGCGCTACCACGCCTGCATCGAGGCACAGGTCCGGAAGATGCCGGAGCAGTACTGGTGGATCCACCGGCGCTTCAAGGGACTCGCGCCCGACTATCCGGACTACTACGCCCCTCGTCAGCGGATCACGCGCCAGCAGAACGGGTAGCGATAGCGGACACCATCGCTCGACTTCACCGCCGCGATGATCGTGACGATGAAGTGAAACAGCAGCAGCCCCGCGAATATCGGAAAGCCGATCACGATGATCATCAGGATCCCGGCGCCGATCAGCGCCAGCAGGATCGTGATCTGGAAATTCAGCGTCTCCCGGCCCTGATCCGCGACCAGCGGCAGCTCGTCGCGCTTCAACAGCCAGATCACCAACGGTGCGATGAAGCCGCCGATCACCGTCACATACATCAGCATCGCGCTCATGTGGCACAGCATCGCCCACTGACGCTCTTCCTGGCTGGGAGCGGTAGCGGGCGCGGGCGAGCCCGGTCCGGCGTGGCCTTCCATCGCGCAACCTCCTGAGTGAGCTACGCTAGCATGGGCGCGGCACGGGTGCCCGGCACGCGCTCGCCGGCCCGGTCCTTATAATTGCCGCTGGCCCGGCTCGCGGGGCCTGCCGGAGTCCGCTCGTGAACCTGAAGGAACTGCTGCGTTCGTGGCAGCCTGCTCCCGGCGCGCCGGCTGCCGGCAGCAGGCGGCGGCTCGGCAGCGTCTTCCGCTACGGCCGCCACGCGGTCGAGCTCGCCTACACGACCAACGCGCGCCTGTGTCTGGTGCTTGCGCTGCTGACCGTGGCGGCCGGCGTGCTGCCGGCGGGCGTCGCCTGGATCGGCGCGCGCATCGTCGATGCAGTCGTCGGCGCGATCCGCGCCTACCCGGTCGCCGGCGCCGCCGCCTACCGGCCGGTGCTCAGCTTCGTCGGACTCGAGGCGCTGCTGGTCGCGCTGCTCGCGGCCGCGCAGCGCGGGCTGTCGACCTGCCAGTCGCTGCTCCGCGCGCAGCTCGGACAGCGGGTGAACGTGATGATCCTCGAGAAGGCCCTGACGCTCGGGCTCGAGCAGTTCGAGGACTCGGAGTTCTACGACAAGCTGACGCGCGCCCGCCGCGAAGCGTCCAGCCGGCCGCTGTCGATGGTGATGCGGACCTTCGGGCTGGTGCAGAACGCAGTCTCGCTCGCGAGCTTCGGGGCGATTCTGGTGCAGTTCTCGCCGGTCGCGGTCGCGATCCTCGCGCTCGCGGGGCTGCCCGCGTTCTTCGCCGAAGCCAAGTTCTCGGGCGATGCGTTCCGCCTGTTTCGGTGGCGCTCGCCGGAGACGCGCATGCAGCTGTATCTCGAGACGGTATTGGCGCGCGAGGACCATGCCAAGGAAGTGAAGCTGTTCGGCATCGGGCCGCTGCTCCTCGAGCGTTACCGGAGCATCTACCAGAAGCTCTACCGGGAGGACCGTGAGCTGACGCTGAAGCGCGATGCGTGGGGCTTCGCGCTCGGGCTGCTCGCGACGCTGAGCCTCTATGGCGCATACGCCTGGATCGCCGTGTCGGCGGTGCGTAGCCTCATCACGCTCGGCCAGATGACGATGTACCTGGCGCTGTTCCGCCAGGGACAGGCGGCACTGTCGGCGGGGCTGTCGGCGATCGGCGGGCTGTACGAGGACAACCTGTACCTGTCCAACCTTTACGAGTATCTGGAGCAGCCGGTTCCGGCGCTGCGCGGCGAGGTCCGGCACGGCCCGTCGCCGGAGCAAGGCATCCGCTTCGAGGGCGTGTCGTTCACCTATCCGGACGCCGAGGCGCCGGCGCTCGTCGACATCGATCTGGCGATCCTGCCGGGCGAGAGCCTCGCACTCGTCGGCGAGAACGGCTCGGGCAAGACGACGCTGATCAAGCTGCTGACGCGGCTCTATCATCCGTCGACAGGCCGGATCCTGTTCGAGGGCCGCGATCTCGAGGAGTGGGACGAGACGACGCTGCGCGAGCGGATCGGCGTCATCTTCCAGGACTTCGCGCGCTATCAGCTGCTGGTCGGCGAGAACGTCGGCGCGGGCGACGTGGCGCACTTCGATGCCCGGGATCGCTGGGTCGAGGCTGCCGAGAAGGGGCTGGCCGCGCCGTTCATCCGCGACCTGCCCGCCGGCTACGACACGCAGCTCGGCAAGTGGTTCAAGGACGGACGCGAGCTGTCGGGCGGGCAGTGGCAGAAGATCGCGCTGTCGCGGGCCTTCATGCGCTCGCGCGCCGACGTGCTGGTGCTCGATGAGCCCACCGCGGCCATGGACGCGGCCGCCGAGGCCGAGGTGTTCGAGCACTTCAGGACGCTGACCCGCGGGCGGATCACGATCCTGATCTCGCACCGGTTCTCGACCGTGCGGATGGCCGATCAGATCGCCGTGCTCGAGGGTGGCCGCATCGTCGAGCGCGGCTCGCACGAGGAACTGATGCGGCTCGACCGCCGCTATGCGCGGCTGTTCACGCTGCAGGCACGCGGCTACCGCTGACCGGGCCCGCTCCGCTCCCGCGCGACGGGGCCTGCCGGCGCATTGCAACCCCCCTATAATCGAGCGCTTCGGGCACCCACCATGAAACTCCACCAGCTTCGCTACCTTGCGGCGGTCGTCCACAACGGCCTCAACATCACGACCGCGGCGCGCAAGCTGCATACCTCGCAGCCGGGCGTCAGCAAGCAGCTGAAGCTGCTCGAGGACGAGCTCGGCTTCCCGCTGTTCGAGCGCGACGGCCGCAACCTCACGCGCGTGACGGCCGCCGGCCAGCAGGTCGTGGACCGCGCGCTCAGGATCCTCGAGGAAGTTCAGAACATCCGCCGCCTGTCGTCCGACCTCAAGGACGACCGCAGCGGCTCGCTGTCGATCGGCACGACGCACACCCAGGCGCGCTACGTGCTGCCGCCGATCGTGCAACGCTTCCGCAGCAGCTACCCCGACGTCGACCTGCACCTGCACCAGGGGACCTCGGAGCAGATCGCCGAGCTTGCCAAGCTCGACCGCGTCGACTTCGCGATCGCGACCGGCACGCAGGAGCTGTTTCCGGGGATGGTGCTGCTGCCGTGCTATCGCTGGCACCGACGCGTCATCGTGCCGCGCGAGCATCCGCTCGCCGGCGAGACGGACCTGAGCCTCAAGTCACTCGCGCGGTTCCCGATCGTGACGTACACGTTCAGCTTCAGCGGCCGGTCCTCGCTGCCGGCGATGTTCGAGAGCGCCGGCCTGAAGCTCCACGTGGCACTGACGGCGAGCGACGCGGACGTGATCAAGACGTACGTCCGACTGGGCCTCGGCGTCGGCATCATCGCCAGCATGGCGATCGATCCGCGCGAGGATCGTGACCTCGTCGTGCTGGATGCCGCCCACCTGTTTGCGCCGCACGTGAGCTGGATCGGGTTTCGCCGGGGCCGGCTGCTGCGCGGCTACATGTATGAGTTCCTGAGGGCGTTCGCGCCGCATCTGAACCGGCGGCTGGTCGACCAGGCGATCCGCGCCGGCTCAGGCGACGAACTCGCGGCGCTGCTCGCGGACGTCGAGCTGCCGACCCATTGAAGGGCCACCGGCCTCGGGCATGCCTTCGCGCTCCCGACGAAGCCGGTGCCGGATCGGAGCGGAGCCATCGGCAAGGTACACTCCGGCTTCGCGGGTCCGGCGACCGGGCTGCATTTCGAGGGCTGCCGGCGTCAATTCAGCGCGCCGGTCGGATCGCTGCGCGCGGAACACGGCTGAGACGAGGAGGCCCAGATGTTGAGAATCAGCGAGCTTAAGGCACCGCCGAGCCTCGAGCTGTTCAGCGAACTGGTCGAGCTGCTGCAGGACGCGATCAGCGGCGGTGCCTCGATCGGCTGGACCGAGGTGCCGAGCACCAAGGACGCGCGCAACTACTGGACGCGGGTGCTCGAGGCCGTGGGCCGGGGCGAGCGGCTGCTGTTCGTCGCGACCGACAACCACGTGTGCGCCGGCGCGATCCAGCTCGCGCTCGAGCCGCGTCAGAACGGCAGGCATCGCGGCGAGGTGCAGAAGCTGATGGTGCACTCGCAGTTCCGCCGCAAGGGCATCGGGCGGGCGCTGGTCACGGCCCTCGAGAACTCGGCGGCGGCACGCGGACTGACGCTGCTGCTGCTCGATGTGCGCAGCGGCGATGTCGCCGAGCAGCTGTACCGCCGCGCCGGCTACCAGCTGGTCGGCAGCGTGCCCGGCTATGCGCGCTCGACCGCCGGCACGTTCGACCCGACTTCGATTTACTACCGGCAGCTGAGCGCCGCTGCCGGCGAGATGTAGGAGCGCGCCGTGCCGTCCTTCGACGTGGTGTCCGAGCTCAATCACCACGAACTCGGCAATGCAGTCGACCAGGCCAACCGCGAGCTCGACAGCCGCTTCGACTTCAGGGGCACCGACGCGAAGTTCACGCTCGACAACACCGAGCTGACGCTCGATGCCCCGGCCGACTTCCAGCTCCGGCAGATGCTCGAGATCGTTCGCCTGAAGCTCACCAAGCGCGGCATCGACCTCGTGTGCCTCGAGATCAAGGACCCCGAAGTGAACCTGGCACGCGCCCGCCAGACGGTGCTGCTGCGGGAGGGCATCGATGCCGAGACGGGGCGCAAGCTGCAGCGCGCGGTCAAGGACTCGAAGCTGAAGGTGCAGGCGGCGATCCAGGGCGATAAGCTGCGAGTCACGGGCAAGAGCCGCGACGAGCTGCAGGCGGTGATGGCGCTGCTGCGCCAGCAGAAGGTCGACGTGCCCCTTCAGTTCAACAACTTCCGCGACTGATGCGCGCGGTGTTTCTCGATTATGCGACGGTCAGCTTCGGCGCTGACCTCGACCCCGGCCGGCTGCGCCGGGCGCTGCCGGACCTGACGCTCTACGACGTCACTGAGGCATCCCAGGTCCGCGAGCGGCTCGATAGGCAGCAGGTCGCGATCATCAATAAAGTCGAGTTGACTGCCGAGGTGATCGTGGCAAGCCCGGCGCTCAAGCTCATCGCGCTCGCCGCGACCGGCACCAACAACGTCGAGCTCGAGACCGCGCGCGCCCGGGGAGTGGCGGTCTGCAACATCCGCGACTACTGCACGCCCTCGCTCGTGCAGCACGTGTTCGCGGTGCTGCTCGCCCTGACGCACCGGCTGCGTGAATACGACCGGGCGCTCAAGGCCGGCGCCTGGGAACACGCGGCGCACTTCACAATGCTCGATTTTCCCATCCGCGAGCTCGCCGGCCGCACGTTCGGCATCGTGGGCTTCGGCGCGCTGGGCCAGAGCGTCGCGCGGGTGGCTAAGAGCTTCGGCATGCAGGTGCTCATCGCCAATCGCCCCGGCGGGCCGCGCGAGCCGGGCCGCCTCGACCTCGAGGCGCTGCTGCCGCTCGCCGACGTACTGACGCTGCACTGTCCGATCACGCCGGCGACGCGCAACATGATCGGCGAGCGGCAGCTCGCGCTGATGAAGAAGGATGCCGTGCTGATCAACACCGCGCGGGGCGCGCTGGTCGATGCGGCGGCGCTGGCCGCCGCGCTGCGCGCCGGCCGCCTGGGCGGGGCCGGAATCGACGTGCTCGCCGAGGAGCCGCCGGTGCATGGCAGTCCGCTGCTCGCGCCCGATCTTAGGAATCTGATCGTGACCCCGCACATTGCCTGGGCGGCCCGCGAATCACGCCAGCGCGCCATCGACGAGGTGGCGGCGAACGTCGAGGACTTCGAGCGCGGCGGACGGCGTGGCCGCGTCGCCTGATTTATATGTCAAATGCGACCGGCGCTCGCATCGCAGCATCGATCGCGCGAGCCGCGCCGGACGGCAACGGACAGCCGGCGCAGCCGGGACCCGCCGGCCCGGCGAGCGCTCCGGGGAATCCGCTTGCCAGCCCGGGCACCCGGTCGTCAGACTCCGCCCGGCCTCCACAGCCGCCGGCTCGAGCACCTTGACCAACGGATCCCTGCCCCCACCGCGCTCGCTCGGCCTGCTGCGCGCGATTGCCGCCTTCAAGTTCGGCAAGGCGGCATTCGTCATCGCGACCGGTCTTGCGCTGTTGCGGTTCTACGACCCGCAGGTCAACGCCATGCTGTTGCGGCTGGCACACGACCTCCCCTACGCGTTCGAGCAGCACCTGATGCGCGATGCGATCGCTTTCTTAAGCGGGATGAGCCCGCGGCAGATCCAGATCATCGCGGCCGCCTCCTTCAGCTACTCGGCGCTGTTCCTCGTCGAGGGCGTCGGGCTGTGGATGGGCCTGCACTGGGCCGAGATCCTGACGGTGGTCGCGACGAGTTCGCTGGTCCCCGTCGAGATCTACGAGATCTTCCACCGGTTCACGCCGGCCAAGGTGCTGGTGCTGGTCGCAAACCTCGGCATCGTCAGCTACCTGATCTGGCGACTGAGGCGCGAGTCCGCCGTCCGGCGCGTCCCGCTGGCGCCGGGGAGCCCGACGCACTAGGCTCCGGTATCCGTTCCCAGAATGGAGATTCCCGCATGCGATTCCTGACAGGTCTGGTCGTGACGGCGGCCGTGTGCGCGGGCGGCTGCGCGGCCATGCAGCCCGCCGGCCCGAAGGCGGTCGCGACGCTTGAGCCGCGTTCCGGCAGCACTGTTTCGGGCCGCGTCGAGTTCCGACAGTCCAGTTCCGGCGTCCATCTGCACGTCGAGCTCGCGGGCCTCAAGCCCGGCTCCGAACACGGGTTCCACGTGCACGACAAGGGCGACTGCTCGGCTCCCGATGCGATGAGCACCGGCGGACATTTCAATCCGGCCGGCGCGCCCCACGGCCGGGCCGGCGGGGCCGCGCATCACGCCGGCGACCTTCCGAGCCTGACGGCGGATGCGGCCGGGAAAGTGCGCGTCGATCTCGACGTTGCCGGGCTGACGCTGGACCCGGGACCGACCTCGATCGTCGGGCGCAGCGTGGTGGTGCACGGTGACCGCGACGATTTCACGACGCAGCCGGGCGGTAACTCGGGTGCGCGCGTCGCCTGCGGCGTCATCGGCGCGAAGTAGGCGCCGCGATTCCCCGATTGGCGAGCAGCACGCCGGTCGCGACCGCGGCTAGGCCGGTCGCGGTGGCCGCATCGACCGAATCGCCGAGCAGCAGCCAGCCGAACAGCGTCGCGAGCACCGGCGTCAGCGGCACGATGCTCGCCGCGGCAGCGGCCCCGAGTCGCTCGACGGCGAAGGCGAACGCGATCAGCGCGAGCACCGCGGTCAGGATTCCCTGGTACACGAGCTGCAGCCACAGCGCCCCCGCCGGAATCTCCGCGAGGCGCGCCGCTTTGCCGCTCGCGACGTAGATCGGCAGATAGATCGCGGCATTGACGACTGCGACCGCGGCGGCATTGACGACCGGATGAAGTCGCAGCGCGCGGCTTGCCGTCGTGTAGGCCGACCAGTGGAGCGAGGCGAGCATGATCAGCAGGTAGCCGCCGATGCGCGCACTGCCCGTGGCGAGGTCGTGGCCGACCACGACGGCGACGCCGGCGAGGGTCGCGCCGAGGCCGATGACCTGGCCGCGCCGCAGATGTTCGCCCAGAAACAGCACTGCGAGCACCGCGACGCAGGAGCTGACGATACCGGGCCCGAGCACGGCCGCCTGCCCCGAATTCGCAATCGCAACGCCGTGCCCGAACAGCAGCTGGTACGGCACGCCCGCCCCGATCAGCAGCGGCAGCATCATGGACGCACGGCGCCATGGAACTTCACGCCAGCGCAGCAGCAGCACCGGCGCCAGCAGCAGCCCCGCAGCGCCGAAACGCAGCGCCGCCACGTCCTCCGGCGAGAAGCGGCCGGTCACCGCGAGCCGGGTCACCGGAAGCCACCCGGCCCAGACCGAGACGGCCGCGACGGCGGCAAGGAAGCCGGCGGCGCGGCGCGTGCGATCGGCAGAGTGGCTCATCGGCCGGGGCGGCAGCGATCCGGCGTCGCTGCGGCGGCCAACGTCCGGGCCGCTGCAGGTGGCTCAGCCGGCTGGCGGCGGAATGGCAAGTCCGATCCGTTCCGCCGCCCAGCGCAGCACGCGCTGCAGCCGCGGCACCGTCAGCCTCAGCGCCTCCGCGAACGGCACCCAGCGGAACTCGTGATGCTCGGCGCGGCCGAGGGCGGGGTTCACCGGCAGCGTGACGTCGGTGTCGGGAGCGCGTGCCACGTAGAAGCGCACCACCTTGCCGCCGGCGTACGGCTCGGTGTCGATCGAGTCCTCGCCCCAGGCGAACTCGAGATCGCCGAGGCCGGTCTCCTCGCGAGCCTCGCGGATCGCGCCCTCGAGCGGTGTCTCGCCCTCCTCGAGGTGCCCTTTCGGCAGGTCCCAGTTGCGGTACGCCCGCAGCAGCAGCACCTTCGCATCACCCTTGGCTTCGCGGACGACCACGATGCCCGCGGCCCGTTTCTGGCTTCGGGTTGGCATCGCCCAAGTATACGGTGGGCGGTGCGCCGACAGCTGCGTACTCAGGCTGCGACCTCGTAGGCCAGCACGCCGGCCACCGCATGGATCACGGCGGCGATGCGCACTGCGCTTTGGATGGCCTCGCGCGACACACCGTGCTTCTTCAGCACTGCATCGTGCGCGTTGAGGCACAGGCCGCAGCCATTGACCGCGGACACCGCGAGCGAGATCAGCTCGAAGTCCGCCTTGTCGATGCCTGGACTGCCGATGACGTTCATCCTCAGGCGCGCCGGCATCGTCCGGTAATCCGCGTCCTCGGTCAGGTGCGTGAAGCGGTAGTAGATGTTGTTCATGCCCATGATCGCCGCGGCGGCTTTGGCCCCGGCGAGCGCCGCCTCGGTGAGCGCCTCGCGCGACAGCGCCTCGATGCGGCGGGCGAAGGCCGCATTGCGGGAGGCGATCGCCGTCGCGACCGCCACCATCCAGATCTGGCGGTCGGTGAGTCCGGGGGCGCCGCTCGGCGCGAGCACCGACCCGAGGTTGAGCCTCAGGTCCTTGGCGTAGTCCGGAATCGCCTCGCGCAACGCATCGAGTGTCGTCATGGGATATGTCCTTCGCCAGTCGCCCGGGCGCCTCGCTTCACGCGGCCTTCAGCGTGTCCTCGCCCTTGCTCCAGTTGCACGGGCACAGCTCGTCGGTCTGCAGCGCATCGAGCACGCGCAGCACTTCATCGGGGTTGCGGCCGACGCTCAGATCCGTGACGTAGACGAAACGGATCACGCCCTCGGGATCGACGATATAGGTGGCGCGCTGGGCGACGCCGGCCTCGCGGTCGATGATCCCGAGCGCGGTTGCAAGCTCGCGCTTGAGGTCCGAGAGCATCGGAAATGGCAGGTTGCGGAGCTCTTCCCTGTCCTTGCGCCATGCCAGGTGCACGAACTCGGAGTCGGTCGAGGCGCCGAAGATCCGTGCGTCGCGCGCCTGGAGCTCCTTGTTCAGCTTGCCGAAGGCGGCGATCTCGGTGGGGCAGACGAAAGTGAAGTCCTTCGGCCAGAAGAACACCACGGCCCAGCTGCCGCGCAGCGACTGCGCATCGAACGGCTGGAACGCCGAGCTCATGTCACTGGACACGACGCCGGTCACCGAAAACTCGGGAAATCTCTGTCCTACGCCCAGCATCGCGCTCTCCTTGAATCGAGGTCTGGTGAAACGACCCGCTGCCGGGTTTCGGGAGAGTCTGGGTCGGGCTGCATCATAGGTCAATTCAATTGTTCCTATGATTTTGATAGTATTTGCCTATGTATGACCGGAGCCCGCGATGAATCTCAGGGACCTGCGCTACCTGGTGGCGCTCGCCGACACGCACCACTTCGGACACGCGGCCGAGAAGTCGCACGTCAGCCAGCCGACGCTGTCAGCACAGATCAGGAAGCTCGAGGACTACCTCGGCGTGCAGCTGGTCGAGCGCCAGCCCCGCAACGTCGCGCTGACCGACATCGGTGAGCGGATCGTGTTCCTCGCCCGGCGGGTGCTGCAGGATGCCGACGACATCGTGGAGCTCGCGCGCGCGTCCCGCGACCCGCTGTCCGGCACGCTGCGGGTGGCGTTCATCCCGACGCTGGGCCCCTACCTGCTGCCGCTCGTCACGCCACGCATCCGCAAGGCGCTGCCGCGGCTGCAGCTGCTGCTCTACGAATACCAGACCGGGCCGTTGCTCGAGAGGCTGCGCGCCGGGGAGCTCGACCTCGGCGTGCTGGCGCTCGGCGTTGACGTCAGCGGCCTCCAGGTGCAGCCCCTGTACGAGGAGGCGTTCACGCTCGCCGTACCCGCGGGTCACCGGCTCGCCGCCAAGCAGGCGGTACGGACGGAGGATCTCGCCGGCGAAACGCTGCTGCTGCTCGAGGACGGCCACTGCCTGCGCGACCAGGCGCTCGACGTCTGCAACCGCGTCGACGTGCACGAAGCGGAGGATTTCCGCGCGACCAGCCTCGAGACGCTGCGGCAGATGGTCGCGGCCGGGCTCGGGATTACGCTGCTGCCTGCGCTCGCGACCCGCGGGCCGTTCGCCGCGGCCAAGAACCTCGCGGTCCGCCCGTTCGCACGACCGGTGCCGCACCGCACGCTCGGCGCCGTCTGGCGGCGCAGCAGCACGCGTTCACCGGCGATCGCCGCGGTATGCGAGACGCTGAAGGAGGCGCTCGGCGCCGCGCGGTGACGGCGGTCGCCAACGCCCCCGCCTGTGCCACGGGGCGCGGCCCGCTACTGAGTCGGCGTGCCGTTCGCAGGCGCGGCGGGCGCCCCCGGACCCGGCTCCCGGCGTCCTTCTATGAAGTAGTAGATCAGGTAGCCAAGACCAATGGCCCCCGGAATCGTGCCGAACAGGTACGGGGCGTTGCCGGGCAGCTGCTGCATCGCGACGGTCAGCGCAATGCCGACGAACAAGAGCACCAGCCCGCGCAACAGGAAGCGCGGCCGGCGGCGGCCGCCGCTCGCGTCGGAATCAGGCGGGTCGGGCGGCAGCTCCAGACCTTTCTCGATCGCCGCGAGCCGCTCGCGGTGCCTGAGCTCCGCGCGCTGCATCCGCTGGCGGTGGGTCACCACGATCGAGACGATCGCGCACGCCACACCGAACATGATGGCGGTGATGGGAATAAAGACAGCGACCATATCCGTGTCCATGTCGTCACATCTCCTCGAGGTTGCAAGAACGCCCTGCGCGTCGTTCAGTAGCCGCACAGCACCAGCAGCAGCCATCGCAGCGGCGGCCAGGCGTCGCCGAGGCTGAGCCCCGCCGCGAGGCCGACCGCCACCGCCGCGAGCGCATCGCTCGATGGGTTTGCCGGGAGTGTCCTGTGCCGTAGCGTGTCCACCGGGTTGATACGCGGCCCAGGGGCGGGCGGTTTCATGCGACGATCAGGGCTATCGGCGTCGGCGGGTGAAACCCGGAGCGACCCTCGCGCGTATCACCGGAGGCAGGAAGGTTGCCGGGGTGGGAATGGACGCGGCCATCATCGAGTCGCTGAAGGCCGGCCAGTCCCAGGCCGCTTTCGAAGCGGTCGTCGCCGGCTACCGGCGCCGCGTCTTCGGTCTCGCCTACTCGATCGTCCGCGACCGAGCGACTGCCGAGGACGTCGCCCAGGAGGTGTTCGTGAAGCTGTGGAAAGCCCTCGACGGCTACGACGGCCGCGCCAAACTGTCGACCTGGATCTACGCGATCGCGCGCAATACGGCCGTATCCGAGCTGCGCAAGCGTCGCGCCTCGGGCTCATTATCCAACCCCAGCGTGCTTGCCGAAGCCGAAGCGGCCAGCGCAGTGGACGACAGCATCGGCGCCGACGACGCCACGTTGTGGCGCGCGGTGGCGACGCTGCCGGCGCTGCAACGCCAGGTCGTCACGCTCTACTACCAGGACGAGCGGCCTGTCGATGAAGTCGCAGCGATGCTCGGGCTGCCGGTCAACACGGTCAAGACCCACCTTCATCGCGCGCGGGCGCGGCTCGCGACCGAGCTCGGTGCAGCGGGAGAGGATGCAGCATGAACGCACGGCCCCCTGCGGACACCGACCTCGACCGGCGGCTGCGCCGCCTGTACAGCCGGCTCGACGCCAGTTCCGGCTTCACGGCGCGCGTGCTCGCCGAGGCCGCGCGCAGCGGGGCGGACGAGCTCTCGCGGCGGGCGCTGCGCGAGCGCATCGAACGGGACCGCGCGCGGGCACTCGCCCGGCTGCGGGCGCGCTTTCGGCGCTCGCTCGGTATCACGCTCACGGCC
>DATNHZ010000065.1:0-3914 GCA_035604655.1 Steroidobacteraceae bacterium | reverse complement strand
AGCGCGAGCGCGCGGCTGTTGAACGCGCCGTGATGACCGTCGTCGCCCAGCAGGTGGATGGGGTGCACCGTCGAGGCGGCATCGAGTGTCGCCCGCAGCGTCGGGTGCTGCGGGTCCGGTTTGTTGCCGTTACCGTAATTCCACTGCCGCACGCTGACCCATCGGCCGGGAGCGACGTGATAACGCTCGATGCAGCCCCGCACAAACTCGGTGAGCTCGCGCAGCTGGACGACGCGGCTGTTGAGGTCGCAGACGTCACGCTCGACGATATCGGTCGGATGGATATGGGAATCGACCAGGCCCGGCAGCACCAGCCGGCCGGCGAGTCGCTCGACCCGGGTCCCCGGGCCGATGAACGCACGCACGTGCCGGGCATCCCCGACATACACGATTCGCCCGCCGGTTACGGCGAGGGCCTGCGCCATCGAGCGTTCACGGTCCGCCGTGTAGATCCGCGCGTCGGTAATGACGAGGTCGGCCGCCAGCGCGCGCCCAGATCCGGTCGCAGCGCCGGCGCACACGGCTGTGCCCTGCAGAACAAGCCACAATCCGACCCGAAGCTTTCGCAAGGCGCGCACCTGGTTCATCATGCGCCGGTTGGCGATACCGCTGCGATTGTAGCGCGCGGTTGGACGTGAACAGCCGACTTCGGCCTCGGTGGCCGCGACACTAGGGTGCCTTCGAAATGACGATGCAGGCTGCGCGACCGACAGCCGCGGCTCCCGTGGGCCTGGATCTAAACCGGCTGCGCCTCTACCGGCGGCAGCGGGTACAGGGCGAGATGCGGGCCCGGAATGTCCAGGTGCTGTTGCTGATGAGTCCGCTCAATGTCCGATATGCGACCGGCGCGACGATTGCGACTGCCTACAACCTGCATGCGCCATTTAGGAGCTGCCTGCTCCCCGTCACCGGGCCGGGCGTGCTGTTCGACTGGGGCGGCGGGCCCGCGGAACGCTTCGATCCGGCGACAATTTCCGAGGTACGCGATGCGCCGCTGTGTACCTACTTCCCGTCGGGGTCCCGCTGGCAGGACCGTGCACGGGAGTTTGCCGCGACGCTCGCCGCACTCGCGCGCGACTGGAGTGGTGAGGCGCGCATCGCCATCGACACGGCACCGCTGGTGCTGATCGAGGCGCTGCGGACCGCGGGTGTCGAGTGGACGTCGGCCGAGGAGCTGATCCACCGGGCCCGCAGCGTCAAGAGCGTCGACGAGATCGCGTGCATCGAGCAGTCGATGGCGCTCGGCGACACGGCGATCGGCCGATTGCGCGACCAGCTATGCGCCGGCATGACCGAGCGCGAGCTGTGGTCGATACTCGCAGCCACCAACGCGGCGGCAGGCGGCGACTTCATCGACTACCCGCTGCTGCTGTCGGGCGAGCACATCATCCCGTGGGGGGAGGATGCGACCGACCGACGCGTCGCGCAGGGCGAGCTCGTCGCTTTCGATCTCGGCATGATGGGACCGACCGGCTACAAGGCCGATGTGTCGCGCACCCTCCTGTGTCCGCCGGCCGCCCCGACGGCGCGCCAGCGGCTGCTGTATCACCTCGCTCACGAGCAGCTCGAGCACAACCTCGCGCTGATCCGTCCGGGCGCGAGCTTTCGCGAGGTATCGCGCGGCTGCTGGCCGATCCCGGCCGGGTACCAGAAGCACCGCTATCCGATGATGATCCACGGTGTCGGGCTCAGTAATGAATGGCAGTCGATTCCCTACGATCTTGACTGGGATCGGGAGGGAAGCGAGGGCGAGCTTGAGACGTACATGGTGCTCGCGGTCGAAAGCATGGTGGCCGAGGACGCAGGCGGCGAAGGCGTCAAGCTCGAGGATATGGTCGTCGTAGAAAACGATGGCAGCCGACGGCTGTCGCTGTTCCCGTTCGAGCCGGCGCTGCTGGCGTCCTAGGGAACCGTACCGCACGCACGCGCCGTCCCGCGAACGTCACAGGCGAAGTCGCGTTCGCACGGCCCCCGCAGCGGGGCCCCGCGAGCGTCAGTTGCGGAACGTCGCGGTCAGTCCGATCGTGCGTGGCCGCCAGGTGTAGGCGTTCTGCTGGACCGATTCGAGCGAGCTCGCGGTCGCATTCGTGTAGCCCGGAATATTCGCGTCGGTCTGCGCCAGCTGGTAGTTCGTGACCGTGTGCGAATTGAGCAGGTTGTCGACGAACAGCGCCAGCTGCAAGTTTCCGAGCGTGACGCCGCCGCGGGCGGACGCGAATGAGGTCGACGACAGCGCGTACGTGAATGGATCGTACTGCACGCTGGCCGGATCCTGTAATGCCGAAGGCCAGTGATTGCGGGCGGCGTATTCCCAGTCGAGCCGGACGAACGCGTCGTGTCCCGAGGCGGTGAAGTTGTACTGGGCGCCAAGCGCGACGGTCCACGGCGGGTTCGTGCCCGGACCGTCGTCGATCGCCGCCTCACCCGAGATCGCATCGCCGGAGGAGACCAGCAGCGGCTTGGGCGGCGGCGTCGATTCGCTGTAGCGGGCGTCGGTGTAGCCGAACGAGGCGTCGACCGAGAAGCCCGCGCCAAGGGCGGCCTCCAGCTGCACGTCGAAGCCTTTCGCGACCGCCGTGCCGAGGTTGTCGGTGAACTGCAGGCCGCAGTTGTACGCTACGTAGACGTTCTGCTGGATGTTGTTCCACTTGATGTAGTAGACGCTGGTCGCGATCTTGAAGTGCCCACCGGCGTTGTTCTTGGACCCGACCTCGAAACTCTGCGTGGTGTCCGAGTTGTAGGTCAGCGGCGCGCCGTTCGGATAGCCGGTCTGGTCGAGCCCGCCCTGGCCGGTGCAGTAACCGGGCAGCGGCGCATTGCCGCCGCCCGGGCGAAAGCCCTTGGCGTACGTCGCGTAGTAGAGGTTGTTGGGATCGGCCTGGAACGACAGGCCGAGCTTCGGCGTGAACGAGTTCTCGCTCTGCGATGCAGTCTCATAGTCCGGCCCGTAGTTCTCGAGACCGTCCCCGTAATGGGACAGCGCGAATGACATCTTGGCGAAGCGTGCGCCCGCGGTCAGCTTCAGCCGGTCGGTCAGGCTGTAGCTCGCCTCGCCGAACCCGGCGAGCTGGCGGTCGTGGGCGACATTGCGATTGTAGTAGATGCTGCAGTTCGGAATGGTCTGCGGGGGAGCCGCCAGACCGTCGGTACCCAACCCGTCGCACGAGTAGTAGGCGCCGTAGGTCGCGGGCGGAAGATAGAACCAGGTGCCCGGGTCGATGCCGAACAAGGCGTTCCAGAACGGGGCGATCTGCGTGTCCGTGAGGTTCTCGATGCTGGTCTCCCGCGAACCGGACCAGAACGCACCCACGGTCCAGGTCCACTTGCTCGTTGGATCGTTCGACTGCCAGCGCACTTCCTGCGCCCACGTCGCCTGCTGGTTGGTGATCGTGTTCGGCGTCTGTTCGTTCGTGAATCCCGGCGGCAGATGGATGCCGGTCGCGTTGATCAGCGGGTACCACGAGCAGGGCGGAACCGCTGTCGTCGAGGCCGATCCGCACGAGCCGATCGACCAGCTCTGGCTCTGGTAGTAGGCGAGGTCGTACACGGTGCCCTGATAGGCGGTCTGCTCGTTGCGATGGTAATAGGAGGTGTTCGAGATCAGCTTGGTCTTGCCGAGGTCGGCCTCGATCTTGATCGCCGGCAGGTAGTACTCGTCCGGCACGGGCAATCGTTCCGGTGTCGCATTGTTGAACTGGCCGGCGCTCGGATTGGAGTAGGCGGGCCAGAAGTCGCTCTCGTCGTGCTTGCGCGCGTTCTGGTACATGATGCTCGGCGTAATCTGCACGCCCTCGGTCGGCTGGATCAGGAACGCGAGGCGCGTGGCGAGCGTGTTGGCATGATTCGAGTTCTTGTCGACGACTGCATCCGTTGTCGGGTCGACGCGGTTGATCCAGCCGCCGTCATAGCGGTAC
>DATNHZ010000064.1:0-3719 GCA_035604655.1 Steroidobacteraceae bacterium | reverse complement strand
GCGGGGTCGAGCGGCGGCGGCTCGTACTCCGCGAGCTGCCTCTTCCACAGCGTGTTGGCCCGCTGCGCCATGTCCTGAGAGCCGTCGGCCTGCCACTGCTCGACGCTGTTGTTGTCGGCGAGCGGGGAGCGGTAGAAAGCGTTCTCGAAATTCGCCTGCGTGTGGCTGCAGCCCAAGAAATGCTTGCCCGGGCCCACCTCGCGGATCGCGTCCATCGCCTGGCCGTTGGGCGACAGATCGACCCCGGCAAGGAACGTATGCATCATGCCGGCCTGGTCCGCATCCATGACGAACTTCTCGTAGCCCATGGCGAGGCCGCCCTCGAGCCAGCCGGCCACGTGCAGCACGAAGTTGACGCCGGCGAGACAGGTTGGCAGCAGCGTCTGGGCTGATTCGAACGCGGCCTGGGCATCCGGGATCTTCGAAGCGCACAGGCTGCCGCCCGACCGGAACGGGATTCCGAGCCGGCGCGCGAGCGCGGCCATCGTGTACAGCACCAGCGCCGGTTCCGGCGTCCCGAACGTCGGTGCGCCGGACTGCATGGAAATCGACGAGGCGAAGCTGCCGAGCACGACCGGGGCACCGGGATTGAGGAGCTGCGTGAATGCGAGTCCCGCCAGGGCTTCGGCGAGCGTCTGCGCGGCCGTGCCCGCGACCGTCACCGGGGACATTGCGCCCGCGAGGATGAACGGCGTCACGATCACGGCCTGGTTCGCGCGCACGTAGACCTTCAGCGCGCCGAGCATGGTCGCGTCGTACGTCATCGGCGAGTTGACGTTGATCAGGTTGATGAGCACGGTCTTCGGTCGGCCCGTCGCCGTGTCAGTTAAGTCGGGGCCAAACACGATCTTCGCCATCTCGACGCTGTCGGCGGCTCGCTCCGGATGCGTGACCGATCCCATGAACGCCTTGTCGCTGTACTTGATGTGGCTGTACACCATGTCGAAGTGGCGCTTGTTGACCGGCAGATCGACGGGCTCGCAGATCGTGCCGCCTGAGTGGTGCAGCGAGTGCGCCATGTAGGCGAGCTTCACGAAGTTGCGGAAGTCGTCGATCCGTGCGTAACGACGGCCTTCGTCGATACTGCGGATGAACGGCGAGCCATACGCGGGGGCGAATACGGTGTTGTTGCCGCCGATCACCACGCTGCGGGCCGGATTGCGCGCGTGCTGGACGAACTCCCGCGGCGCGGTCGCGGTGATCAGCGAGCGGCAGAAGCCGCGCGGGAAGCGTACGCGCTCCCCGTCGACGTCGGCACCCGCCTTCTTCCAGATCGCGATCGCTTCCGGATCGTCGCGGAACTCGATGCCGACCTCGGCAAGAATCGTATCGGCGTTCTGCTCGATGATCACCAGCCCCTCTTCGGTGAGGACCTCGTAGACGGGCAGGGCCCGCGTAATATATGGGATCGAGGACGCGGCCCGTGCCGCGCGGGCGACGCGCTTGGCTTCGCGCCCGCTGGGGCGGGCGCGTCGCGCGGTTGGTGCCTGCTGCTCGTCCATCATGAGACGGCCTCCTGCCGGTTTGGGCCCAGTATGGTCACGGCGCGGGTGACCGGCTGATCAGTTTGCGGCGTCGGCTTGCCCCGGCGCGTCATGACGGCCGGCGAGGGCGGCAATTACCTCGCCCGGGCCACAGACGCCGCAGAAACCGCCACTCTCGGTCAGCACGACCGGGTGACCCGTATCGCGCTGCATGTCGATCAGGCGCCGGAGCGGGGTATCGGCATCGGCGACGGGAACCCCGGCGAGACCGGCAGGCGCAGGAGCCGCCGCGTCGCACAACGGAACCGGAACGCCGGCGCGGACCGCGCGGACCGGCTCACTTCGCGGACCGACAACGAGCTGGTACTGAAACGTGCGGTCGAGCCAGAACGAGCCGTCGGGATGTTCCAGGTCGCGCCGGTGACGCATGACCATCCGGCCGGTGAGCACCGCGAGCGGGTTCATGTGCTGCACGAATTCGGCGACGTAGGCATCCGCCGGGCGCAGCACGATGTCCTCCGGCGCCCCGGTCTGGACGATGCGCCCGCCTTCGAGAACCGAGATCTGGTCGCCGAGCTTGAGCGCCTCGTCGAGATCGTGGGTGACGAACAGGATCGTCTTCTTGACGCGCTCCTGCAGCGCGCACAGCTCGTCCTGGAGCTTGGTGCGAATCAGCGGGTCCAGTGCCGAGAACGGCTCGTCCATCAGCAGGATGTCCGCTTCCGTCGCGAACGCTCGCGCAAGTCCGACGCGCTGCTGCATGCCACCCGACAGTTCGTTGACGTAGCGGTCGGCCCACTGCGAGAGCCCGACCAGCTCGAGCTTCTCGTCGACGACCCGCCGGCGCTGCGCCGCCGGCTCGCCGCGCAACTCGAGCCCAAAGCCGACGTTGTCGCGCACCGTGCGCCATGGCAACAGGCCGAACTGCTGGAACATCATCGCGATCCGGCCGCGCCGCAGGCGCCGCAGCGTTGTCGCGTCGCAGCTGGCGACATCGATCGCCTCGCGATTGTCGCTGATCAGCACTCTGCCACGGGTGACCGGGTTGAGGCCGTTCGCAGCGCGCAGCAGCGTCGACTTGCCGGAGCCGGACAGTCCCATCAGCACCGAAATGTGGCCGTGCTCGACCTTG
Organism: Steroidobacteraceae bacterium; assembly: GCA_035604655.1. GTDB lineage: Bacteria > Pseudomonadota > Gammaproteobacteria > Steroidobacterales > Steroidobacteraceae > CAIKZZ01. The sequence continues at coordinate 1,103 of DATNHZ010000064.1, read as the reverse complement.
AGGCTGGCATCCGCGACGCCGACGACGACGCCGTTCTGGGCGGCGATCTGGGCGCGGTTGCGACCGGCATCGAGCGATTCGAGTGCGGCCCTGATCCGCGCCACGCCTTGCCGGCCGCGCTCGCGCGCAAACAGGATATCGACGTGCTGAAAGTCGAGCGCGACGTTCACGACGCGCCCAGCTGATCCGCAGGCCGCGTGATCCGGTCGAGGATGATCGCGAGCAACACGATCGCGAGCCCCGCCTCGAAGCCCATGCCCACCTGGACCGTATTGAGCGCGCGCACGACCGGGACACCGAGCCCGCCCGCGCCGACCAAGGCCGCGATGACCACCATCGACAGGCTCAGCATGATGCACTGGGTGATGCCGGCGAGGATCGTCGGCGCGGCGCTCGGCAGCTCGATCTTGATCAGCAGCTGCAGCCGGGTCGCGCCGAAGGCCTGACCGGCCTCGAGCAGCGGTTTCGGCACCGAGGAGATCCCGAGGTGAGTGAGGCGGATGGGTGCCGGCAGCGCAAAGATTACCGTTGAAATCAGTCCCGGCACGACGCCGAGACCGAACAGCACCAGCGTCGGTGTCAGGTAGACGAACGTCGGCAGGGTTTGCATCAGGTCGAGCACGGGACGCATGACGGCATAGAGCCCCGGGCGGCGCGCCGCGGCGATACCTAGCGGTACGCCGAGGGCGGTGGACACGGCTGCGGCGACCAGCACGAGAGTCAGAGTCTCCAGCGTTGCGGCCCAGTACCCCTGATTCATAATGAACAACAGTGCCGCCGCGACGAATACCGCCAGCGGCAATGAGCGCCTGAGCGCCCAGGTGCCGAGCGCGATGATTGCGATCAGTAGCGGTGCGGGCACCGAGTTCAGCAGCGCCCCGACTGCACCGGTGCTGCCGCGCACTGCGGCGGCGACCCCGTCGAAGAATCCCCGGCCATGCGCCTTCAGGTACTCGACGAACTGGGTGACCGAGTCGCCGACCGGAATCTTGTGCGTCATCACCCAGTCCTCGAAGGCCGCACCCGACTTCGGCGCGGGGCGGTGATCGAGCGCGTCCTCGGACGGCCGGCCATCGAAGGTCGTGACGCCGGCGAGCCACTCG
>DATNHZ010000063.1:0-2355 GCA_035604655.1 Steroidobacteraceae bacterium | reverse complement strand
GCGGTCGGCGAGCCGGACGAGGAGCGGCTGCGGGTGCTCGAGCAGACCGTGCCGCTGCTGGGCCCCGGTCGTCCGCGTTACCTGATGGGTGTGGGAAGGCCGCAGGACATCGTCGAGGCTGTGGCGCGCGGCATCGACCTTTTCGACTGCGTGATGCCGACCCGTCATGCGCGGAACGGGCACCTGTTCACCGCGGCCGGCGTCGTCAACATTCGTAACGCGCGCCATGCGAACGAGCTCGAGCCGGTCGATCCGGGCTGCGATTGCTACACTTGCCGTCACTACTCGCGGGCCTATCTCCGGCACCTCGACCGCGCCGGCGAGATCCTCGGCAGCCGCCTGAACACGATCCACAATCTGCATTTCTATCAGGCGCTTATGCGCTCGATCCGCGAAGCGATCGCCGCCGGGCGCTTCGCGGCGTGGCGCGCGGCGTTCCTCGCCAACCGCAGCGGGAGCGATCAAGTCCCTGTGGCATAATGCGCGGCTTCGCCCATCAGGCTTAGATTTCCGGGGGGAGTCATGGACTCGTTTATTTCTGTCGCCCAGGCCCAGACCGCGGGTCCGGCAGGCCAGTCGAACATGATCCAGATCGCGATGATGATCGGTCTGTTCGGCCTGATGTACCTGCTGCTGATCCGCCCGCAGACGAAGAAGGCGAAGGAGCACCGCGACATGGTCGCCAAGCTTGCGGTCGGCGACGAGGTCGTCACCAGCGGCGGCATCCTCGGCCGCATCACGGAGGCAGGCGAGACGTTCGTGACCGTTGAGATCGCGAGCGGCGTCGCGGTAAAGGTGCAGCGCTTCCAGGTCTCGCAGCTGATGCCGAAGGGCACGTTCAAGAGCGCCTGAGTGAAGAGCCACCCGCCCGCATGAACCGTTACCCGCTGTGGAAGAGCCTGTTGTTCGCGGGCGTGATGCTGCTGGCGCTCGTGCTCGCGCTGCCGAACGTGTTCGGCGAGGCGCCCGCGCTGCAGCTGTCGCGCAAGGACGGTGAGCTGTTCGTCGGGCAGCCGGCGGTAGAGCAGTTCCGCGATTTGCTCGAGCGCGAGAAGGTGACGCCCGACACGGCGTTCCTGCAGCAGGGACGCGTCGTGCTGCGGTTCGCCGACGTGCCGAGCCAGCTGAAGGCGCGCGACGCCATCGAAGCCTCGGCGCCCGGCGCCTACGCGATCGCGACGACCTTCGCCTCGCGCGCGCCGTCCTGGGTCCGCGCGGCTGGCCTCAAGCCGATGAGCCTCGGCCTCGATCTGCGCGGCGGAATCTACCTTGTATACGAGGTGGACGTCGAAGGCGCCATCAAGCAAACGCTGCAGCGCCTGGAGCGCGACTATCGCCTGGCGCTGCGCGAGAAGCGCATCCAGTACGAGTCCGTCGAAGGCACGGCGGGCGGCGTGCAGGTCGTGCTGCGCGACGCGGCGCGGCGCGATGATGCGCGGACGGCGCTGCAGGCGGTCGATCCCAACGTCACGCTGACCGCCGCGACCGACGCCAACGGCCTGGCAACCCTGCGCACGACCCTGAGCGAGGTGCAGATCCGCCAGCGGCAGGACTTCGCGATCCAGCAGAACATCACCGCGCTCAGCAATCGCGTCAATGCGCTCGGCGTGTCCGAAGCGAGCGTGCAGCGCCAGGGCAGCAGCCGGATCGCCGTGCAGCTGCCCGGCGTGCAGGACGCGAGCGAGGTGATCCGGCTGCTCGGCAAGACTGCGACGCTCGAATTCCGGCTGGTCGACCAGACCGGCAATCCGGTCGAAGCCCAGCAGACCGGGCGCGTGCCGCTGGGCACCAAGCTCTACAAGGAGCGCAGCGGCCGGCCGGTGCTGCTGAAACGCGACGTGATCGTCACCGGTGAGCAGCTCACGGATGCGACCTCGACGCTGCAGCAGGGCGAGCCTGCGGTCAGCGTGCGCCTCGACGGGCGCGGCGGCGAGGAAATGCTGCGCACGACCCGGGAGAACCTCGGCAAGCCCATGGCGGTCGTGTTCATCGAGCGCGAGCGGCAGCTGCGCGACCAGGGTGGCCAGAAGGTGGCGGTCGACGTCACGCGCGAGGACGTGATCTCGGTCGCGACGATCCGCGGCGTGTTCTCGAACCAGTTCCAGATCACCGGGCTCACGGTCCGCGAAGGCCAGGAGCTTGCGAAGCTGCTGCGCGCCGGTGCGCTTGCGGCGCCGGTATATATCGTCGAGCAGCGCCTGATCGGACCCAGCCTCGGGCAGGACAACATCGACAAGGGCGTGCGCGCGCTGGTGATCGGCTCGGCGGCGCTGTTCGTGTTCATGGCGATCTACTACAGCGGCTTCGGGCTGGTGGCCAACCTGGTGCTGATCTGCAACGTGGTGCTGCTGACGG
>DATNHZ010000062.1:0-3204 GCA_035604655.1 Steroidobacteraceae bacterium | reverse complement strand
CTTTGGCTGTGGCATCGGGCACTCCCCCCGCGCAGCGGCGGCTGACCCGCCCCGACAGTCACTGAGTTCCGCCGCGCGACGGCAGCCCGCGGGCGGCGGCGTCGGCATCGCGCGCCGGCGCCCTGCGACAGGGTGGGCCGGATGACCAATCCGTCCGGCGCCGGCGCGCCCGAAGTGTAGCAGCCGGTCTCAACCGATCACGGACTGGATAAACGTACAGGCCGACCGGATAATTGCGCCATGGCCGCCGATCCGCTCGAGGTTCTCAACGACGCCCAGCGCGCCGCCGCCGCCTACGGTGAATCCCATTCCGGACGCTTCGCCGCCGGGCCCTTGCTCGTCATCGCCGGTGCCGGCACCGGCAAGACCAATACGCTGGCGCATCGGGTGGCGCACCTCGTGCTTGAGGGCGTCGATCCCGCCCGCATCCTGCTCCTGACCTTCACCCGGCGCGCGGCCGAGGAGATGACGCGACGGGCCGAGCGAATCGTCGCGTCCGCGCTCGCAACGGTACGCGGCGCCCGGCACGGGACTGCGGCGGTGCGCCTGCCATGGGCCGGGACGTTTCACTCGGTCGGTAACCGGCTGTTGCGCCTGTATGCGCGCAGCGTGGGGCTCGAGCCCTCGTTCACGGTGCTCGACCGCGGCGACAGCGCCGATTTGATCGACGTCGTCCGTCACGAGCTGGGGCTGTCGGCGCGCGACAAGCGCTTTCCGCGCAAGGACACGTGCCTTGCGATCTACTCGCACCGAGTCAACACGCAGCGCCCGCTGAAGGCGACGCTCGAGGAACACTGGCCGTGGTGCGCCGACTTCGAGGCGGAACTGACCGGGCTGTACCGCGCGTACGTCGTGCGCAAGCAGGCCGAGCAGGCGCTCGACTATGACGACCTGCTGTTGTACTGGCACGGGCTCGTCGGTGAGCCGCGACTCGCCCACGAGGTCGGCGGGCTGTTCGACCATGTGCTGGTCGATGAGTACCAGGATACGAATGCCCTGCAGGCGCAGATTCTGCTCGCGCTCAAGCCCGACGGCGCGGGGCTCACGGTGGTTGGCGACGATGCGCAGTCGATCTACTCGTTCCGCGCCGCCACCGTCGACAACATTCTCAGCTTCCCGGCGCAGTTCGCGCCGCCCGCCCGGATGATCGCGCTTGAGGAGAACTACCGGTCGACGCAGCCGATCCTGGATGCCGCCAATGCGCTGATCGCTGAGGCAGCGCGGCAGCATGCGAAGCGGCTGCAGGCGCGGCGCGGCGGCGGCGTCCGGCCGGCGCTCGTCACGGTCGCCGACGACCGCGGCCAGGCCGACTACGTGATCGCCGAGGTGCTGAAAACGCGCGAGGCGGGCGTGCGCCTGAGCCAGCAGGCGGTGCTGTTCCGCTCGAGCCACCACAGCGACTTCCTTGAGGTCGAGCTGACGCGGCGGAACATCCCGTTCGTGAAGTACGGCGGACTCAAGTTTCTCGAGGCCGCACACGTCAAGGATCTGCTCGCGGTGCTGCGCTGGGCCGACAATCCCAGGAACCGGATCGCGGCCTTCCGTGTCCTGCAGCTGCTGCCGGGCATGGGACCCGCCCACAGCCAGCGCTGCCTCGAGGAGTTCCGCCGCTCCGGCGGCCAATGGTCGGCGCTCGGACGCTGGCAGGCGCCGGCGGCAGCGCGCGAGGACTGGCCGCGGCTCGCCGCACTGATGGCCGCGCTCGCGTCTCCGGCGTCGGGCTGGCCCGGCGAGGTGGAGCAGGTCCGCGACTGGTACCGCCCGCACCTCGAGCGGCGCTACGACGCGACGGGCGTTCGCGCCGGGGACATCGAGCAGCTGACGCGAATCGCGGGCGGCTACCCGAACCGCGAACGGTTCCTGAGCGAGCTCGCGCTCGACCCGCCGCAGGCGAGCGGCGACCTCGCCGGGCCGCCGCTGCTCGACGAGGATTACCTGGTGCTGTCGACCGTGCACTCGGCCAAGGGGCGCGAGTGGCAGGCGGTGTACGTTCTGAACGTCAACGACGGCAATTTCCCGTCCGAGTTTGCCGCCGGCAAACCGGAGCTGCTCGAAGAGGAACGCCGGCTGCTGTACGTGGCAGTGACCCGGGCACGCGATGCGCTGCACCTCGTGACGCCGCTCAAGTACTACGTGACGCAGCAGTCGCGCTACGGCGATGCGCATGTGTACGGGGCGCAGAGCCGGTTCCTGACGCCGCGCGTGCTCGGCACGCTCGAGCCGGTGACAGCAGTCGGCAACCCGCAAGCGCCAGCTCCCGATGCGGTCGAGTGCGTACCGCCCGTAGACCTCGGTGCACGCATGCGCTCGCTGTGGAGCTGACCGTTGTGCGGGCCGGGCTGGCCGGTCGATACTGGGCGCTGCGTGCACGAGTGAACCGATGAGCAACGCGAGACGCCCGCCGGGCGCTACCCCGGGCCCGGAGACCAGCCGTCGCGATTTCCTCCAGGGAGTCGCGCTCGGACTTGGCGCAGCATTGGTGCCGCCGGCGCTGACGGGCTGCGATGCGGGTGTCGAGGGCGCCGCGCGCGCCGGGGCGCAGGACCTCGCGGGGTACTACCCGCCGACCCGCACCGGGCTGCGCGGCAGCCACCCGGGATCCTTCGAGGTCGCGCATGCGCTGCGCGACGGCGTGGCCCAGCCACCCGCCACGGACACCGGCGAGGTCTACGACCTCGTGGTCGTGGGGGGTGGCATCAGCGGGCTCACCGCCGCCTTCCTATACCGCGAGCGCGAGCCGGGGGCGAGGGTGCTCGTGCTCGACAATCACGATGACTTCGGCGGCCATGCCAAACGCAACGAGTTCTGGCTCGACGGCCGGCTGCAGCTGATGAACGGCGGCACCTACAGCATCCAGAGCCCGGGGCCATACAGCGCGATTGCGAGGGGCGTGCTCGAGCGGCTTGGTATCCATGCCGAGGAACTCGCTCAGCGGACCCAGAAGCCGGACTACTACGCAACGCTCGGACTTGCGCCAGCGATATTCCTCGATCGCGAGACCTTTGGTGCGGACTGCCTCATGCGCCACGAGCCCGGCGCGCCGTGGGCCCGGACGCTCGCCGCGACGCCGCTGAGCGCGCGCGCGCGGCGCGAGATCGCTGAGCTCGAGGACGCGCCGCGCGATTACCTGCCCGGGCTCGCGCCTTCGGCCAAGAAAGAGCGGCTCGCGACGCTCAGCTACCGCGACTTCCTGCTGAAAGTCGT
>DATNHZ010000061.1:0-2744 GCA_035604655.1 Steroidobacteraceae bacterium | reverse complement strand
CCTCGAGCGTGGCGGCGTCGCGCAATCCGCGGTGGATCACGACGCGCGCCGGCGCGCCGCCGGCCGGCGCTGTGTCGGCGACATCGAAGGCCGAACCGCCCTGGTCCGTCCATGCGTTCAGGAACGCACGCTCGAGGGCTGCGACGGCCGGACCCTCCACACGGGCGCCGGCGTCGAGCCACGGCACCTCGCGCCACATCGACTGCGGCGTGAGCGGCACTTCGTCGAAGCCCGAGTAGTACTCGTGCGCGAGATTTCGTCCGCCGAGCAGGGCGATCTGGTTGTCGACGACGACCAGCTTACGGTGATCGCGCTGCTTGATGTCCAGCAGCGACGGCATGCCGGTAATCGGCTGCGACACCCGCAGCTCGATTCCCGGCTGCGAGCCCAGGCGCTCGAGCAACGGATTGCTCTCGCCCAGGGAGCCGTGCTGGCCGTGCAGCGAATCAATCAGCAAGCGCACGGTCACGCCACGCCCGGCTGCGTGCATGAGGGCGGCTTCGACCTGGCGTCCAACGTCGTCATCGGCAGCCGCGTAGACCTGCAGATGAATGCGCCGCGAGGCCGCGGCGATCGCCTCGAGCAGCCAGCGACGCGCCTTGACGTTGTCGAGTTCGATGTCGACGCGGTTGCCCGCGATGACCGGCGCGGCGGTCATCGCCTCGAGTCGCTGCGCGAGCGCCATGCGCCGGCCCCCGAGGCGCGCCGCGGGCAGGGGCGCGGCGGTGGCGATCTCGTGCACCAGCAGCGCCGCGACGCCGTGTGCGGCGGGTCGTTCCGCGCCCCGATAGACGATCGCAACGACCGGGAACCCCGCGGCGCGCATATGCGCCGCGACGCGCGCCAGGCGCACCCCGTCGAGATTCTCGGACACATCGAGCGCCGCGCCCTCGTCGAGCACGAGGCTGGCGTCCACGACACGCGGCTCGAAACCGGCCGCCTGCAGCCGTCCGCGGATCGACCGGCAACTGCGCATCGGCCGGATGCGCACGGCCAACAGCTCGTGTGCGCCCGCGGCGGCGAGCCCGCGCAGCGCGGGTAGCTCCTCGGGCGTCAGCTCGGCATCGAACAGCACGAGCGGCGCTGTGGCGGGCCGGAGGACGGCCACGCGCTGCTCCAGATCGGCCAGCGGCTGCGATGGTGCCGTTTCTTTGGTGCGAAACACGCCGTACGAGTCGGCTCGCAAGTCGCCGGGCAGTTCGACCTCGCCGTCGCATGTCGTCAGCAACGCGACGACCCGGCCGCCGGAGACGAACGCGAGCGGTTGATCGGGGATCGGCGCGCGGCGTCCGATGCCCGCCGCATACTCGAAACGAGCCCGCAGCGCAGCACCATCGTCGACGAGATCGGGCGCGTCCATGTCGCGCTGCAGAGCCGGTCGGATAACCGGCGCAGGCGGTGGCAGCAGCAGACTCGGCGCCCGCCAGCGCGCGCTCAGCAGCAGCGCCGTGGGCATGCGCGCATAGACCAGCAGGTCGGGCGAGTTCGTGCGCATGCGCTCGTCCAGCCATTGCCCCGGCGACAGCCCTTGCGGCGCGACGAATTCAACCGCTGCGCGAATGCCTGCCACATCGACTGCCGCGGCCAGATCCTGCGGCACCGGTCCCGCCAGCAGCAGTACGGTGACATGTTGGGCCGGATCGCCCTGGTCGCGCAGGAACGCGGCGATCGCGGCCCGCGCCCGCTGACCGAGCGCGACACACACCAACTCGGTCAGCGGCCGCTCGGCCTGCGGCGCAGTCGACTCGGGCACCCATAGGACCGCGACCGATCGGCGCTGGCGCAGTCCGGCGACGATTGAAACACTGCCGAGCGGCAGCGCAGCGGTTACCAGCAGGTCGACCCGCAACGCGGCCGCAATCTCGTCCAGTACGCCGATGTCCAGCTCAGGCACGAGCTCGACGTCGACCGCCGCCGCAGCGCCCTGCGCTGCGTCCCGCAGCCCGTCGAGCGCCGCGCCCGCCGCCTGATGCAGATCGGGCGGCGCGTCATTGATCAACCACGAGAACTTCCGCGCGGGCAGGCCGGCGACGATTACGAGCCGCTCCGCCTGCGGCGCGATGCGGCGGATTGCGGCTATCGCGGCGCGCGCATCGCCTCCGAGTGTCGTTATCAATAGGATGCGGTGGTACTTCACAGGCAGCTGCGCCGCTCGGTGATCGCGGTCAAGCGCAAGCCCTGGCCGGACGGGTCGATCACGTGCGCCTCCACGCTGGCGATGCGCCCGTCGTCGAACCCGTAGCGGTTAAATCCCGCGCGGACCGCGTCGTCGCTGTTATCGAGGGCGGCGCCGCTGGCGCTGACCACGTCGAGTGAACCGGAGGCGGTGGACAGCCGGCAGCGCACGCGGACATGGGTGTGGCCGTAAAGCACGAGGCCGCGCGCCAGTCCCTGCAGCGTGCGGCGAAACGACGCTGCGTCGACCAAGCCGTCGCGCAGCCGGACGATACGCCAGCGCGCGTCGACTGGCGGGTGATGAATCAGCACCACCGGTGTGCGCCGCGTCACCTCGGGATGCGCGAGCAGGTCGGCGAGCGCGGCAAGCTGCACGTGGCCGAGATAGCCCGCCGAGACGAACGGCGGTCGCGGCACGGCGCTCGACAGCCCGATAATCGCCACCGGCCCGCGCAGTTTGACGTAAGGAAACGGCCCGGCCGGCAGATCGCGTGCGAATTGTGGCAGGTCGCTATGGAGAAAGGCAGCGAAATGATGCGGGAAGCGGCGTTCATGATGGATGGCCGGCA
>DATNHZ010000060.1:0-2417 GCA_035604655.1 Steroidobacteraceae bacterium | reverse complement strand
GACGAGCAGCGCGACACCCGTCGCGACATCGGTCCCCCGCCGGCGGTCACCGCGCTGCACGTCAGCCACCGACCTTGAGCGGCACAAAGATCGTCGTACCCTCGCGATTGACGAGCAGTGCGATGCTGCGCTTGGAGGCCTCGACGAGATTCTGCAAATCGTCCACGGTCGCAACGCGCGCCCCGTTCGCGCCGAGGATCACATCACCCGGGCGCAACCCCGCCTCGAGCGCCGGCCCCTCGACGTCTTCGACCAGCAGGCCGCCGTCGAGGCCCGCCGCGTGCTTCTCCTGCGGCGAGAGCGGCCGCAGCGACAGGCCAAGCTTGCCCCCGGCCCGCTCGTCCGGCCCGGCGTTGCGGGCCGAGCGACCCTCCTTGAGCTCGGCGATTTCCACCTCGATCTTGCGGCTGCCTTTGCCGCGCCACACCTCGATCTCGGCTGTGCTCCCGGGTTTCAGTTGCGAGATCGCGGCCGACAGCTGTCCGGAGCGTTCGATCGGCGTGCCGTTGACTGCAAGAATCACATCTCCCGGCCGGATGCCGGCCTTTGCGCCGGGGGCACCGGCCTCGACCTGACTGACCAGAGCCCCGCGCGGCCGGTCGAGGCCGAAGGAATCGGCCAGCTGCTGGCCGACATCCTGGATCACGACGCCGATACGGCCGCGCTGGACCCGGCCCGTCTTGACCAGCTGGTCCTTGACCTCCATCGCGATGTCGATCGGGATGGCGAAGGAGATCCCCATGAATCCGCCGGTGCGGCTGTAGATCTGGGAGTTGACCCCGACCACTTCGCCGGCCATGTTGAACAATGGTCCGCCCGAATTACCGGGATTCACGGCCGCGTCGGTCTGGATGAACGGCGTGTACTGGCCGTCCGGGAGCGAGCGCGACATGGCGCTGACGATGCCGGCAGTCACGCTGTTGTCGAAGCCGAATGGCGAGCCGATCGCGACAACCCACTCGCCGGGGCGCAACTTCGAGGGATCGCCGATTTTCACCGTCGGCAGATCCTTAGCGGCGATCTTGATCACGGCGACGTCGGTGCGGCGGTCCGCGCCGATCACCTTCGCCATGAACTCGCGCCGGTCCGTGAGGCGCACCGTCACCTCACTCGCATCGGCGACCACATGCGTGTTGGTCAGGATGTAGCCGTCCGCCGCCACGATAAAGCCGGAGCCCTCGCCGCGCGCGGGCGGCTGCGGGCCGTGCGGCTGCGCGCCGAAGCGGCGCAGAAAGTCATGCAGCGGATCATCCGGCGCATCCTCATCGAAGCTCGCCGGCCGCCCGCGCGCGACGACGCTGACGTTGACGACAGCGGGTCCGGCATGGGCCACAAGCTCGGTGAAGTCGGGCAGCCCGCGGATGGCCGCGGCGGCCGTGCCCGGGCTCACCGGCTGCACGACCGGTGCCGGCGCGGTTGCGACCGGGCCGGCTACGTCGTGCGGAACGTGGCGGCTACAGGCCCCGAGCCACGCCGAAACGAGCAGCAGCGCGACCAGCGGGGCAAACACTTGCGGTCGACCCATCTCAATATCTCCTGCATCCGGGCCCACGGCCCCGCCAATAGACAACCGGGCCGCGGAGGAAGTTGCGTCGCGGCCCCGTCGCTCGGCGCACACCGCGGCCGGCTCACATGATACCGCCGTCCGGCGGCCACCTCGCGGGCGGACGGCAGCCGCCCGCGAACTGCACCGCGACGCTTTCCGGCCGACTCCACCGCCCGCCATTGTCGGGCGCCCACCCTACCGTCGCCAGCCGAGCCAGCGTTGCGCCGCCTCGAAGGACATCAGGTCACCGGTCGTGCGGGCACCGAGCCGCTCGGCGGCGTCGAGCGCGATCAGCAGCAGCTGGGCACACGTGTAGGCATCGGCGAGGGCGTCGTGGCGCCCGATCGGCCGCAGCGAGAAATGTTCGAGCCAGTCCTCCAGCGTGTCGTTCTGTGTGCCGGGAAACAGCGCCGGCAGCAGCACGGCCAGGTCCACGAACCGCTGCCGCACGCGGATGCCGAGCTCGAGCTCGAGCTCGCGGACCAGCACCGTGACGTCGAACTCGGCCCTGAACGCCACGGCCACGGCGGTGCCGATGAACTCGAGGAACTCGACGAGCGCCTCGGCGGTGGCCCGCCCGTCCAGCTGCTGCTGGCCACCGATCTGGTGCACGAGAATGTTATCGACCGAACTCGAGCGCCGCTGGCGCAGCACGGCCGCGAATGCATCGCGATGCCCGACCGATCGTTCGGCCACGGCGACGGCCCCGATCGCAATGATGCGATCCCGATCCATCCGCGGCCCGGTGGTCTCGAGATCGAGCGCGACGAAGCGCGCGAGGGCCAATGGCGCCCTGCGCAGAGTTCGCGCGGTGCCGAAGCCGCGCTGCGCGCGCTTCAACGCAGCCAGCCGGGCCCGCAGCGGCTCGGGC
>DATNHZ010000059.1:0-5300 GCA_035604655.1 Steroidobacteraceae bacterium | reverse complement strand
TCGAAGCTCTCGGCCAGCACCAGCTTCACGCCGAGCAGCATCGTGCCCTTGGCGGCCCAGTCCCGCGACGAGCCGGTACCGTATTCCTTGCCGGCGATGACGATGAGCGGGATGTGCTCGGCCTGATAGCGCATCGCGACGTCGTAGATCGAGCCCTGCACGCCGCTCGGAATGTGCACCGACACGCCACCTTCGGTTCCCGGCAGCAGCAGGTTGCGCAAGCGAATGTTCGCGAAGGTTCCGCGCATCATGACCTCATGATTGCCGCGGCGCGCTCCGTAGGAGTTGAAGTCGGCCGGCTGCACGCCCTGGCTGACGAGGTAACCCGCGGCCGGGCTCGACCTCGCGATGTTGCCGGCGGGCGAGATGTGATCAGTCGTGACCGAGTCGCCGAGCAGCGCCAGCACGCGCGCGTTGCGGATATCGGCCATCGGCGCGGGCGTCATGCTCATGCCGTCGAAGTAGGGCGGATTCCGGACGTACGTGGACGCTGGCTGCCATGCGTAGCTGAGGCCGGCCGGTACCTTGATCGCGTTCCAGTGCTCGTCGCCCTTGAACACCGCGGCGTAGCTCTTCTTGAACATCGCAGCATCGACCGACTCGCGGATCGTCGCATCGACCTCGGCCGGCGTCGGCCAGATGTCGCTGAGGAATACGGGCTTGCCGTCGCTGCCCGTGCCGAGGGCCTCCGACGTCAGGTCGACATCCATGCTCCCGGCGAGCGCGTAGGCGACGACCAGGGGCGGCGAGGCCAGAAAGTTCAGCTTCACCTCGGGGTGCACGCGGCCCTCGAAGTTGCGATTTCCGGACAGCACCGCGGCGGCCGTGATGTCGCCGGCCTTCACTGCCGCGGAAATCTCCGGCTTCAGGGGCCCGGAATTCCCGATGCAGGTCGTGCAGCCGTAGCCAACGGTGTAGAACCCGGCCGCCTCGAGGTCTGCGAGCAGCCCGGCCTTGGCGAGATAATCGGTCACCACGCGCGATCCGGGCGCGAGCGAGGTCTTGACCCAGGGCCGCGACTTCAGCCCGCGCGCCCGGGCGTTGCGCGCGAGCAGGCCCGCGGCGACCAGCACGGCGGGATTGGAGGTGTTGGTGCAGCTCGTGATGGCAGCGATCAGCACCGCGTTGTCCTTGAGCTCGTAGCCGCCGCCGACGACCGGTGCGCGCCCTGTTGCCGACGGGTTGCGCGCCGCGCGTTCCTCGGCGGCCTTGCTGACGGCTCCCTGCGATACGCTCTTGGCCCTGGTCAGCGGCACGCGGTCCTGTGGGCGTTTCGGTCCCGCGAGCGAGGGCACGACCGTCGCCAGGTCGAGCTCGACGACGTCGCTGTACTCGGCGGCACGCGTGCCCGGCGCGCTCCACAGGCCCTGCGCCTTGGCGTAAGCCTCGACCAGCGCCACCTGCTCGGCCGGCCGGCCGGTCAGCTGCAGGTAGCGAATCGTCTCCGCATCGATCGGGAACACCGCGATCGTGCTGCCGAACTCCGGCGACATGTTGCTGATTGTGGCGCGGTCGGCGAGCGGCAGCCCGCGCAGGCCGTCGCCGAAAAACTCGACGAACTTGTCGACGACGCCCTTCTTGCGCAGCACCTCGGTAATCGTCAGCACGAGATCGGTGGCAGTCGTGCCCGCCTCGAGGCTGCCGCTCAGCCTGAAGCCGATCACCTGCGGGATCAGCATCGTAACTGGCTGGCCGAGCATCGCCGCTTCCGCCTCGATGCCGCCGACGCCCCAGCCGACGACGCCGAGGCTGTTGATCATCGTCGTGTGCGAGTCGGTGCCGACCAGCGTATCGGGGTAGGCCCAGCTCGCGCCGCCCTGGTCCTTGCTGAACACCACGCGGCCGAGATACTCGAGGTTGACCTGGTGCACGATGCCGGTGCTCGGCGGCACGACCTTGAGGTTGTTGAACGCCGTCTGGCCCCAGCGGAGGAAGGAGTAGCGCTCGCCATTGCGACCGAATTCGATTTCGGTGTTCCTGGCCAGCGAGTCCGGCCCGCCGTAGGCGTCGACCTGGACCGAGTGGTCGATCACGAGCTCGGCCGGCGCGAGCGGATTGACGCGCCCGGCGTTGCCGCCGAGGCGGACGATCGCCTCGCGCATCGCGGCGAGGTCGACGATGCAGGGAACGCCGGTGAAATCCTGCATGACGACGCGCGCCGGCGTGAACGCGATCTCGTGGGACGGCGCGGCCGCGGGGTTCCAGTCGAGTAGCGCCTCGATGTCGGCTTTGGTGACGTTGACGCCGTCCTCGAAGCGCAGCAGATTCTCGAGCAGGATCCTGAGGGAGTAGGGCAGGCGGCCGAGATCGTGCGTGGTGATCGCCGGCAGACGGTGATAGTGGTACTTGCGGCCCGCCACATCGAGCGTGGCGCGCGTCTTGAAGCTGTCGGTCATGGGTCCTCCGGCGTCGACTCCGCAATTATAGCGGGTGCGACCGCCGGCAGAGACGGCACACGCCTTGGGTCCGGCTCAGGCCGCCGACGAATCGAGATGCGCGCCCGCGCCCGACTCGGCGGCGACGATCATGCCGCCGCCAAGGCATTCATCGCCCGCGTAGAACGCGGCGTGCTGCCCCGGCGCGACGCCGCGCAGCGCGGTCGAGAGCCAGACCTGTGCGCCGCCCGTCGTCCACTCGAGGCGGCATGGCACTGCGGCCTGGCGGTGGCGCACCTGCACGCTGCACTCGATGCGCGCCGGGGGCGCGGGAGCGAGCCACGCGACGGGCCCAACCGAAAGCGCCGCGACGCGCAGCAGCGGATGGTCGTGACCCTGGACCACGATCAGGGCATTGCGTGCGAGGTCCTTGCGCGCCACGTACCACGGAGTGCCGGCGTGCTGCCGGCGCCCACCGATGCGCAGGCCGTGGCGCTGGCCGATCGTGTGGTACATCAGCCCATCGTGGCGGCCAAGTGGCTCGCCGTCGGCGCTCTCGATCGGGCCGGGCTGCGGCTTCAGGTAGGTGGCGAGGAACGCCCGAAACGGCCGCTCGCCGATGAAGCAGATGCCGGTGCTGTCGGGCCGGTCGTGGACCGGCAGCCCGCCGCGTCGCGCCAGCTCGCGCACCTCGCCCTTGGTCAGAGCGCCGAGCGGAAAAAGCGTCGCGGCGAGCGCCGCGCGCGGCATCTGCTGCAGGAAGTAGCTCTGATCCTTGTCCGGATCGCGCGCCCGCAGCAGCTGCTGGCGCCCGTCGGCGGTGCCGATCCTCGCGTAATGGCCAGTCGCGAGCCAGCGGCCGCCGAGCCGGCGCATGTAGTCGAGGCAGGCGCCGAACTTGACCTCGCGGTTGCAGAGAATGTCCGGATTCGGCGTGAGCCCGGCCGCGTAGTCGGCGAGAAACTGGCTGAAGACGCGCTCGCGGTATTCGGCGGCGAAGCTGACCCGGTGCAGCGAGATCCCGAGCTCGTCGGCCACCCGGCGCGCGTCCTGCCAGTCGGCCGCGGCCGTGCAGTAGCCAGCCTCATCCTCGTCCCAATTCGTCATGTGCAACGCCTCGACGTCGCGGCCGGCGCGGCGCAGCAGCAGCGCAGCGACGGCCGAATCGACGCCGCCGGACAGCGCGACGATGACCCGCTCGTTCATGACCGGAGTATAGCCGGCCGCGGGCCGGGCTCAGCTGTGCTGCGTGGCCGGGGTGCGCGGCGCGGCGCTTGGATTCCAGGCCTCGTCGAAGCGGTCCAGGTGCATGCGCGCGACGTCGGGATTGCGAAGTTCGCAGATTCCGTCCCAGCGTGTGTGCTGCAGCCGGTACAGAGTCGCCCGGTCGTCGGCGACCATGAACGTCGACGGGTTGTCGCGGAACGGGGCTTGGGCGTTGCGGATCTCGATGTAGCTGGTGAGTTTTCGGGCCAGCGTGATGAACTCGTGCCGGCTGTACATGATCCGGCCCGGATTCAATACCAGCACGCGCACTTTGGCGAACCGCGGCCCGAGTACCAGGCGCTTCACCGCATCGAGGAACGGCGGATACTCATAGATTGCCGGCTCAAGGTCGTGGGTGCACAGGGTCAGCACGCGTTGCGCGCTGGCGGCGACCGTGGTCGCGGCGGTGCGGATGCCCTCGACGGTCGACAGCAGTGTGCGCGGCTCCGTCAGCCGCGGGATCAGGACGTTGCTCGGCGGAAAATGCAAGCCGCATCCTCCGATGACGGACCCCTGCTGCATCGAACCTGGCGCCGGAACTGCTGCCCTGCGCGCCATCCAAGCGGCGCGCCGTGAGCTGCGCGTGCGGGGGGACCGCGTCGAGCGTGCGAACCCGCGCGAGTTCCACCGGGCGGTGCAGCATCAGGCTGTCGACACCGAGTCGCCGGACGGTATCGAGTACCGTCAGCCGTCCGAGCTTACCGGCGGCCAGCGGCGGCCCGGTGCCAACCGGGTCACGCTTGCGGGACACGAGAACGTGCGCTGCGTCGCAGTCGGCCCGGTTGCATGTGTCGGCCTCGGCGATGCGCCGTTGGATACAGCACGCGGCCCGCCGGATCGCACCGGCACCGGTGCCGCGGGCATATGAGTCCGTGATCCGGACCGCGACGTCACCCCGCTCACACATCGCGCGCCAGCTCCCGTGCAAGGCCGGTGTAGTCGGCCGGCGTCAGTCGCGCCAGGCGCTCGCGCTCGGCGGCCGGAATCGGCAGGTCGGCGACGAACGCACGCAGCGCCGCCGCGTCGACCCGCTGGCCGCGCAGCAGCTGCTTGAGGCGGTCGTACGCATCCGGCACGCCGTAGCGCCGCATCACGGTCTGTACGGCCTCGCCCAGCACCTCCCAGTTGGCGTCGAGGTCCTCGCGCATTCGTGCGGCATTGGCATCGAGCCTGCCGAGGCCGCGCTCGATCGAGCGGAAGGCCAGCAGCGCATGCGCCAGTGCGACGCCGAGGTTGCGCAACACTGTCGAGTCCGTGAGGTCGCGCTGCCAGCGCGACACCGGCAGCTTGTCGGCGAAGTGGCGCAGCAGCGCGTTCGCCAGCCCGAGATTGCCTTCGCCGTTTTCGAAGTCGATCGGATTGACCTTGTGTGGCATCGTTGAGCTGCCAACCTCGCCCGCGACCGCGCGCTGGCTGAAGTAGCCGAGCGATATGTAGCCCCAGGCGTCGCGCGCGAAGTCGATCAGCACGGTGTCGAGGCGCGCGAGCGCATCGCAGTACGCCGCGATCCAGTCGTGCGGCTCGATCTGCACCGTGTATTCGTTCCAGCCGAGCCCGAGCTTGGTGACGAAACGCTCGCCGGCGGCGCGCCAGTCGCGATCCGGGTAGGCAATCAGATGCGCATTCCAGTTGCCGACCGCGCCGTTGATCTTGCCGAAC
>DATNHZ010000058.1:0-5319 GCA_035604655.1 Steroidobacteraceae bacterium | reverse complement strand
ATGCTCCGGAAGTGATCAGGGCGTAGTGCAGCTCCTCGCCGACCGGGGCAAAGCGGGCGCGCTGGGCCGCGTCCACCCAGACCGTGACCTCCGCATCGAGCGTGCCGCCGATCTCGCCGGCGGTCCTGAGCGGCTCAAGTTCCCGGGCCACGTCGGTCTTAAGCGCGATGATGGCCTCCCAGTCGATACCGTCGGCCATCATCACTGAGGGCAGCACGTGCCATTCCGACAGAAATACGGACTCCGGACGGCCGGAAACGGCCGGCAGCGCCTGCCAGATCTCCTCCGCCGTGAAGCTCAGAATCGGCGCCAGCCAGCGGACCATCGCCTCGGCGATGTGCCACAACGCCGTCTGCGCCGAGCGCCGGGCATGACCGCCTTTCGGCGTCGTGTACAGGCGGTCCTTCAGGACGTCAAGGTAGAACGCACCGAGATCCACGACGCAGAAGTTATGCACCTTCTGGTAGATCAGGTGGAACTGGTAGCTGCGATAGGCATCGACAACCTCCTCCTGCAGCGCGCGCACGCGCGCGAGCGCCCAGCGATCGAGCGCCACCAGCCGGTCGACCGGCACGGCATGCCCGGCCGGATCGAATCCGGCGAGGTTGCCGAGCAGGAAGCGGATCGTATTGCGCATGCGGCGGTACGAATCGGCCATGCGCTTCAGGATCTCGTCCGAGACGCTCATGTCGTTCGCGTAATCGGCCGCGGCGACCCACAGTCGCAACACGTCGGCGCCGAGGGCCGCGATCACCTTCTGCGGCACGACCGCGTTGCCCAGCGACTTCGACATCTTGTGGCCCTTCTCGTCCACGGTGAAGCCGTGCGTCAGTACGCCACGGTACGGTGCATGCTCGTGCATCGCGACCGAAGTGAGGAGCGAGGAGTGGAACCAGCCGCGGTGCTGGTCGGAGCCCTCGAGGTAGAGGTCCGCCGGCGTGCGGATTTCCGGTCGCAGGTGCGCCACGCACCAGTGCATGACGCCCGAATCCATCCACACGTCCATCACATCCGTAGATTTTTCGTAGCTGGCTGCGTCCTGGCCGATGATCTCCTCGGGCCGGAGGTCAAACCAGGCGTCGATGCCACCCGTGTCGACACGCTCGGCAACCGCCTCGATGAGCTCGAGCGTGCGCGGATGCAATTCACCGGTCTCGCGATGCAGAAAGAACGGAATCGGCACGCCCCAGGTGCGCTGGCGCGAGATGCACCAGTCGGGTCGGTACTCGATCATGCTCGCGATGCGGTTCTCGCCCCATGCCGGAGTCCACCGGACCTTGCTGATCTCCGCAAGGGATTGGACCCGCAGGCCCTGGGCGTCCATGCTGATGAACCACTGTGGCGTCGCCCGGAAGATCACCGGCGTCTTGTGACGCCAGCAGTGCGGGTAGCTGTGGGCGTACGGCGCGTGCGACAGCAGCTGGTGGTGCTCGCGCAGCACGTCGATGATGCGATCGTTTGCATCAAATACCTGCAGGCCCGCGAATAGCGGCGTCGTCGGCAGGAAGCGCCCGTCGCCACCGACCGGGTTATCGACCGGCAGTCCGTAGCGCTGGCCGACCAGAAAGTCCTCGAGTCCGTGGCCCGGCGCGGTGTGCACCGCCCCGGTACCCGTATCGAGCGTCACGTAGTCGCCAAGGATCACGGGGACCACGCGCTCGTAGAACGGGTGGCGCAGCTTCAAGCCCTCGAGCACGGCACCGCTCAGCCGCGCGATCACCTCGGGCGGATCGGCATCGGCGCGCTCGGCGAGGGCACCCAGCAATTGGGCCGCCACGATCACGGTCTCGGCCGGGCCGTTCCCCGAGAGCCGCGCGACGACGTACTCGAAGTCCGGATGCACCGCAACTGCCTGGCTCGCCGGCAGCGTCCACGGCGTCGTCGTCCAAATTACGACACTCGGCGACACCAGCGCGCCGGGCGCGATCCCGGTGCGCGCGGCGAGATCCGCCGCGTCGACTACGGGGTAGCGCACGTCGATGGCCGGGCTCGTCCGCTCCTCGTACTCCACCTCGGCCTCGGCGAGCGAGGAGCGGCAGTCGAGGCACCAATGCACAGGCTTGAAGCCCCGGTAGACGTGCCCGCGCTCGAAGATGCGGGCGAACGCGCGCAGTTGCGCCCCTTCATAGCGGGGCAGCATCGTCAGGTACGGCCGATCCCAGTCGCCCATGACACCGAGCCGGATGAAGTCGGTTCGCTGACCATCGACCTGCTTGGCGGCATAGTCGCGACACGCCGCCCGGAAAGCTTTCGGGTCCCGCCGCGCGTTGACCCCACGCTGGGCTTTCTCGACCTGGTGCTCGATCGGCAGGCCGTGGCAGTCCCAGCCAGGCACGTATGGAGCGTCGTAGCCGTCGAGAGTCCGCGACTTGACGACGACGTCCTTGAGCACCTTGTTGACTGCATGCCCGATATGGATCGTGCCGTTCGCGTACGGCGGTCCGTCCGCCAGGATGAATGTCGGTCGACCGGACGCCGCCGCGCGAAGCTTGCCGTAGATGTCCCTGGTCCGCCAGAACTCGAGCCAGTGCGGTTCGCGCCGCGCCAGGTCCGCCTTCATCGGGAACTCGGTCTGAGGGAGATTGATTGTGTGCTTGTAGTCCACTGAAACTCTCAAAATCTTCAGGCGGCCCGCGCCGCAAGGATCTCACGGGCGCGCGCCGCGTCGCGATGCATCTGCTCGGTCAGGGCCGCGAGCGAGGGAAAACGCTCCTCGTCGCGAAGCTTGGCGACGAATTCCACTGACAAGCGGCGGCCGTAGAGGTCCCCCGTGTAGTCAAAGAGATGGGCCTCGAGCAACGGCTCGACTCCGTGCACCGTCGGCCGGGTGCCGAGCGAGGCCACGCCGTCGCGGAGCTCACGGCCATCCGCGCCATGGACCTGCACGGCGAATACTCCGCTCAACGGCAGCTTCGGACGGTGCAGGCGCATGTTGGCGGTCGCAAACCCCAGTTGCCGGCCCAGCCGGGCGCCGGTGATCACGCGACCGCCCAGTACGAACCGTCGGCCGAGCAGACGCCCGGCGGTCGCGAGGTCACCGGTCGCGAGCGCCTCTCGGACCCGCGTGCTCGAAACCCGGGCGCCATCGAGCTCGACGCTCGGGATCGTCACGACCTCGAAGCCGTACACCGCCCCGGCGTCGCGCAGCGTCGCCACGGTGCCGTCGCGCCGGCAGCCGAAGCGGAAGCCCTCGCCCACGACCACGTGCCGCGCGCCGAGGCTCTCGACCAGCATGCGCCGGATGAACTCTTCAGCGGACTGCTGCTGCAGCCGTGCATCGAAGCGCACGATCACCAGTCGTTCGACGCCGAGCGCCGCGAGCGCCATGCACTTCTCCACGACCCGCATCAGGCGCGGAGGAGCGCCGGCCGGATCAAAGAACTCGCGCGGGTGCGGATCGAAGGTCAGCACGACCGGCCTTGCGCCGCTCGCGGCGGCCCGCTCGCGCACCGCGCGCACCAGGGCTTGGTGCCCGAGATGCACTCCGTCGAAATTCCCGATCGCGACCGCGGCGCCGCGGGCGTCGGCCTTAAGGTGTGAGAGGCCTCGAACCAGTTGCATGGGTACAGAAATCCGGCAGTCTGGAACTGAAAGATTATACGGCCCGCAAATGCCTGTACCGCAGCCCAAGCAGCCACAGCGCGGCTCCGTAGACGGCGCCGCCGCCTACGACGCACAGCGTCAGGCGCCCGATCCGCGCCGTCGTGTGCCAGGCCACCCAGTCCGACCACGCACCCGCCGACCACCACAGGAACGCAGCCATCGCGAGCATCGCCAGTCCGACTTGCGCCAGTAGCCGCTTCCAGTGGGCCGATGGCGTATACACGCCGTTGCGCCGCAGACCCCGATACAGCAGCCATGTGTTGACGTAGGCGCCGATGCCGGTCGCGAGCGCCAGCAACGCGTGCGGCCAGGGAAAGCCGAGCAGATTGGCCGGAACCACCACCGCCAGGTTGAAACCCATATTGACCGCGAGCGCCGTGATGCCGACGCGCACCGGGGTGCGGGTGTCCTGACGCGCGAAATAGCCGGGTGCCAGTACTTTGACGAGGCTGAATCCCATCAAACCCAGTGCGTACGCCATCAGCGCGAAGCTTGCCATCTCGACGTCGCGCGGATTGAACTTGCCGTGGCCGTAGATCGTGGCCGTCAACGGGCCGGCCAGCATGAGCAGCCCCACGGCCGCCGGCAGCGACACCACACAGGTCAGCCGCAACGCCCAGTCGAGCGTCTTGTTGAAGCGTTCCGGCGATTGTTCGGCGTGGTGCGCCGACAGCCCTGGCAGGATCACGGTCGCCAGCGCGATCGAGAACACGCCCATCGGGAACTCGACCAGCCGGTCGGCGTAGTACATCCACGCGATGCTGCCGGTCATCAGGAAGGACGCGATCCAGGTGTCGAGCAGCAGCGAAATCTGCGCGACCGACGACCCAAAAATGCCCGGAAGCATCAGCCGGCCGATGCGCCGCACTCCCTCCTGGGCATACGCCCAGCGCGGCATGCCCAGCAGCCCGAGTCGCGCCAGCGCCTGGAACTGCGCCACCAGCTGCACGAGACCGGCGGTGAATACCCCGAGCGCGAGCGCGAGAGCCGGCCGGTCGAAGTGCGGCGCGACGAATGCGGCAAACACGATCATCACGATGTTGAGAATCACGGGATTGAAGGCTGCGGTGCCGAACTTGCCGTAGCTGTTGAGCACCCCGGCCCCGAGCGCGGTCAGGGAAATGAAGAAGATGTACGGGAACGTCCAGCGCAGCATCTCGACCGCTAGTTCGTAGCGGCTGCCGGTATGCTCGAATCCCGGTGCGAACAGGAAGATCACCAGCGGAGCGCCGATGACACCGATGGCTGTTATGACGAGCAGGACGACTCCCAGCGTGCCGGTGACGCCGGCCACCAGCTGCTCGACCTCGGCGTGCTCGCGCTTCAGCCGGTACTCGGACACGACCGGCACGAAGGCCTGGGAGAACGCTCCTTCGCCGGTAATGCGTCTCAGGAAGTTCGGGATCTTGAAGGCGACCAGGAACGCGTCCATCAGCGGCCCGGCGCCGAACATCGCCGAATAGACCATGTCGCGGACCATGCCCGTCACGCGCGACAGCAGCGTCATCGCGCCGACGACCGAGGTGCTGCGGAGGAAACCGGTCTTCATCGGCGAGGAGTTGGGGCGCTCATCCGCCGGGAACTATAGCGGCTCGTAATGCTGCCGGTCGGGGACGCGCTGGGAAAATTGACAAAAAAGTGGGCGGTCTGCAATATATTGGGCTCGTTCACGACGGCACGCCGGAGCTCTGACCTTTGGCCAATATCAAGTCCGCA
>DATNHZ010000057.1:0-2244 GCA_035604655.1 Steroidobacteraceae bacterium | reverse complement strand
GGGCGCCAGGGGACCAGCACGTGAGTACGGCGCGGGTAGAAGGCCCACATCTCACGGGCTCGTGTGTTGTCGCGGAGGCGACGCTGATGGTGGGGGAGGACGTCGGTATCCACCGAGCGCGAGCAGCTGGGTGCCTCATTCCCTTCTCCTCACCTGGTTCAACCACTGGCCGCGCCCCGCGACGCGGCCCGCGCGGTGCCATGGAGCAACGTTGGGGTCGCACATCGTGCGTGAGACGCCGCCGACTAAACTGTCGAAGATGCTCCCGACCTTCGAACACCGCGCCCGCCGCGGCAGCGGTATCCCGGCCGTTCCGGTTGCAGGCGGTCGCGCGTGTGCATCGGCACCGACCGAGTGTGTGCGCAGCACCTGGCGCTGGCAGGTCACCGGGCGCAGTGACCGCGCGTCGGAGCCATCACGCTGACAGGAGCGATCGGGCATCCGGCGGAGGATGCTGGAAACATTGCGCAACCGCACGCGACCCATCCCGATGGGTCGCTCGAGCGCTGGCGGGCGATCGCACGTGACCATTCCGAGGCTTCCGCCCCACCCGAACTGCTCAAGACCTTCGAACGGCTGGTGGCCGGCTCGTCGCGTTCACGACGCGCACTCACGATTTCCGCCCTTCTGACACGAGCCCGCCTTATGACTGCCATAACCTCGTTCAAGGCTTACGATCTGCGCGGCCGGATTCCGAGCGAGCTCAATGCCGACATCGCCTACCGGGTCGCGCGCGGCTACGCCGAGTTCGTGAAACCGCGCCGGATCTGCGTCGGCCGGGACATTCGGCTATCGAGCGCGGAACTTGCGGGCGCCGTCACCCGCGGACTCCTCGACTCAGGCGTCGACGTCGTCGATATTGGCCTGTGTGGCACCGAGGGCGTGTACTTTGCGACGTCCGCGCTCGGGCTCGACGGCGGCATCATGGTGACGGCGAGCCACAACCCGCCGGACTACAACGGAATGAAGTTCGTGCGCGAGGGCTCGCGACCGATATCTGGCGACACGGGGCTCGAGGATATTCGCCATTACGCCGAGGCCGGCGCGTTTTCGAAGCTCGCCAAACGCGGCACCGTCACGCCGATCGACACGAGCGGCCGCTATGTTGAGCATCTACTGTCCTATGTCGGGCGGCAGACGCTTAGGAAACTCAAGATCGTCTGCAATGCCGGCAACGGCGGCGCCGGGCTCATCATCGACCGACTCGAGCCCGCGCTGCCATTTGAGTTCGTGAAGCTGTGCCACGCGCCGGACGGCAACTTCCCGAACGGCGTGCCGAACCCTATGCTCGAGCGGAACCGCACGGCCGTGATCGAAGCTGTGCGGCGCGAAAAGGCTGACCTCGGGATCGCCTGGGACGGTGACTACGACCGCTGCTTCTTCTTCGACGAGCAGGGCTGGTTCATCGAGGGTTACTACATCGTCGGCCTGCTCGCGTCGGTGTTCCTGAAGCGCTACGCCGGCGGCAAGATTGTCCATGACCCGCGCCTGACGTGGAACACGCTCGACATCGTCCGCAGCCTTGGCGGTACGCCGGTGATGTGCAAATCGGGGCATGCGTTCATCAAGCAAGCGATGCGCGAAGCGGACGCGATCTATGGCGGCGAGATGAGTGCCCACCACTACTTTAGGGATTTCGCGTACTGCGACAGCGGTATGATCCCGTGGTTGGTAGTCGCCGGGGTCCTCGGCGAGACCGGCAAACCCCTGTCCGCGCTCGTCGGCGAGCGGATGCGGCTCTTTCCCGCGAGCGGGGAAATCAACCGCCGGGTGCCGGACGGTCCGGGCGCCATCGCCGCCGTCGAAGCCCGCTATCGGCCGCGCGCGGTCAGCGTCGACTACACCGACGGGCTGTCGCTCGAGTTCGAGCGGTGGCGACTGAATCTGCGCTCGTCGAACACTGAGCCTTTGATCCGGCTCAATGTCGAGAGCCGCGGCGATGATGCCCTGATGAAGTCCAAGACCCAGGAAATCCTGGGACTGCTGGATACGATGGGGGCCGTTGCCAGCGACCAGTGACCGGCCGAGCGGGACTGGGTCCTGGAGCGGGAATGGACGGTCACTTGACCTGCCCCGGCTCGCAGCTGCGGCGGCTTGTCAGTCGGCCGCCGGAATCCGTGGTGATGACTGCGCTGCGGGGATAGACCCGCAGAGGACGCATCCGGCCGAGGCCGAGCGCAACGCTCGCGCGCCTCCAGAATCGGGCCCGCGTGCACCCGCGGCAATGTCCGCTCGCAAAGGGCC
>DATNHZ010000056.1:0-13592 GCA_035604655.1 Steroidobacteraceae bacterium | reverse complement strand
TAGCGGATCGACTTGACCGGGGACCGGTCGAGCCACGGCAGGAAAAACATGATCAGGATGGCGCCGAACATCACCAGCACGCCCCATACCTGGGTGCCGAAGAACGAAGGTACCGCGCGCAGCATCGCGTAGAACGGCGTGTAGTACCACACCGGCGCGATGTGCGGCGGCGTCTGCATCGGGTTGGCGATCTCGAAGTTTGGCGGCTCGAGGAATATGCCGCCGAGGGCTGGCGCGAAGAACACGACGCCGCAGAAAAACAGCAGGAATACGGCGACAGCGAGGATGTCCTCGACCGTGCAGTACGGGTGGAACCGCATGCCGTCGAGCGGGATGCCGTTGGCGTCCTTGTGCTTCTTGATCTCGGTGCCGTCCGGATTGCCGGAGCCGACCTCGTGCAACGCAATGATGTGCGCGACCACCAGGAACACCATGATCAGCGGGATCGCGACGACGTGCAGCGCGAAGAAGCGGTTCAGCGTGATGTCCGAAATAAAGTAGTCGCCCTTGATCCACTCCGACAGCGCATCGCCGATCACCGGGATCGTGCCGAACAGCGACACGATCACCTGCGCGCCCCAGTACGACATGTTGCCCCACGGCAGCAGGTAGCCGAAGAACCCCTCGGCCATCAGCGCCAGGTAGATCAGCATCCCGAAGATCCAGATCAGCTCGCGCGGCGCGCGGTACGAGCCGTACAGCAGCCCGCGGAACATGTGCAGATAGACGACGATGAAGAACGCCGAGGCGCCGGTGGAGTGCAGGTAGCGGATCAGCCAGCCCCACTCGACGTCGCGCATGATGTACTCGACCGACGCGAAAGCCTCGGCCGCTGCCGGCTTGTAGCTCATCGTCAGGTAGATGCCGGTGACCAGCTGCATCGCCAGCACCAGAAGCGACAGGGAGCCGAACAGGTACCAGGCGTTGATGTTCTTCGGCGCGTAGTACTCCGTCACGTGCTGCTTGAGCATCTTGTCGAGCGGGAAGCGCGCGTTGATCCAGCCCCACAGCCCGCCGCCCGCCGTCGTCCCGTAGCTCTCGTTCCCCATCGTCTGAGCTCCTTCGTCGGCCGCTTCAGGCCGCGTGCGTGGCGTCCGTGCCCACGACGATGCGTCCGTCGCTGACGAAACTGTATGGCGGTACGGTGAGATTCGACGGCGCCGGGACGCTCTTCCAGACGCGCCCCGCCAGATCGAATTTCGACCCGTGGCAGGGACAGTAGAAGCCGCCAGGCCAGTCGGCCGAAATGGTGACATCGCCCGGCTGGAACTTCGCCATCGGCGCGCAGCCGAGGTGCGTACACACGCCGAGCACGACGAAATACTCGGGCTTCAGCGCCCGCGCCTCGTTTTTCGCGTACGCCGGCTGCACCGAGCCCAGCGAATCCGGATCGAGCAGGAAGGGCTTGGCCTGGTCGAGTTCCTTGAGCATCTCGGGTGTGCGGCGCAGGACCCAGACCGGCTTGCCGCGCCATTCGACGCTGAGCATCGCACCTGGCTCGAGCTTGCTGATGTCGATCTCGATCGGCGCGCCGAGCGCCTTGGCACGCGCGCTCGGCTTCCAGCTGGCGACGAACGGAGTCACCGCAAAGCCGACGCCGACCGCGCCTGTCAGGGCGGTGGCCGTCACGAGGAGTCGGCGCCGGCCCGGATCAACGTCTGCGGTCATGCTGAACCCCTGTGGATGCCTTGTGCCAAGCCCGCACCCTTGTGCCGCGCCCGCGCAATACGCGCCCAACTGGCTGGGCCGACTGACGGTTTCGCGAATTCGAGGGATCGCGCATTATACACACGATGCACCGCGTCACCCAGCCGAAGCGGCTGGGCGCGGCCGTTGTTCAGGTGTTATCCGTGCACCCTCTCGTTCGCATTGCCACCTTCCTGTCGCCGTGGATCGCGCTGGGCCTCGCGATCGCGCTGTTCGCCGTGTACGTGGACCCGTCGATCCTGCCCGCGCGGCCGGCGGCGAGCGCACCGCCCGCGCCGCGCCCGCCCGCCGTGGCAGCCGCGGCGAGCGTCGCCGCGGGGCCCTTGCCGAGCGTTGCGCCGGATAGCACGCCGCCGGTCCTGCGCCACGTGGCCGTCGCGAGCTACGCCGACGCGGTGGCACGCGGCGCACCGGCGGTCGTCAACATTTCCTCACGCCGCGTCGTGATCGAGCGGCAGCTGCCCGAGCAGCTCGCGCAGCTCTTTCCGGACCTTGCGGAGTTCCGGCGCCGCGCGGAAAGCAACCTCGGCTCCGGTGTCATTCTCGACGCCAAGGGCCACATCGCCACCAATTTTCACGTCGTCAGGGGTATGCAGGAATTCGTGGTCCAGCTGCTCGACGGGCGCTCGGCTCCGGCGCAGCTCGTCGGCACCGATCCGGACACCGATCTTGCGATCCTGAAGATCGAGCTGCCGAACCTGCCGGTGATGCCGCTCGGCCGGTCGGACCAGCTGCGGGTCGGCGATGTGGTGCTCGCGATCGGCAACTCCGAGGGGCTCGGGCAGACAGTCACCCAGGGCATCGTCAGCGCGACCGGCCGCTCACAGGTCGGAGTCGCACTTCTCGAGAACTTCATTCAGACGGACGCCGCGATCAATCCGGGCAACTCGGGCGGCGCGCTGGTCACCGCCGCCGGCGAACTGGTCGGAATCAACACCGCCGTGCTGTCGCACGAGCAGGGGATCGAAGGCATCGGTTTTGCGATCCCGGTGAATCTCGTGCGCGGCGTCGCCGCCGAGATCGAGACCAAGGGCCGGGTCACGCGCGGCTGGTCCGGCCTCGCGGTGCGCGGGCTGCCGCCTGGGACCATCGATGGGCGCGGCCAGCCGGTGCACGGCGTTCAGGTCATCGGCTTTCCTCCCGGGAGCCACGCGCCGGCCGTCGGGCTGGCCGTCGGCGATGTCATCACCGGGGCCGACGGCTCGCCGGTCGCCTCGGTACAGGAGTTCCTCGCGGGCATCGCCCGCAAGGCGCCCGGCGCGACCGTCGGCCTCACCGTGATCCGCCCCGGTCAGGGGCAGTATCGCGCCGAGCTGCCGGTAGTCGCGCGGCCCGTGGAGCGCTGAGGCGCCGCTGGCGGGCTCAGGCCGGCACGCGCCGGATCTGGGCGCCGAGGCCGGCGAGCTTCTCCTCGATGCACTCGTAGCCCCGGTCGATGTGGTAGATGCGCTCGACCTGCGTCTGACCCTCTGCAACCAGGCCCGCAAGCACCAGGCTCGCCGAGGCGCGCAGGTCGGTTGCCATCACCGGTGCGGCCGTCAGGCGCGGCACGCCCTGGATGATCGCGGTGTTGCCCTCGAGGCGGATGTGCGCGCCGAGACGGCGCATTTCGAGCATGTGCATGAAGCGGTTTTCGAAGATGGTCTCGGTGATCGTGCCGACGCCGTCGGCAATGCTGTTGAGCGCGCCGAACTGGGCCTGCATGTCGGTCGGGAACGCCGGGTACGGGGCGGTGCGGATGTCGACCGACCGGGGCCGCTGGCCGTGCATGTCGACCTCGACCCAGTTGTCACCCGAGGCAACCTCCCCGCCCGCCTCGCGCAGCTTGGCGACAACCGCGTCGAGGTGCTCGGAGCGCGCGTTGCGCACCTTGACGCGCCCGCCGGTGATCGCGCCGGCCACCAGGAACGTGCCAGCCTCGATGCGGTCTGGCAGGACCTCGTAGCTTCCCCCGTGCAGCCCCGTGACGCCTTCGACGACGATGGTGTCGGTGCCGGCGCCGCTGATTTTCGCGCCGATGACGTTGAGGAAGTTCGCGAGGTCGACGACCTCCGGCTCGCGCGCCGCGTTCTCGATGCAGGTGGTGCCCGCAGCGAGCGTCGCCGCCATCATCAGGTTCTCGGTGCCGGTGACGGTCACCGACTCAAGCACCAGGCGAGCACCCTTGAGCCGCGGCGCGCGCGCCTTGATGTAGCCGTTCTCGATGCGTATGTCGGCGCCGAGCTGCTGCAGGCCGGCGACGTGGATATTGACCGGCCGCGCGCCTATCGCGCAGCCCCCCGGCAGCGACACATCGGCGCAGCCGAAGCGTGCGAGCAGTGGCCCGAGCACCAGAATCGAGGCGCGCATGGTTTTGACGAGGTCGTAGGGGGCGACGAACTCGCTGATGGTCGAGGCATCGACGGTGACCCGCATCCGCTCGTCGATCGTGACCCCGACGCCCATCCGGCCAAGCAGCACGTTGGTCGTAGTGACGTCCCGCAGATGCGGCACGTTGCCGATCGTGACCGGGCCGTCCGCCAGCAGGCTCGCGGCGAGGATGGGCAGCGCCGCGTTCTTGGCACCCGAGATCCGCACTTCCCCGGCGAGTCGCACGCCGCCGTCGATCTGCAGCTTGTCCACCGCCGCGTCCTCAGCTGCCGCCGCGGGCGGCCCATTCCGCGGGCGTGTACGCCTCGATCGACAATGCGTGAAGCTCGCGTCCGACCACGCCGCCGAGCGCCGCATAGACAAGCTGGTGCCGAGTCAGCGGCCGCTGGCCGGTGAACTGCGGTGCCACCACGACCGCCTCGAAATGCGTCTCATCATCCGAGCGCACGACGACGCGGCTGCCGGGCAGCCCCGCCTCGATCAGGGCCTGGACCTGTGCCACTTTCATGCGTCTGACGTCCTTCAGAATCGCGCCCCCGGGGCCGCGTGAGGCGCCGAGTGTAGTGAATCGCCGCACACGGGCAAAGCGCCGCCCCGGCCGCGCCGGGCCGCGACCGGGGCCGAGTTGCTATGATGGCGGACCTACTGCTGCCAAAGGTCCGCGCATGGCGACACCGGCACACTCCCCGACCGCCCCTGCTCCGCTCGATGACGCCGCGCTCGTGGAGTTGGGCCGGGTCGCGCTCGCGATCGAGGCCGAGGCGGTGGCGACGCTCGGCCGCCGCCTCGGGGAGGACTTTGCGCGCGCCTGCCGCCTGATGCTCACGTGCCGGGGACGGGTGGTCGTGACCGGGCTCGGCAAGTCCGGACACGTCGCCGGCAAGATCGCCGCGACGCTCGCCAGCACCGGTACGCCGGCATTCTTCCTGCATCCTGCCGAGGCCGTGCACGGCGATGTCGGCATGATCACCCGCGAGGATCTGGTGCTGGCGCTGTCGAACTCCGGCGAGACCACCGAGATCCTGCTGCTGGTGCCGACGCTGAAGCGGCTCGGCGTGCCGCTGATCGCCCTGACCGGCAATTCCGCCTCGGCCCTCGCCCGCGCGGCCGACGTGCACGTCGATGTGAGCGTGCCTGCCGAGGCTTGCCCGCTCAACCTCGCGCCGACCGCGAGTACCACCGCCTCGCTCGCGATGGGCGATGCGCTCGCCGTGACGCTGTTGCGCCTGCGTGGGTTCACCGAGCAGGATTTTGCCCGCTCCCATCCGGGCGGCGCGCTCGGCAGGCGCCTGCTGCTGCACGTCGCGGACGTCATGCACGCGGGCGATGAGATCCCGCGCGTCGGGCCCGACCGCACGGTTTCCGCGGGCCTGCTCGAGATGAGCCGCAAGGGACTCGGCATCACCAGCGTGGTTGCACCGGACGGCCGCCTGCTCGGGGTATTCACCGACGGCGATCTGCGGCGCGCGCTCGATCGGCGCATCGACATCCATTCGACTCCGATGAAGGAGGTCATGACGGCCAACGGCCAGACGATCGGCGCGCGCGAGCTGGCCGCGGAGGCGGTGCTGCTGATGGAACGGCACCGGATCACGGCGCTGCTGGTCGTCGACGTGGAGCGCCGCGTGATCGGCGCACTGAACGTGCACGACCTGCTGCGCGCCGGTGTGATGTGAGTCTCGAGAGCGCTGCCAGCATCCGTCTCCTGGTACTGGACGTCGATGGCGTGCTGACCGACGGCCGCCTGTGGTTCGGCCCAGAGGGCGAGCTCCTCAAGGTTTTCCACGTCCGCGACGGAGCCGGCATCAAGGCGCTGCAGGCCGCGGGCGTCACGGTCGCGGTGATCTCCGGACGCCACTCGGCGGCGCTCGAGCGGCGCGCGGTCGAGCTCGGCATCCGCCACCTGCGCCAGGGCGCGGACAGCAAGGCGGCGGCCTTCCGCGAACTCGCCGCCGAACTCGGCGTGTCGCCGGCCGCGACTGCCTGCGTGGTCGACGACACGCCGGACCTGCCGCTGATGGCACTGGTGGCGCTGCCGATCGCGGTCGCCGACGCGCATCCCGACGTGATCGCCGCCGCCCGGCACGTCACCCGCGCCCGCGGCGGCCACGGCGCGGTACGCGAGGTATGTGACCTGCTGGTCGAAGCCCGCGCATGAGTATTCCGGCGCCGGTCGCCTTCGCCTGCTTGACGGCGCTCGCCGCCGCCAGCTGGTGGCTGGCGCAGCGGGACGCCGAGAGTCCCCAGGCGCCGGTCACGGTCACGCAGCCGGGGTACTACCTGAAAAATGCCGCGCTCGAGCAGACCGACGCGAGCGGGCGCCGGACCCTCAGGGTGCACGCCGCAACCGCCACCGAGGTCGAGCAGTACGGCGACGTGCGCTTGACGCAGGTCAGCATCGACTATGTGGCGGAGCAGGGCCGCAACTGGCGGATCACCGCCGCCGCCGGCACGCTGCCGCCGGACGGCCGCCGTGTACAGCTCGAGGGCGACGTGCGGCTGATCGCACCGGCGGTAGGTCGTGCGCTGCTGCGCACCGAACACCTGGACCTGGACGCGGACCAGCAACTCGCAACGACTCCCGATCCAGTCCGCATCGAGTTCGCCTCGCACGTACTGAATGCGCGCGGACTGCGCGCCGACTTGAAGCGCGAGACCGTGCGGCTAGAATCCTCGGTCAATGGCACGTTCAGGCGTTAGCTGTCTCGCGGTGCTGCTGGTGGCATGCGCCGCGGCGCATGCGGCCGCGCCTGCGGTACCACCGCTCGACCGCGACCAGCCGATCTACGTCAAGGCGCGATCGTCGGACTTCGACTACAAGAACAACACGCTGGTCTTCCACGGCGTGCGAATCGAGCAGGGCCGCTTCGCGGTCCAGGCCGACGAAGCCATGGCCACGGGCCTCGATTTCAACGACAGCCACTGGGTATTCCGCGGCGGTGTGACGATCACGACGCCGGACAGCTCGCTCGTCAGCGATGAGGCGCGGGTCGCATTCGCCGCCAACGCGGTCGCGACCGCCCAGATCACCGGCACGCCGGCAGCCTTCGAACAGAAACGCGATAAGCGCGTCGCGCGTGGCCACGCCGCCCACATCGATTACGACTTCGCCGCCGGCACCGTGCGCCTGACGGACGATGCGTGGCTGTCGGACGGCGACAACGAGATCAATGGCCGCACGCTGCTCTACGATATGCGCAGCCAGCGGGTCCGGGCCAACGCCGAGGAGCAGGGCAGCCAGCGGGTGCGGATCACGATCATCCCGAAGAAGCCGGAAGCGAAACCGAACCCATGAGCCGGCTCAGGGCGCTGAACCTCAGCAAGACCTACAAGGCCCGGCAGGTAGTCACCGACCTGTCGCTCGAGGTCGCCTCCGGCGAGGTTGTCGGCCTGCTCGGCCCCAACGGCGCCGGCAAGACCACCGCCTTCTACATGATCGTCGGTCTCGTGCCGTGCGACAGCGGCCGCATCCATCTTGATGACGATGAGCTGACGCGACTGCCGATGCACCGCCGGGCGCGCCTCGGCCTCGGCTATCTGCCGCAGGAGGCTTCGGTATTCCGGAAACTGACCGTGGCCCAGAACATCGAGGCGATTCTCGAGACGCGGCCCGGACTCGATGCCGACGCCCGCGCGGCGCAGCTCGAGGCGCTGCTGGACGAGGTCCACATCGGCCACATCCGCGACAACATCGGTCAGAGCCTGTCGGGCGGCGAACGGCGGCGCGTCGAGATCGCGCGGGCGCTCGCCGCGGAGCCGCGCTTCATCCTGCTCGACGAGCCGTTCGCCGGGGTCGATCCGCTGTCCTTGGCGGATATCCAGCGAAGCATAGAACACCTGCGGGCGCGCGGCATCGGGGTGTTGATCACCGATCACAACGTCCGCGAGACGCTGGGGATCTGCGGCCGCGCCTATATCGTGAACCAGGGCTCAGTGATTGCCTCCGGATCTGCGGCAGATATCCTTGCAAACCCCGAGGTTCGTGAGGTGTACTTGGGGCAGGATTTCCGAATGTGAATTGGCGGCGGCTGACCGTGACCGCCCCGCCCTCCGGTAGCCCGCGCGCCCGATGCTAAAACCCGCACTACAGCTCCGCCTCGGCCAGCAGCTCACGATGACGCCGCAGCTGCAGCAGGCCATCCGGCTGCTGCAGCTGCCCGCACTCGAATTGCAACAGACGATCCGCGAGGCGCTCGAGCAGAACGTCATGCTCGAGGCGGACGACGACGGCGAGCCGCTGCTCGAATTGGCAGAGCTGGGCCCAACGGCCGCGCCCGACTCCGCGGCTGCCGAGGCACCTGCTGAGGAGCCGATTTCCGGCGATTCCGATGTCGACGTGATCGACGACAGTTGGGATCAGGGCCCGACCGCGGCCGCGTCCGAGGCCCCGTGGTCGGGCGACAGCCGGCCGCAGGAATACTCCGAGGGACTCGGCGAAACGCTGAAGGAGCACCTGTCGTGGCAGCTCGAGCTCGCGAGGCTCGGACCGCGCGAGTTCGCGATCGGCGGGGCGATCATCGATGCGATCAGTGACGACGGCTACCTGGTCGACACGCTCGCGGAGATCGGCGCGGTGCTTGCGGCCGACGTCGTGGCAACGCCGGAGGAAATCGAGCGCGTGCTCGACGTGGTCCAGGCCTTCGAACCCGTCGGCGTCGCCGCGCGCTCGGTGGCGGAATGCATCGAGCTGCAGCTCGCGCAGCTCGCTCCCGATACACCCGGACTCGAAGCCGCCCGGCGGATCGCGCGGGCGCACCTCGACCTCGTGGCCGGCCGCGACTACGCGGCGCTGCGCCGCACACTCGACGTCGACGAGGAGGAGCTCGGGCGGGCCCTGGCGCTGGTGCGGTCGTGCCACCCGCGGCCGGGGTCGACGATCCAGCCGAGCCAGCCGGACTACGTGGTCCCGGACGTGTACGTCCGGCGCGGACCGCACGGCTGGGCGGTCGAGCTCAATGCCGGCGCGCTGCCCCGGGTGCGGCTCAATCAGGGCTACGCGGGGCTCGTCACGCGGGCCGCCGACCACGCCGTGATGCGCTCGCAGCTGCAGGAGGCCCGCTGGCTGCTGCGCAGCCTCGAAATCCGCAACGAGACGCTGCTCAAAGTGGCGCGCTGCATCGTGCAGCGGCAGGTGGCCTTCCTCGAGCGCGGCGACGAGGCGATGCAGCCGATGGTGCTGCGTGATGTGGCCGAGGCGGTCGACATGCACGAGTCGACCATTTCCCGCGTGACGACCGGCAAGTACATGCACACTCCGCGCGGCGTCTACGAGTTCCGCTTCTTCTTTTCGAGCCACGTGGCCGCCACCGATGGCAGCGAGATGTCCTCGACCGCAATTCGCGCGAAGATTCGCAAGCTGATCGCCGGCGAGGACGCGGCGAACCCGCTGTCCGACAGCCGGATCGCCGAGCTGCTGGCCGAGGACGGCGCCCAGGTGGCGCGTCGCACCGTCGCCAAGTACCGCGAGGCCATGCAGATCGCGCCGTCAAGCGAGCGGCGCAAGCTACCGGCCCGATGACTGATCGACTGACCCGAGGAGAACGCACATGCAGCTGACGCTGACGGGACACCACGTAGACATCACCGCACCGCTCAAGGGTTACGTCGAGAAGAAGCTGGACCGCATCACCCGGCACTTCGACCAGGTGATCGACGTGCACTGCGTGCTGACCGTCGAGAAGCTGGCACACAAGGCGGAAGCGACGCTGCACGTGCGCGGCAGCAACATCCATGCGGATGCCGCCGATGCGGACATGTATGCGGCCATCGACCTGTTGACCGACAAGCTGGACCGGCTGGTCAAGAAGCACAAGGAAAAGCGCGGCGACCACCACGCCGCTCAAGCCCCCCGCGGCCGCCCCTGACAGGCGCCGGCGGGCCGCCGTCGGGGCCGGCCGGGCCGGCCGCCAGAGCACACGACCCGACGCCCGACGCGCTCGCGTCCCGGCGCCGCACCTCGTACCATCTGCCCTGCGGGCCGGATGCCCGCGTCGCCGATGCGCGGTTAGCCGATGCGCCTTGTGATCGTCAGTGGCCTGTCGGGCTCGGGCAAGAGCGTCGCGCTCAACATGCTCGAGGACCTCGGCTGGTACTGCGTCGACAACATCCCGGCCGGGCTGCTGAATGCCTTCATTGCCCACTCGGTCCGGCGCAGCAGCCGGGTGTACGAGCGCAGCGCGCTCGGTCTGGATGCGCGCAACGAGCCCGACGAGATCGCCAGCGTGCCGCAGATGGTGCGCGAACTCAGAAAGAGCGGCATCGGCTGCGAGATCATTTACCTGCACGCCGATGAGGCGATGCTGGTCAGACGCTACGGCGAAACGCGCCGGCGCCATCCGCTGGTGCGGGAGCGGGTCGACCTGAAAGCCGCCATCGCCGAGGAGCTGCGGCTGCTTGAGCCGATCACCTACTCTGCGGACCTGGTCATCGACACCTCGCACACCAGCGTCCATGAGCTGCGCGAGATGGTGCGAGCGCGCATCGACCAGCGACGCGTCGGCCGGCTGTCGATCATGTTCGAGTCGTTCGGGTACAAGCACGGCATTCCGGACGGCGCCGATTTCGTGTTCGATGCGCGCACGCTGCCGAACCCTTACTGGGATCCGGTCCTGCAGTCGCTGACCGGCCGCGATCCGGCGGTGATCGCCTATCTGGAGGCGCACACCGCGGTCCAGGAACTGCTCGCCGACATGATCGCCTTCCTGGAGCGGCGGATCCCGCTGTACCAGCAGCACAATCGCGGCTACCTGACGGTGGCGGTCGGCTGCACCGGCGGTCAGCACCGCTCGGTGTTCCTGGTCGAGCGGCTGGCGGCGCACTTTGCTGCGCGCTATCCGGACGTCGTGGCCCGTCACGGCTCGCTGCGCAGCAATCCCTGAAACTCCTCGCGCCGCGCCCGCACGTCCTCGAGCCCGAGGGCGATCAGATCCCGGGCATAGCTGCCTTCGAACAGTAGATAGCTGAGCAGGGTGCGTCCCTCGGGATTCGCCGCACCGATTGTGCTGAGCAGAACGCGCAACGCGCGCGGCACGGCGCCGACGTGGCGTTCGGCGATCGGGCCAAAGTCGAGGCGCGGCATGATCGACACGACCTCGATCCGGCGCAGGCCGCCGGCCGCGCTGCCGGCCGCGGCGATCAGCAGGTTGTCCCGCTGCAGACGCTCCAGATCCGACTGCAACCCGTCCATGAACAGCGTGTCGAGCATGAACCCGAAGATCTGACCGAAGCTCGGTGCCGGACCCGGTCCCGCATGCCCGCGGGGGATTCCCGCGCCCGGCGCTGCGGCCGGATCGAGTGCCGCGCTCGACGGCCGGACCCCAATCACCAGCAGACGGTCGGCGCCGAGGTTGATCGCCGGCGACAACGGCGCCAGCTGGCGCATGGCTCCGTCGCCGTAGTACTCCCCGCCCATGTACACCGGTGGAAACAGGAACGGCACCGCAGCGCTCGCCATCAGGTGATCGAGGCCGAGCTCGGCCGGCTGGCCGAGACGCCAGGTGTGCTGCCACGGAATCGCCTCGCGCGCACACGCGTAGAACGCGACCGACAGCGCCGTCCGGTACGCGGACGCATTGATCACGAGCGCGTCCAGGTGGCCGTGCTCCAGGTGCTGGCGAACCCGC
This sequence comes from Steroidobacteraceae bacterium, assembly GCA_035604655.1. Lineage (GTDB taxonomy): Bacteria > Pseudomonadota > Gammaproteobacteria > Steroidobacterales > Steroidobacteraceae > CAIKZZ01. The sequence continues at coordinate 1,893 of DATNHZ010000056.1, read as the reverse complement.
GTAAAGTTGACGTGCCGCTCGAGCAGCTCGCGCAGCGGCCGGTTATCGAACAGCGAGCGCGGCGGCGGGACCAGGAAGCCCCCGGAAACGAGCGCCAGCAGCCAGTGAATGCCGGCGCGCAACATGCTGGCCGTGTCGGCCCGATACACCTGCTCAACCCGGAAGTTCCTCCAGAAGCGCTCGAGGCTCGCGATGCCGGTGCGGAAGTGCGCGGCATGCGCGGCGACAATCGTGCCGATGATCGCGCCAGCCGAGGTCCCGGAGATCACCCGGAACGGCAACGGCACATCGCGCGGCACGAGCTCGGCGATCCCCTTCAGGACCCCCACCTGGTAGGCGGCGCGTGCGCCGCCGCCGGGCAGCACGAGCCCGAGGCGCCATGCACCGGCGGGGAATGGTCCGGGCGGATAGGCAGACACAGCGGCGTCGGGTCCCGGCGGCACTTTGTCATTATGCGCTGCCCGGCTGTACGATCGCCTCCAGCGATCGCCTCGGCCGCCGTCCCCGCTGTGGCGCGCTGGAGTTTTGCCGATGACACCGATCTACGCCCGCCGTGCCCTGGGATTTGCAGCCGCGTTGGTTCTCGCTCTCACTTTCGCGGGTCCGGGCCGCGCCGAGTCGCCGGCGGTCGGAGCTGCGGCTCCGCAGTTCAGGCTTGAGGACCAGAACGGCCAATGGCACACCCTCGATGAGTACAAGGCCAGATGGGTCGTGCTGTACTTCTATCCCAAGGACCAGACTCCGGGCTGCACGACGCAGGCGTGCGAGCTGCGCGACAACATCTTCGCCTTCCGCAAGCTCGGCGCGACCGTCCTCGGCATCAGCGTCGACGACGTCGCCTCGCACAAGGAGTTTGCCGACAAGCACTCGCTGCCGTTCACGATCCTCGCCGACAGCACCAAGCAGACCGCGCGGGACTACGGCGTGCTGGTCAGGATGATGGGAGTATTCGAGCTGGCCCGGCGTGACACTTTCATCATCGACCCGCAGGGCCGGATCGCGAAGCACTGGGTCAGCGTCGAGCCCAAGGGCCACGCCGACCTCGTGCTGCGCGAACTCGCCGCGCTTCAGGCCAGGGCGGCCGGGGTCGCCGCCAAGAATCCGGGCTGACGGATCTGCCGTTCAGCGCGCATTCAGCGCGCGCATCGCGCGGTCGATGCCGCCTAGCGTCAGCGGAAACATGCGCCCTTCGAGCAGCTCGCGCGTGACGCCGATCGACGGCATGTACTCCCAACGGTCCTCGGGCTCGGGATTGAGCCAGGCGTGCTTCGGATAGGCGCGCCGCAGCCGCCCGAGCCAGGCCGCGCCCGGCTCGTCGTTCCAGTGCTCGATGCTGCCTCCCGGCTGGACGATTTCATACGGACCCATGGTCGCATCGCCGACCAGCACCAGCCGATAGTCCGGCCCGTAGGTGCGGATCACCTCGAGCGTCGGGATCCGCTCGGCGTGGCGCCGGCGATTGTCCTTCCACACCGTCTCGTAGACGAAGTTGTGAAAGTAGTAGTACTCGAGGTGCTTGAATTCGCCACGCGCGGCGGCGAACAGCTCCTCGCAGACGCGGACGTGATCGTCCATCGAGCCGCCGATGTCGAGAAACAGCAGCACCTTGACCGCGTTATGCCGCTCCGGTACGAGCCGCAGGTCGAGCCAGCCGGCATTGCGCGCGGTCGCGTCGATGGTGCCGCCGAGATCGAGTTCCTCCGCCGCGCCCTCGCGCGCGAAGCGCCGCAGCCGCCGCAGCGCCAGCTTGATGTTGCGGGTGCCGATCTCGACCGTATCGTCGAGGTTACGGAATTCACGCTGGTCCCACACTTTGACCGCCCGGCGCTGCCGCGATTGGCTCTGGCCGATCCGGATGCCCTCCGGGTTGTAGCCGTAGGCGCCGAACGGTGA
>DATNHZ010000055.1:0-10551 GCA_035604655.1 Steroidobacteraceae bacterium | reverse complement strand
CGCCGAACCCGACGACGCGGCCCCGCGAGTCGCGGATCGGGAACATGATCCGGTCGCGGAAGCGGTCGTAATACCCTGGACCGGAGGATTTCTGCTGGTCGGCCGTGCGCTCGATGATCAGGCCCGCCGTCAGCAGTGCCTGGCGGCCAACCTCGGTCGCGCCGAACGTTTTCAGCAGCCCGTCCCATCCCGGCGGGGCATAGCCGAGGTGATAGCGGACCGCGGTCTCGCCGACCAGGCCGCGGCCCTTCAGGTAGTCCTTGGCGCGCTCCGCATCGCGCAACGCGTCGCGGAAGTGCTGGTCCACGTTCGCGGTCAGCGCGTAGAGGTCATCCTGCATCCGGTCGCGCGGATCGGCGGCGACACCGCCTTCGTGTGGCACCTCCAGGCCCGCGCGGCTCGCGAGTTCCTCGACCGCTTCCGGGAAACCGAGCCGATCGTGCTCCATCAGGAATGACAGTGCCGTTCCGTGCGCGCCGCAGCCGAAGCAGTGATAGAACTGTTTTTGCTGCGAGACCGTGAACGAGGGTGTTTTCTCGCCATGGAACGGGCAGTTGGCCTTCCACTCGCGGCCGGCCTTCTTGAGCTGCACGCGGCTGCCGATCACCTCCACGATGTCGGTGCGGGCAAGCAACTCGTCGATGAATGCGCGAGGTATGCGGCCAGCCATGGGCGGCCTCCGGGCGCCGGTCAGCCGCCGAGCAGCGCCTTGGTACGTGCGCCGACGGCGCCCATGTCAGCGCGGCCCGCGGCCTTGCCCTTGACGATGGCCATGACCTTTCCCATGTCCCTGACCGACGTGGCGGCGGCCATGGCGATCGCGTCCTTGATCAGCGCATCGATCTCCGTCGTCGACAGCTGCGCCGGCAGGTAAGCGCTGAGCGCGGCGATCTCGGCGGTTTCCTTGGCCACGAGGTCCGGGCGGGCGCCGGCCTCGAAATGGACAATGGACTCCTTGCGCTGCTTGATCATCTTCTCGATGACCGACAGCGTCTGCGTATCATCAAGCGTGATGCGCTCATCGACTTCACGTTGCTTGATTCCTGCCTGCAGCATGCGGATGAGCCCCAGGCGATCCTTGTCGCCCGAGCGCATGGCTGCCTTCATGTCCTCAGTGATGCGTTCGCGGAGGGTCATCGCGCGATCCTCACCGGAATCAGCGCGGAGCCCGCATGCCCTCGCGCGAGATGCGCTTCAGGTGGCGCTTGACCGCCGCCGCCTTCTTGCGCTTACGCTCTTGGGTCGGCTTCTCGTAGAATTCCCGGCGTCTGAGTTCCGTGAGGACGCCGGCCTTTTCGCAGGCGCGCTTGAAGCGCCGCAGGGCGGCGTCGAAGTACTCATTCTCGCGGATACGTACGCTCGGCATTGAGATCGGCCTTCCTCGCATGGTGCCCGATCAAAGGTCGGGCGCAGAACCGATAAGTCTACGGATGTCACTCCTAAAAATCAAAAGCCTGCGCCGTCGAGAGTGCCGCGGCCGCCCGGTTGCCGGGTGGGCGGTACGGTGAACAGGCAGACCCTGAACGTCGTCGCGATCGAGTCCTCGTGCGATGAGACGGCGGTGGCCGTCTTTAACGACCGGGACGGGCTGCTGGCGCACCGCGTGTACACCCAGACGGACCTCCACGAGATCTGGGGCGGCGTCGTACCGGAACTCGCCTCGCGCGACCACGTGCGGCGGCTCGCGCCCATGATCGTGCGGGTACTGGAGGAAGCGGGCGCCCCCGGCCGACCGGTCGGGGGCGTCGCGTACACCGCTGGCCCGGGGCTCATCGGTGCGCTGCTGGTCGGAGCAGGGGTCGCGACCGGCCTCGCCTATGCCTGGAACGTTCCGGTGGTGGGGGTCCACCACCTGGAGGGCCACCTGCTCGCCCCGCAGCTCGAGCGAGACCCGCCAGGATTTCCGTACCTTGCGCTGCTGGTGTCGGGCGGCCACACGATGCTGGTCGATGTCGCAGGAGTCGGCTGCTACCGGGTCCTCGGGGAGTCGCTCGACGATGCCGCCGGGGAGGCCTTCGACAAGACCGCCAAGCTCCTGGGCCTGCCTTATCCGGGGGGTGCCCGGCTCGCGGCCCTGGCCGAGTCCGGTCGACCCGGGGTATTCAAGTTTCCCCGACCGATGCTCGACCGGCCGGGCCTCGATTTCAGCTTCAGCGGCCTCAAAACCGCGGCACTGCTGGCACTCAGGGGACACGAGTCCGATCCCGCGGCCAAGGCCGATCTGGCGCGGGGCTTCGAGGAGGCGATCGTCGATACGCTTGCGACCAAGACCCGGCGTGCGCTCGCGGCCACCGGTCGTCGCGTGCTGGTGGTTACCGGCGGTGTCGGGGCGAACCAGCGCCTGCGCGCGCGCCTCGCCGAGGTCGCGGCCGCCGCCGGTGCCCGCACGGCGTATCCGCGCGCCGAATTCTGCACGGACAATGCCGCCATGATCGCCTTCGCCGGACACGCGCGGCTGCTGGCCGGCGAACGCGGCGGGCTCCCGGCCGTCGCACGCGCCCGCTGGCCGCTCGAGGAGCTCAGGATCCCCGGCTAAACGCCGGTGCGCAGGTGCGCTGGCGCTGGTAGGGTGCGCCGGCGCACGCTGCGTGTGCGGGGGTACACCTTAAGATGGGCGATCGGATCTTTGTGCGGGACCTGAGGACCGAGACCATCATCGGCATCTTCGACTGGGAACGGAAGGTTCGGCAGACGATCAGCTTCGACCTGGAATTTCCGGGGGACGTCCGCCGCGCCGCGAAAACCGACCGGATCGAGGACACGCTGAACTACAAGTCCGTGGCGAAACGCGTGCTGGCGTTTGTCGAGGCGAGCGACTGCCACCTGGTCGAAACGCTGGCCGAGCAGGTGGCGCAATTGATCCTGCGGGACTTCGCCGTCGAGTGGGTCAAGATCACCCTGAACAAGCCTGGCGCCTTGCGCGGCAGCCGCGACGTCGGCGTGATGATCGAGCGCACGCGCGCCGATTACGGCATCTGACCGGTCACGATGGCCCAAAACCTCAGCGATCCGGCGTCCGCGGGCGTCGCCGTGTACGTTGCGGCGGGCTCGAACGTGTCCCCCGTCGATAACCTGGTCAAGGCGATCGCCGCATTGCGTCGCGCGTTTCCTGACCTGCTCGTCTCGCCGGCGTTCGCTAACACCGCGGCCGGATTCAAGGGCGCGGACTTCATCAACCTCGTGGTTGGGTTCAGAACCGCGCTGCCACTCGCGGCGGTGCTCGCCGAGCTGCACGCGGTGGAAGCGCTGTGCGGTCGCGGCCGGACGGACGCCAAATGGGCGCCACGGCGCATGGATCTGGACGTGCTGCTATACGGCGATTTGGTCGGCGAATTTCCTGGGGCGAGGCTGCCGAGGCCCGACCTCGCGACGCGCGCCTATATGCTGGGACCGATGGCCGCGATTGCGCCTGACGTCGTGCACCCGACGCTACACAAGTCAATCGGCGAGCTTTGGGCGGCGTTCGACCAGCAGGCGCACCCATTGCGCCGCATCAGTCTGGCGCCAGCCGGGGCCCGCGGATGATGCGCCGCGCGTATGCCGCTATAGCCCGCCGATCGTCCGGCCACCGTCGATGGCTAGCACCTGGCCGGTCACATACGGTGCGTCCCTGACGAAGTACAGCGCCGCCTTTGCAATGTCGTCCGGCGCCCCCATGCGCTTCAGCGCCGTGCGATCGAGAATCCGGGCCTTGAGCTCGCGGTCGATCTCGCCCTCGGGCCACAGAACCGGGCCCGGGGCAATTGCGTTGACACGCACGTGCGGTGCCAACTCGCGGGCCAGCGACTGCGTTAGCATCACGAGGCCTGCCTTCGCTGCGCAGTACACCGGATGGCGCTTCAGCGGCCGCAACGCGTGGATATCGACCATGTTGAGTACCAGACCGCGGCTGCGGCGCAGCTCGGGCGCGGCCGCCTGCGCCAGAAACAGCGGAGCGCGCAGGTTGGTACCGACGAGGTCATCCCAGGCGGCCAAGGTGATCTCGCCCACCGCCGTCGGATAGAAAGTCGAGGCGTTGTTGACCAGCACATCGAGCCGTCCGAATGCGTCGACGGCCGCTGCAACCACGCGCGGCAGTGCTGTGACATCGAGGAGGTCCGCGGCATGTACCGCGACGGAATGCGGGCGCAACGCATCGAGTTCGCCGGCGAGCGCCGCAGCCTCGCGAGCCGATGTCCGGTAGTGGATCAGGAGGTTGGCGCCCTGCGCATGCAGCCGGCGCGCGATCACGGCTCCGAGGCGGCGCGCACCGCCAGTAATCAGCACCGACTGGCCGGCGAGCGGCAATGCGGTTCCGGCAGGCATGCCGCGAGGATACCCGTCGGCCGCGCGCGCGCGCCAGCCTCATGATCGCCGCCGGACTCGTGCCGCTGTCCGCCGCCGAACGTGCGCACGAGGCGCGCGTCGTCGCGAAGATCCGTGAAGCCATCGAGGACGCCGGTGGCTGGCTGCCATTCTCGCGCTACATGGAGCTCGCGCTGTACGCGCCCGGCCTCGGGTACTACTCGGCGGGCGCCCACAAGCTCGGCGCGGGCGGCGACTTCGTCACCGCTCCCGAACTGACGTCGGTGTTCGGCCGCTGCGTGGCGAGCCAGTGCGCCGAAGTGCTGGCGACGCTCGGCGACGGGGAGATCCTGGAGCTCGGGGCCGGCAGCGGCGCGCTCGCCGCCGACGTGCTCGGGGAGCTTGCGCGTCGCGGCACGCTACCGGCCGCCTATCGCATCCTCGAGCCGAGCCCGGACCTGCGCGAGCGCCAAGCACGCCGGCTCGGCGCCCTGCCGGTTGACATCCGCCGGCGGGTCACATGGCTCGAGGGTGTGCCGCAGGGGAGCTTTCGGGGCATCGTGCTCGCGAACGAGGTCCTCGATGCACTGCCGGTCGAGCGCTTCCGGGTCGGCGCGGCGGGCTTCGAGGCTCTGGGCGTCGCGATCGAGGGGGAGCGCTTCGGCTGGCGGACCGCGCCCGCGAGCCAGGCACTCGCCGCAGACCTGGCGGCGCTGGCGACGGACCTGGCGACGCCGCTGCCGACAGGCTACGTGAGCGAGGCGTGCGTAGTCCTCGATCCGTGGCTCGCAGCGGTGACCGAGCCGCTGCGCGCCGGGATCGCGCTGCTGATCGACTACGGGCTGTCCCGCCGCGCGTACTACGCGCCGCAGCGCGACGGTGGCACGCTGACCTGCCATCACCGCCAGCGTCGTCACGACGACGTGTTCGTCAACGTCGGACTGCAGGACCTGACGGCGTCGGTCGACTTCACGCGGGTCGCCGCGGCCGCGGTCGCCCACGGGCTCCGGGTCGCCGGCTACACCTCGCAGGCGCACTTCCTGCTCGGTTCGGGCTTCGAGCAGCACCTCGCGCTGGTGCGTGCCGCGGCCGATCCGTCGCGCGAACCGCTGTGCGCCCGCGCCGCCGCGCGCCTCGTACTGCCGGGCGACATGGGCGAGACCTTCAAGTGCATCGCGCTGGCGCGCGACTACGACGGGGCGCTCGGCGGTTTCTCGCTCCGGGACTTCACGGCCTCACTATAGGCGTGCGCGACGCGCACACCGGTCCCAGTGCCGCAATCCGCGTCGCGCGCAGCCGTTCACCGACCGCAGCGCCGGTCAGGCCGGCGCGGGCCGCCTCGGGTAGAGTCGTCGCTCGCACGACCGCCAGAGCGTCCCGCAGGAAAGTGCCCTCAGGGTAGCGGAGATCGGCGAAGCCGGTCCGACCGCGCATGTCGGCCTCGCAGGCAAGCAAGAATTCAGCGAACCGCTCCGGGCGCCGCGGCGCGTCGCAGTTCTCGAGAAGCTCGAGCACGGTCGCCGGGCGCAGCTCGAGCGCGCGGTGGCAGACCCCGTGGTAGCGCGCGACCAGGACCGCGAGCTCGCGGAAGTCGTTCGGCACCCGCAGCCGGTCAGCGAGCGCATGGACGAGCGCGACACTGCGCGCCTCGTGGCCGACGTGCTTCGGCCATTCGGCCGGTGGGGTTTCTCCCTTGCCGAGGTCATGCGTCAGCGCTGCGAAGCGTACGCGGGCGATCGGACTCAAGGCCGCGGCGGCCTCGAGCACCAGCAGCATGTGTGTGCCGGTATCGATTTCCGGGTGCCACCGCGCCGGCTGTGGCACGCCCCACAAGCGGTCCAGCTCCGGGAACACGACGGCGAGCGCGCCGGCGGCGCGTAGCACTGAAATGAACGCCTGCGGTGCGGGCTCGGCCAGGGCCTTCGCAGTCTCCTGCCAGACGCGCTCGGGCACCAGCGCGCCGGCTTCCCCGTTGCCGACCATCTGCCGCATCAGCGCCAGCGTCTCCGGTGCGACGTTGAAGCCGAGCGGAGCGTAGCGCGCGGCAAAACGCGCCACGCGCAGGATCCGGACCGGGTCCTCCGCGAACGCATCCGAAACATGGCGCAGGACCCGCCGTTCGAGGTCGGCGCGGCCGCCATACGGGTCGATCAGGGCACCGTCGGCGTCGCGCGCCATCGCATTGACCGTCAGGTCGCGCCGCCGCAGATCCTCTTCCAGCGTCACGTCGGGCGAGAAGCGGGTCTCGAAGCCGTGGTAGCCGGGCGCAGTCTTGCGCTCGACGCGCGCCAGCGCGTATTCCTCGTGCGTCTCCGGATGCAGAAAGACGGGGAAATCCCGCCCCACGTTCCGGTAACCGAGGCGTACCAGGTCCGCCGGCACGGCGCCGACCACAACCCAGTCGCGCTCCTTGACCGGCAGGCCGAGCAGCGCATCGCGCACGGCCCCGCCAACGAGATAGATCTGCATGGGTCGATTCTAGCGGTGCGACGGCTGCCTCGCGCGCCGCGCTACACTCAGGCGAACTTCGCCGGCGCGTCGAGCCATTGCATGCGTTATCGCACCCTCGTCGTTCTGCTGGCACTCGGGCCGCTTGGCGGCTGTTACCTGCTCGAAACGGCCCGCGGCCAGCTCGAGCTCAATCGACGCCGCGTGCCGATCGCGAAGCTGCTGGCCGAGCCGGCCACGCCCCCGCCGCTGCGCGCCCAGCTCGAGCTCGTCACGCGGATCAGGGACTTTGCCTCACGCGAGCTCGGCCTGCCCGACAACGGCAGCTATCGCTCGTATGCCGATGTCGGTCGGCCGTACGTGCTGTGGAACGTATTTGCGGCCCCGGAGTTTTCGGTTGACCCGAAGACCTGGTGTTTCCCGGTCGCCGGCTGCGTCGCCTACCGCGGTTACTTCGCCGAGACCCGGGCGCGGCGCTTCGCCCTCGGCCTCGAGTCGCGTGGTTTCGACGTCGCTGTCGGCGGGGTGCCCGCCTACTCGACGCTCGGACACTTCGCCGATCCGGTGCTGAACACGATGCTCGGCTGGGACGATTCCGAGCTCGCCGCGCTCGTATTCCACGAGCTCAGCCACCAGCTGCTCTACGTCAAGGGCGACACCGCCTTCAACGAGGCCTTCGCGACGGTGGTGGAGCACGAAGGCGTGCGTCGCTGGCTGACCGCCGCGGAAAACACGCCCGCCCTGCACCAGTTCCAGGTCCGCGAGGCGCGTTACGCGGAGGTCGGAGCACTGGTGGCCGAGGCACGCGCACGGCTGCGGCTGCTGTACGCGCGCCGCCTGCCGCCCGGCGAGACGCGTGCGCTCAAGGCCGGCGAGCTGGCGCGCCTGAGAGCCGACTACGCTGCCCGCCGTGCGCGCCTTGGGCCGGGTTACGAATGGCTGTTCGGGGTCGGGCTCAACAACGCCCAGCTGGCGTCGTTCGCGACGTATCAGGACTGCGTGCCCGGACTCGAGGCGCGCCTCGCGGAGGTGGGCCACGACCTGCCGCGGTTCTATGCCGCCGCCCGTGCGCTCGCCGCGCTCAGCAGTGCGCAGCGGCGGTCTGCGGTCTGCGCTCAGGCGTCCGGTGCCGGCCCCGGACCTGCCGTGCCGTAGAGACGCCCGGGCCGAAATCGGCGGCCACGGACGGACGCCCGCGGTGCACGCCGCCGGTCACGGCCTCCCGACCCGCGTGCCGGCAGCGCGCCGGTACATCGCGAGACGCACCTCGCGTTGGCGCACGCCGAGGTATCCGGGCACGACCGCGCGCAGCGAGGTCGGAGCAATGCCGAGCCTGGCAAGGCCATTGTCGCTGCAGACGCTGTCGAGCTCGAGCGACCGGAAGTTATCGAGCGACAGCGGCTTGCCCGGGACGAAGTCGAGCACCAGTGCCTGCAGCCAGCCGAGCGCGTCGGGCAGGCCGATGACGACGCATCTTCGGCCCAGTACCGCCGCGACATAGCGGACGGTGTCGGCCAGCGTCAGCGTCTGCGGTCCGCACAGCTGCAGCGTCGCCCCATGGGTCGTATGGTCCGCGAGCGAGCGCGCCATCGCCTCGACGACATCGCCAATGAACACCGGCGCGAAGCGCGTTCCGGAGCGCGCCAGCGGCATGACCGGGAACAGCCGCAGCAGCGCGGCGAACCGGTTCATGAACCCGTCCCCCGGCCCGAAGATCACCGACGGCTCGAACAGCGTCCAGACGACGGCTCCGGATTCCTCGCGAACCACGCGTTCGGCGACGCCTTTGCTGCGCAGGTAGTGGCTCGGGGCATGCTCGGCGGCCCGCAGCGAGCTCATGTGCAGCAATCGGCCAACGCCGCCGGATCGGCACGCCGCCACCACCTTGCGGGCCAGTTCGACGTGCGCGCGGGCAAATCCCGCGCCGCTGCGGCCGCGCTCGTTCAGGATTCCGACCAGGTTGATCACGACGTCGGAGCCGCGAACGGCCTCGACCAGCACGCTCGGGTTGTGGACGTCGGCGGTGATGAGCTCGAGCCCCGGCAGCACCAGCAGGGCGCGGTGCCGGTCGCGATTGCGGGTCAGCACGCGTACCCGGTGCCCGTCGCGAACCAAGCGGCTGACGAGATGGGAGCCGACGAAGCCGGTCCCGCCCAGTACTGAGATCGACAGTGACCGCATGCCCGCCCCGGTGAACGCTCCGAGCCGTCAGTATAACGGCCCGGCGTCGCCGCCCTGGGTCGCGGCTGCCGTGGGCAGAGGCCCTGCGGCGCCGGCTCAGCGAATCGGAATCAATGCCGTTGCAGTGCCGCGGCGGACGGTCACCAGCAAGGTGGTCTGGTTTTTCGCCGCCGCCCGCAGTTCCTTGAGGTTGTTGACCCGCTGGCGATTGACGTTGGTGATCACGTCATTGGCGCGCAGCTGGGTCTGGCTTGCAGGGCTGCCGGACTCGATCGCCCGCACCAGCACACCTCCGCCCGGTGCGTCGGCGAGGTCCGCGCCTTCAAAGGCGCGATGGATATCGGCCGCGCCTCCTTCCGAGCCCTCCTCGTGATCGCCGCTGCGGGCCTGGACGACGGCCGCGACGCGCTTCGCCTGGCCGTCTCTAAGGAGCGCGATGTCGACGCCTTCGCCGACCCGCAGCAGTCCGATGTGATTCCTGAGCTCCGCGGCCGACTTGACTGGCTGGCCATTGACCGTGGTGATGATGTCGCCTGCCTTGATTCCTGCCTTTTCGGCCGCGGACCCTTCGACGACCTGCGAGACGAGCGCCCCTTGCGCGTCCTTCGAGCCGAGGCTTTCGGCGATATCGGGAGTCAATGTCACGATGTTGACGCCGAGGATGCCGCGCTTGACCTCACCGTACTTGACGAGCTGCTCCATCACCGAGCGGACCATGTTCGACGGGATCGCGAAACCAATGCCGATGTTGCCGCCCGACCGCGACAGGATCGCGGAGTTGATGCCGATCAGCTCGCCCCGCAGGTTGATCAGCGCCCCGCCGGAGTTGCCCGGATTGATCGAGGCGTCGGTCTGGATGAAGTCCTCGTAACCGTCCGGGTTGATCCCCGACCGGCCGAGGGCGCTGACGATGCCGTAGGTGACGGTGTGCTGCAGGCCGAACGGGTTGCCGATCGCGAGCACGAAGTCGCCGACCTCCGCCTTGCTCGAGTCGCCGAGCGGGATCTCGGCCAGCTTTGCGTCCTTGACCTTGACGACCGCCACGTCCGACGCGGAGTCGGAGCCGACCACGGTCGCCTTGTAGTCGCGCCCGTCGATCGTGGTGACGGTGATCTCGGTGGCGTTTTCGACGACGTGGGCGTTGGTAACGATCAGTCCCTGCTTGGCATCGACCACGACACCCGAGCCGGCGCTCTGGAACTGACGCTGACGCGGGCCCTGCTCCGGCACGTCGAAGAACCGGCGGAAGAACGGGTCCTCGAGCAGCGGATTGCGCTGGCCGCGCTCGGTGACCGTGCCGCGGGTCGCGACGTTGACGACCGCCGGCGAGGCGCGCTTGACGATCGGGGCCAGCGACGGGAGCGGTGCGCCGTTGACGTCAGAGGGCAGGTGCGGTTGCGCGATGCCCGCCGGTGCGATCGCGGTGAGCGACAGTGCGAAGGCGATGGCTGCGAGTGAACGGCCCGAGGCCGCGCGACGGAGCCGGAAGGCGGTGTGCATGGAAAACCCTTGTCTCAGAGAGCGAGGATCACGACGATCGGCCGGACGCCAATGCTACCCCGCCGCGTCGCCGACACGTCGAACGTGACCGCGGAGGGGCACGAAAGTTCCTCGCCCGGCCAGCGGGGCTCTGAGCCC
>DATNHZ010000054.1:0-11742 GCA_035604655.1 Steroidobacteraceae bacterium | reverse complement strand
GGGTCCCCAGCAGCTTGAAAAACGTCGACTTCGCATCGGCATTCGAGATGACGGCCCCGGCATCGATGACCTCACCCGACTCGAGCACGACGCCCGCGGCGCGATCGGCCTCGATGCGGATGGAGGCGACGCGAGCGCCGGTGCGGATGGTCGCGCCGGCCGCAACCGCCGCCTTCGCGAGCGCCTCGCTCAGTGCGCCGAGACCCCCTCGCGGCTGGGCGAGCGGCGCGGGGCCGACGGCCGATTCGGCAGCCAGGCGATTCAGCAGGGTGAGCACCGTTCCCGGCGCCCGCGGCCCGAAGTTCGTCCCGAGCACCGCATCGAAGCCGAGCGCGCCACGCAGCCGCGGCGTCTCGAACTCATCGGCGATCAGGTCGTAGGCGTTCATGCCGATGATCCGCAGCAGCTCGCGCAGGTCGCGCCGTCCGAGCGTCCGGATTCGCCAGCCGAGCTTGGCGAGCGTGATCCGGTCGGTCCAGGCGTCGGACCCGAGCCGGGGCGGGATCGAATCGAGCAGCGGGTAGAGCGCCTTGGCGAAGCGCCCCAGGCGCGCGCTGAAGGCGGGATAGGCCGCAGCGTCGCGGGCCGACAATGTCTGCAGTGCCGCCTCGCTGGCAGCGCCGATCGAAAGCGGGGCAAGCCCCGCCGCGACCGCCGTGGTCGGCAGGTCGCGGCCGGCGTACACAAGGCCGTGTCGCGCAAGGCCGAGTTCGTCCATCAGCGCACGCGGCATCAGGTGCAGCAGGTGCGCACCCGCGGAGACGCGGTAGCCCGGCGCGAACTCGCGCGTGACCGTCGCGCCGCCGACCCGGGCGGCGGCCTCGAGCACCAGCACCGCGCGGCCGGCGCGCGCGAGGTACGTCGCGCAGACGAGCCCGTTGTGGCCGCCGCCGATGACGACGCAGTCGGCGCGGCGCATCGCGGGCGATGATCCCGTGGCGCTCACGCCGCGCGTCCAAGATCGCGCAGGATGCGCCGCGCGGCATTGGCCCCCGGCGCTCCCATCACGCCTCCGCCCGGATGGGTCGTGGACCCCGACAGGTACAGCCCGTCGACCGGCGTGCGGTATTGGGCATAGCCGGGCACCGGCCGGTTGAACAGCAGCTGGTCCATCGTCAGCTCGCCCTGGAAGATGTTGCCCTCGGTGAGCCCGACCTCGTTCTCGATGTCCCACGGCGTGCGGATCTCGGCGTGCAGGATCAGGCTCTTGAAATCCGGACTCTGTCGTGCGATCGCGTCGATGACGGTCGCGCCGAATGCCGTGCGCTTCGCATCGGTCCACGGCCCGTCGGCGAGGGCGTACGGGCAGTACTGCACGAACACCGACATGTAGTGCTTGCCCTCGGGTGCCATCGTCGGATCGATCTGCGACGGAATCAGCATGTCGACGTAGGGAGCGGAAGACCAGCGCCCCTGCTTCCAGTCATCGTAGGCGCGCTCCATCATCTCGATGGTGTCCGTCAGATGCAGATCGCCGCGGATGCACGGCGCGCCCTCGGGAATTGCCGGGAAGCGCGGCAGGCCGTCGAGCGCGATGTTGAGCTTGCCGGACGAGCCGCGGATCTTGAAGCGGCGCACGGCTGCCAGGAACTCCTCGGGCAGGTGCTCGGCGTCGACGGTGTCGAGGAAGGTGCGCTTCACGTCCATGTTGGAGACCACCGTCGCGGCCTCGATCTCCTCGCCGGTCGCGAGCGCGACGCCGCGGGCCCGGCCGTTCCTGACGAGAATCCGCTCGACCGGCGCCGCGGCCCGGATGCTGCCGCCGCTCGCCTGCAGCGAGGCGCTGAGCGATTGCGTCACTGCGCCCATGCCGCCGCGCGCGAACCCCCACGCCCCGACCGTGTCGTCGATGTCGCCCATGTAGTGGTGCAGCAGCACGTACGCGGTACCCGGCGAGCGCGGCCCGAGTGCGGTGCCGATGATCGAGCTGCCCGCGAAGTGCGCCTTGACGATCTCGCTCTCGAAGTACTCATCGAGAAAATCCGCAGCGCTCATCGTCCAGAAACGCAGCGTGTCATACATCCGGTCTTCGCCGATCGCATTGAGGCGCTGGCCGAGGTACAGCAGTTCCATCAGGTCCCGCGGCCGGAAGGAGGTCGGATCCGGCGGCTCGCGCATCAGCAGGGGCTTGATGAACTTGCACTGCCGAATGACGTCGGTCGAGAACCGGTCGTAGGCCTCGGCATCGCGCTTGGAGTGGCGCGAAATCTCGCGCCGCAGGGCATCGTGATTGTCATAGAGGGCGAGATGGCCGCCGTCGCGCATCATCGTGCAGCCGCCCTCGTAGGGAATGATCTGCAGGCCAAACCGCGGCAGCTCGAGGCCTCGCATGATCTCCGGTCGCAGCAGGCTGCAGACGTAGGAGCAGTTCGAGTACGTGAATTCTCCGTACAGGCGCCGGCTTACCGCCGCGCCGCCGACGTACTCGTTGCGCTCGAGCACCAGCACGTCGAGGCCGGCACGCGCGAGATAGCAGGCTGCGACGAGCCCGTTGTGGCCGGCGCCGACGACGATGACGTCATGCCGCTGGCCGCGAGGGCTGGGTCCCGCCATCTGCGCCGCGCCACCGGCCTGTCAGGCCGGCACCTTCTCGGCGATGCGCGAACGCAGTGTTGCGTCGACCGCCATCTCGAAGCCGCGCAGCGTGTCGGCGAGGCACGAGTCGTCGTGCGCCGCCGAGACGAACCACGGCTCACGGGAGTCGGGCTCGCACAGCACGCCCTCGTCGTGCAGCACCTGCGCCATCGCGTCGTAGAACGCGTAGTCGCTGCTCTTCCAGGCGCGGTAATTGCGCGGCGGGTCGGCCGCGAAGTACAGCCCGCTCATCGACGGATGCCCGACGAAGCTGTGCGGCACGCCCCGCGCGTTCAGCACCGCGCTCATGCCCTTGCGCAGCCGCGTGCCATACGAGGCGATTCGCTCCAGCGCATCGGTCTCGTCGAGGATCGCGAGGCACGCCTCGGCAGCGGCCAGCGACACCGAGTGTGCCGTGTACGTGCCGCCGTGCGCGACGCCCTTGCCCAGCTTGCGCATGATGTCCTCGCGGCCCGCGAGCACCGAGATCGGGTAACCGTTCGCGACCGCCTTGGCGAACGTGCACAGGTCGGCCTTGATGCCATAGAGCTCCTGCACGCCGCCGCGGGCGACGCGAAAACCCGTCTTGACCTCGTCGATCAGCAGCACGACCCCGTACTTGTCGCACAGCGCGCGGGCCGCCCGCAGGTAGTCGGGTTCGGCCGCAATCCCGAGGCAGTTCCCCATGATGGGTTCGATCAGCATGCAGGCGACCTTGCCGGCCTGGCGCTTGAATGTCTCCTCCAGCTGGTTGGCATCGTTGGCCTGGACGAAGTGCGCGAAGCCGCGCGCGCCGAGTGGAATGCCCTGGCTGTAGGGCTGCACCTCGGGCTCGCCGACCTGGCCCCATTTCTCCATCGGCGTGAACCACATCGCCGCGTCGAACAGGCCGTGGTAGCTGCCCTCCAGAATGATGTAGTCGTCGCGCCCGGTGTAGGCGCGCGCGAGCCTGAGGCCCGCCATCACCGCTTCGGTGCCCGAATTGGAGAACCGCACGAGCTCGGCGGCCGGCACCATCTTGGAGATTCGCTCGGCGACCTTGAACTCGCGCTCGGTCGAGAGGGCAAACACGCCGCCGACCTCCATTCCGGTTCTGGCCGCGGCATCGACCCGCGGGTCCGCATAGCCGAGGATCGCCGGCCCGTAGCCAAGCCGGTAGTCGACGTAGACGTTGTCGTCGATGTCGGTGATCCGGGCGCCGCGACCTTCCTTGACGTAGATCGTGCGTTCCTCGCCCCAGTAGCGGAAGTTCGAGGCCACTCCGAGCGGCAGTTTCGTGACCGCGCGGCGCCAGTGCTCGTTGCTCTTTGTCAGCGTTCGCGCCATGGCTGTCCCCCGGTGAGGCGATATGCGTGCCCGAAACGCTAGCATCGGGTGGCCGGCGCGTCCATGAAATTCTATATGGTCATATAGCTTTTCCGGGGATCGCGGTGCAGCATCGGGGGCTTAGCCTCCGGATCTCCAGCGGGCGCTGGCTGGTACGTTATAGTTAATTGATTTACATCAATATATTATCTCTGGTGTGCGACTCTACCAACGGCGCAGTGTGCTTGCTCCGGGCCCCTCGAAAAGCGTACATTAAACGCACGTATAACCGGCCTGGGGGGCACGAGCGTGGCCACTTCCGCAGCGGCTCAGGCGGACCGCACCGACGCTGCAGCCGCCCCGCACGCGCTTCCGGCGTGGATCTACAACCATCCCGACATGACCCGGCTCGAGCTCGAGCGGATCCTGCGGCCGAGCTGGCAGATCGCCTGTCACGTCAGCCAGATCGCGCGGCCCGGCGATTTCACGACCCTCGATCTCGGGCAGGACAGCATCGTCGTGCTGCGCGACCGGGAGGGGCGGATCCGCGGCTTCCACAACGTCTGCCGCCACCGGGGCGCGCGGCTACTCGACGACAGCGGGCATTGCCCGGGCGTCATCGTCTGCCCATACCACGGCTGGTCGTACAACTACGCCGGGGTGCTGGTGGGTGTGCCGGGAAAGGAAGGCTTCCCGGGGCTCGACAAGGCCCAGCACGGCCTCAAGCCCGTGCACGTCGAAGTCGTCCTCGGCTTCGTGTTCGTCTGCCTCGCCGCCAACCCGCCGCCGCCGCTCAAGGAGCGCTTCGCGCCGTTCATCGCCGAGCTCGAGCCGTACCGGATGGAGGAGATGGTGCCGCTCGTGCCCGTGTCGTACGAGCAGTGGGACGTCGACTGGAAGGTGGCGATGGACAACTACCTCGAGTCGTACCACGTTCCGGTCGGCCACCCGGGACTGAACCGGATGTTCACGCCTGATTACGAGGACCAGAAGGGCGCCCCGGGCATCGCGCGCGGGACCAGCTGGCTGCGCGAGCAGCCTTCCTCGCGCTGGAGCGAGCGGTTCTACCAGAAGCTCGTGGTTCCGACCGTCACGCACCTCCCTGAGGCCAATCGTCGCTGCTGGCGTTTCTACAGCGTGCTGCCGAACCTCGGGATCGACGTGTATCCCGAACTGATGGACTTCTTCCAGGTGCTGCCGCGCGGGCCCGGCAAGTGCGTGATCCGGTACGCGATCTTCGGCTTGCAGGACGAGCGGCGCGAGATGCGTGTGCTGCGCGCCCTCAGCAACCGGATCAACACGTCGGTCAACAACGAGGACAGGTGGCTGTGCGAGCGGGTCCAGCGCGGCCTCGCATCGCCGAGCTACACACCGGGCCCACTGTCAGCCCTCGAGCGCTGGATGCTCGAGTTTCATAACCTGCTGCGCGAAGCCATTCCGGAAGTCCGCCTGCCAGCCGCGCCGGCGCGGTTCGCCTGAGCCCGGGGACGGGCCCGCAGCGATGAACGCCGACGCGAATCCGGATCCGACGGCGGGCGAGTTCTCCGGGCTCAAGCGGCTCGAGCACACGCTGCCGAACATCTGGTACTTCGACCCGGCGCAGTACGCGCTCGAACTCGAGCGCATCTGGTACCGCAACTGGGTGTACCTGTGCCGCGCGGACACGGTGCCGGAGCCGGGGAGCTACCGCAGCTTCACGATCGGGACGCAGCCGGTGCTCGTCGTCCGCGACGAGGACGGTACGCTGCGGGCTTTCTACAACACCTGCCGCCATCGCGGGGCAATGCTGTGCCCGGAATCGGAGGGCCGGCTGCCGGGCAAGGCGATCACCTGCCCGTACCACGCGTGGACCTACCGGCTGAACGGCGAGCTGGCACGCATTCCGTCGTTCGGGCGGCGTCATTACGTCCCGGTCAGCGAGACCTCGCTGTATGCGATCCCGCTCCAGACATGGCGGGGGTTCGTGTACGCAAATTTAAGTGGCGACGGCCGCGGGCTCGGCGAGAACTTCAACGCCAACACCGAGGCGCTCGCCCACTGGCCGCTGGCCGAGCTCTTGATCGGCCACCGGCTGACGAAACGCATCCGCTGCAACTGGAAGATCTTCTGGGAAAACTACAACGAGTGCCTGCACTGCCCGACGGTCCATCACGCACTCAGCAGCCTCGTGCCGATCTACCGCCGCGGCATCATGGAGGAACGTGACGACCCGGCATGGCGCGAGCACGCATCGAGCACGGATCCGGCGTACAAGGGAGGCTTGAAAGCCGGAGCGGCGACGTGGTCGATCGACGGGCGCTCCCTCGGCCACGAGTTCCCGGCGCTGACGGCCGAGGAACGCCGCGCCGGCTATCAGTACATGACGAGCCTGCCGTCTCACTATCTCGTGGCCCATGTCGACCATGTGCGTTCGACCCGGCTGCTGCCGCTCGGGCCCGAAGAGACCGAGCTCAGCATCGAATGGCTGTTCCCGCGCGAGACGCTGAACGACCCGAGCATCGATATTCAGCGGGCATGCGCGTTTTCGGCCGCGGTGATGGCCGAGGACGGGGCGGTGTGCGAGATCAACCAGCGGGGGCTGCGCTCGGCCCCGCACGCCCACGGCATGCTGATGCCGGAGGAGTACGACGTGTTCCGCCTGCACGAGTGGCTGCGCGCGGAACTCGCCCGCGGCTGACGGCCGGCCGCGGGGTCTGCGAGGCGGTGCTATCCGAGGTGCACCCAGGCTGACTTCGTCTGGGTGTACGACAGCAAGCTTTCGAGGCACTTGTCGCGGCCCTGGCCGGACTGCTTGTAGCCGCCAAACGGCTGCGTCATGTCGCCGTGGTCGAAGCAGTTGACCCAGATCACCCCGGCCTCGAGGTCGCGGACCGCCTTGTGCGCCGTATTGAGGTCGCGCGTCCAAATCGACGCGGCGAGGCCGTACATCGAGTCGTTGGCAACCGCGAGTGCCTCCTTGAGCCCGTTGACCTCGATCGCCGCCGCGACCGGCCCGAAGATCTCCTCGCGCGCGATGATCATGCCGTTGTTGACGCGCGAGAACAGCGTCGGGTTGACGTAGCTTCCCGGCAGCGGCGGGGTGTCCCCGCCGAACTCGAGCCGGGCACCGTCGCGTTTGCCGCGACCAATGTAATCGAGCACGCGCGCGCGATGCTGCGAGGTCACGAGAGGCCCAAGGTTGGTGTCGGGGTCGAGCGGGTCGCCAGGCCGATAGGCCGTCTTGCCGTGCTCGATGAAGCGGGCGACGAAGGCCTCGGCGATCGGCTTGTCGATCAGCAGCCGTGACCCGGCGTTGCAGACCTCACCCATGTTGCCGAAGATGCCGTTGATCGCGTAGCTCACCGCGCGGTCCAGGTCCTGGAGATCGGCCAGGAAGATCTGCGGCGACTTGCCGCCGCACTCGAGGCTCACGCGCTTCATGTTCGACTGGCCCGCGTAGACGAGCATCAGCTTGCCGACTTCGGTGGAGCCGGTGAAGGCGATCTTGGCGACGTCCGCGTGCAGCGCGAGCGGCGCCCCCGCCGCCTCGCCCAGGCCATTGACGACGTTGAACACGCCCGCCGGGCCACCGGCCTCGATGAATAGCTCCGCCATCAAAAGCGCCGACAGCGGTGACTGCTCCGCTGGCTTCAGGACCACCGAGTTGCCGGCGGCGAGCGCCGGCGCGACCTTCCATGCTGCCATCAGCAGCGGGTAATTCCACGGGACGATGCACCCGACGACGCCGAGCGGCTCGCGCAGGATGTAGTGGAACGCATCGGTGGCCGTCGACGTGACCGCGCCGTCGACTTTGTCGCACAGCTCCGCGAAATAGGAGAAGGTCTGTACGGCTGCCGGCACGTCGCTGGCCAGCATGTCGCGCACCGGCTTGCCCATGCAGAGCGTGTCGAGCAGCGCGAACCGATCGGCATTCGTCTCGATCAGCCGGGCGAAACGCGAGAGCACTGCGAGGCGCTCGCGCGGTGCCTTGCGGCGCCAGATGCCCGCGCGAAACGTACGGCGACAGGAGGCGACGGCCCGGTTGATGTCCTCGGGTCCGCCTGCGGCAGCCTCGCACAGCGGCTCGCCGGTGGCGGGGTTCGTGACGGTGAATCGGTCCCCGCCGCGGGCGGCGATGTGCTCACCGTCGATGAAATGGCCGGTCGGATACTTGAGCTGGTCCGCCCGGGCGTGCCAGTCACGGACGGAGAGTACGGCGTTCATGGTGAGTCTCCAGGATGGCGCAATGCGCCTGGTAGCAGTCGCGCAATGATATTGCGAAACTCGGCCAACGGGGCAGGCACACGGCTCACCGGCTCCCGCACCGGTCCCGGGGACTCGAGGCCTCTCTGGACCGAGGTTGCAAGCGCGACATCCGCGGCGAGGCGCCGCCGCCCGAGGCGTGCGGCGAGGCAGGCGAGGCCGTGCTCGAGTCGGCCGTCCGGCGCCGGTGCGTAGTCGAACGATCGCAGCCGGCAGCGGCCCGGACCCAGCGGCAGCACCTGCAGCACCTGCACGGCACCCGGCCGCACGTCGACCAGCTGGTTCGGTGCGATGTAGCTCCGCTGCCAGCGCGTAGTCCCGCACTGCCGAGCGAGGCCGAGATAGCGCTGCTCGCGCCAGGTTCCGGAGGTCGGCAGGTCGCCGGCGAATTCGACGACGCCGGGCGCGGCGGGCGAGGCGGGTTGTGAACCCGGCCATTCGAGCCATCGCTCGATGAGCAGCTTCCAGTCCGCCGCGACGTCGGTCTCGCGCGGTGGTCCGGCGGCGACGAGGCGCATGGTGCTGGCTGCGGACGTCGCCGCGAGCGCCGGAGCGGGCGGCGCGGGGTCCCGGTCTGTCGGGCCGCGGACGAACAGCAGGCCGTCGCTGGCAGCGAGCGCAAGTCGGGCCAGCGGCCCGCCCGGCGTATCACCCTGCGGCTCGCCAGAGAAGTCGTAGCGCAGGTTGTGTACGAGGCAGGCAATGAATCCGTCGATGTGCCCGGCGCGGTGCATCACCAGGGCGTGCGGGCGCTGCGGGCAGCTGTTCTGGATGGCGCGCAGCCCGCCCGCCGGCTCGCGCAGCACCAGCGCGCGCGTACCGGGCGCCTCGAGCGTCAGGTAGTCACCGGTCGCGGCGAGTTCGCTGTCGAGGCCGACGAACTGCCAGCTGCCGAAGAACAGCGCATGGCGCTCTGCCTCGAGGAGCGGCGCGCTCGCATAGGCCGCGGGCGGCAGTCCGGTCCGTGGTGGGGCGCCTGCAGGTGCCGCGAACTGGGCGGGAAACACCGAGCGCAGGTAGGCCATGCAGCGTCGCCGGGCATCGGCGCGGTCGATCGCCGACTCGGTCTGGAACGCATAGCCCTGCCACAGCATCTCGAGTGCGCCGATCAGGCCGAGCGCGATGCCGTCGGCATCGAGGTGGCGCGCCCCGGTATCCGCGATCAGCCGACCGATCAGCTCCCGCACGAGTGCCTCGAAGCGTGCGTCCCGCTTGCCACAGATGTCGTAGTACTCCTGGCGCGAGCTCGCCTCGCCCCAGAACGAGTACCAGACGGACACCTTGCGGGCGCTCGCGATCTCCGGACCCAGGTACAGGTCGACCAGGCGCTCGAGCGCCGCCACCGGCGTGGACTTGAGCTCGGCGACCGGGACGATCAGGCGATCGTCGAATTCCTCCGCCAGGTACTCGAGCGAGGCGACCAGCATCGCCGCCTTCGAATCGAAGTAGAAGCGCACGATTCCAGGCGACATCCGGGCGATCGCGACCACCTTCTCGACCGTCGTGTTGGACGGGCCGTGTACGTGGAGCGCCGAGATGCAGGCGTCGATCAGCCGCTGCCGCTGGCGCGCGCGCGACGCCCGCGGGCGACTGTGACCGGGTGCGGCGCGGGGCCGCGGGGAGGCCCGCTTCATCGGCCGCCCTCCCCACGGTGCCGAGCCCTTTCCCAGCGCGAGGGCCTCGGGCAGACTCTGGGCGCCGCTTGCATCAGCGTACCGCGGGAGAACACCGGGTGAGGGGGGAGCAGCGATTGGCCGCGAGCCGAACGCGCGACGACAGCCGGCAGCGGCCGCGTTCCGCGCTCGGCCGGTTCGTCGAGCGCCACGGGCGCTTGCTGATCATTCTGCCGCCGGTGGTATTCCTGCTGGTGTTCTTTCTCATCCCGTTCGCCTTTGCCCTGAAGATCAGCTTCGCCGAGGCGGCGCTCAGGATCCCGCCATACACCGACAGCTGGCACGTGTCCGCCGATCACCACGTGCACCTCAGCCTGAGCCTGAGCAACTACAAGTACCTGCTGACCGACGAAGTGTATGTCGTTTCCTACCTTTACTCGCTCAAGACGGCGTTCTTCTCGACGCTGCTGTGTCTGCTGATCGGCTACCCGATGGCCTACGCCATGGCCCGCGCCTCGAAGGCGACGCAGGGCATCCTGATGCTGGTCATCATCCTTCCGTTCTGGACATCGTTCCTGCTGAGGGTCTACGCCCTCGAGGGGATCATTCGCGACAACGGCCTGTTGAACGCGGTACTCCTGTGGCTTGGCGTGATCCACCACCCGCTCAAGCTCATGCGCACAACCGCCGCAGTTTACCTTGGCATCGTTTACTCGTACCTGCCGTTCATGGTTCTGCCGCTCTACGCGACGCTCGAGAAGCTCGACGTCACGCTGCTCGAGGCAGCCTCCGACCTCGGGAGCCGGCCGTGGCGGGCCTTCATTGACGTGACGCTGCCGCTGTCGATGCCCGGTGTGATCGCCGGCTCCATGCTGGTGTTCATCCCGGCCATCGGCGAGTACGTCATTCCGGCGCTGCTCGGCGGTCCCGATAATCTGATGATCGGCCGTGTCCTGTGGGACGAGTTCTTCTCGAACCACGACTGGCCGGTCGCGGCGGCCGTGTCGATCGCGTTCCTGGTGGTGCTGGCCGGGCCGCTCGCGCTCAACCAGTACTATCGCGTGCGCCAGCTCGAGCAGTGACGATGGAAGGCCGCTCATCGCCGCTGCTGATCTCCGTGCTGTGCCTCGGGATTGCATTCCTGTACCTGCCGATGCTGGTGCTGATCGCCTATTCGTTCAACGCCTCGGCGCTCGCGAGCGTGTGGGGCGGTTTCTCGACTGCCTGGTACACGGAGCTGCTGCACAACGCGCAGATACTGAAGGCCGCGGGGCTATCGCTCGAAGTTGCGGCCCTCGCGTCCACCGGAGCCCTGGTGCTCGGGACGCTCGCCGCGATCGCGCTCGTGCGCTTCGGGCGGTTCCGCGGGCGGCTGCTGCTGACCGGGATGGTCAACGCGCCGCTGGTGATGCCGGAGATCATCACCGGAATCACGCAGTTGCTGCTGTTCGTGTCGATGCTGCAACTGGTCGGCTGGCCGAACCGCGGCATGACGACGATCATCCTGTCGCACGTAGCGTTCTGCACGGCCTACGTCACGATCACGGTGCAGTCGCGCCTGCAGACGGCCGACCGGTCGCTGGAGGAGGCGGCAATGGACCTCGGGGCGAGCCCGCTGCAGGCCTTCGTCGACATCACCCTGCCGATCATCGCGCCAGCCCTGATCTCAGGCTGGCTGCTGAGCTTCACGCTGTCACTTGACGACCTCGTGATATCGAGCTTCGTCTCCGGGCCGCGCTCGAGCACGTTGCCGATGGTGATCTATTCCAAGGTCAAGCTCGGGGTCAGCCCGGACATCAACGCTCTGGCGAGCCTGATCATTTGCGCGGTCGGTGCCTGCGTCCTTCTCGCCGGATATCTCGTCCGGCGCGCAGAGCGCGAGCGCCTGCTCGATGCGCAGCTCGCTGCCCGCTGAGCGGACGTTCAGGTCGCGTTGCGCCCGACGAACCGGACGTCGTAGGGAGTGCGGCTGAATATCGACCGCAGCAGCGGCTCGAAGCGCGCGAGC
>DATNHZ010000053.1:0-6000 GCA_035604655.1 Steroidobacteraceae bacterium | reverse complement strand
CGCTCAGGGACCGCCGTCAGGTGGTGCGGGGCGAGGTCGGCGAGCGTCGCGAGCCTGCCGAGACCGACCGCGGCCCCGGCAAGCGCCCCGTCGGGCCGCGGCACGAGCAGCACCCGGCCGCGCTCGCCCCGGAACCCGCTGGCCCGCGCCCAGGCGGCGATCGGTTCCCGTTCGGCCGCGGGGACGCGGGCCGTCCAGCCGTCGGCATCGGACTCCGCGACGAGCCACAGCGGCCGGGAGCCGTCGGCTTGATCGATGAACGCGGACATGACGTCCCCAAAGGCGAGATGACCGAGGATAGCCGACTCGCGCCCCGCCCTGCCGGCCACGTTGTGCAGCGCATTGACAAGGTCGCCGGGGCTGTGCTGACATCGGGTCGTTGCATCAGTTCCACGACACATGAGCACGACCCGGACACCTGCCCGCCTTCGGTCATCGAGCCCGCGCACCGCGCGAGGCCTGCTCCTGCCCCTGCTCCTTCTGCGCACAGCGAGGTGCGGGATCCACGGCTGACGCTAAGTCGCCACGAACCACAGGAACCCCGCACCGGCACCGCCCGAGGCGGGGTTTTCTTTTGGCTCATCAATCAGTTCTGCGGAGACTCGACATGCGGATCTATTCGGCGAAAGACGTGGACCCCAGGGCCCTGCGCGGCGCGAGGCTCGCGATCCTCGGCTACGGCAGCCAGGGCCGTGCCCACGCGCTCAACCTCAAGGACTCTGGTCACGACGTGGTGGTCGGCCTCCGGCGGGGCGGCGCAAGCTGGAACAAGGCGAAGAAGGACGGCCTCAGGGTTGCCGAGCCCGCCGAGGCGGTGAAAGGTGCCGCGCTCGTGGCGCTGCTGACCCCGGACCTGACGCAGCCGGCTCTCTACCGAGAGATCAGGCCCAATCTCGCGAAGGGCGCGACGCTCTTATTCGCGCACGGCTTCAACATCCACTTCCGCCAGATCAAGCCGCGCAAGGACCTCGACGTCGTGCTGATCGCGCCGAAAGGGCCCGGCGACCTCGTCCGTCGCCAGTTCCAGCAGGGCCGGGGCGTGCCGTGCCTCGTCGCCGTCGCGCAGAGCGGCGCCGGCAACCCCAAGGCACAGGCGAAGGCCCGGGCGCTCGCCTATGCGCACGGTATCGGCGGCACGCGTGGCGGCGTACTCGGGACGACCTTCGAGGAGGAGACCGTCACGGATCTCTTCGGCGAGCAGGTCGTGCTGTGCGGCGGCACGACGGAGCTCGTGGTCAAGGGCTTCGAGACGCTGGTCGAGGCGGGCTACAAACCCGAGGCCGCCTACTACGAGTGCCTGCACGAGCTCAAGCTCATCGTCGACCTGCTCCAGGAGGGCGGCCTCGCCAAGATGCACCAGTTCATCTCGGAAACCGCCAAGTACGGCGATCTGACCCGCGGCCCGCGCATCGTCACCCGCCAGACCAAGGCCGAGATGCGCAGGATCCTCAAGGAGATCCAGTCCGGCAAGTTTGCCCGGCAGTGGATCCGCGAGACGAGGGCCGGCAAGAAGAAATACACCAAGCTCCTCAACCAGGACCTCAGGCACCCGATCGAAAAGGTCGGCCGCGCACTGCGCGCCCGCATGCCCTGGCTGGAACACGCCCGCTGATGCAACCCGGAGGCTGAACGCCATGTCCCCCCACGATCCGAACCGCGTGATCATCTTCGACACGACGCTGCGCGACGGCGAGCAGTCGCCCGGCTGCAGCATGACCCCGCCCGAGAAGCTGCGGATCGCCAAGGCGCTTGCCGATCTCGGCGTCGATGTCATCGAGGCGGGCTTCCCGGCAGCCTCGCGCGGCGACTGGGAGTCGGTGCAGGCGATCGCCCGCGAGGTGAAGGGGCCGGTCATCTGCGGACTCGCGCGCTGCAACCGCGACGACATTGAGAAGGCCTTCGGGGCGATCAAGGACGCGCCGCACCATCGGATCCACGTGTTTCTGGCGACCAGCGCGATCCACCGCGAGCACAAGCTCAACATGGCCAAGCACGAGATCCTGAAGGCCGCGGTCGAGGGCGTGCAGTTCGCACGCAGTCTCGCCGCCGACATCGAGTTCTCCCCGGAGGATGCCTCGCGCACCGAGCCCGAGTTCCTCGCCGAGGTCGTGCAGGCGGCGATCGAGGCGGGCGCCACCACCATCAACGTGCCCGACACGGTCGGCTACACGACTCCGCAGGAGTTCGCGGAACTGTTTGCGCACCTGAAGCGGGCCGTACGCGGCCTCGACAAGGCGGTGCTGTCGGTGCACTGCCACGACGACCTCGGCATGGCGGTCGCCAACAGCCTGTCGGCGGCGCTCGCCGGCGCACGGCAGATCGAGTGCACCATCAACGGCATCGGCGAGCGCGCCGGCAACTGCTCGCTCGAGGAAGTCGTGATGGCACTGCAGACGCGGCAGAGCTTCTACGGGCTGTCGACTGGCATCCACACGACGCGCCTGTATCCGACCGCCCGCCTCGTGGCGACGATCACCGGCATGCCGATACCCAGGAACAAAGCAATCGTCGGCGAGAACGCCTTCGCCCACGAATCCGGCATCCACCAGCACGGGATGCTCAAGCACCACTCGACCTACGAGATCATGCGGCCGCACGACGTCGGCTTCAGCCGCACCAACCTCGTGCTCGGCAAACACAGCGGCCGGCACGCGTTCCGCGAGCGGGTCCGCGAGCTCGGCTTCGAGCTCGCCGAGGACGAGCTCAACCGGGTGTTCGAGGAGTTCAAGGCGCTCGCCGACAAGAAGAAGGAGCTGTTCGACGGCGACATCGAGGCACTGGTGCTGCGCGGCGGCGACCAGGGGGCGGGCCCGTGGAGCATCGGTTCGCTGTGGACCTCGGCGATCTCGGGCTCTGCGGCCTCGGCGGTCGTGCGCCTTGAGCACCGCGACGGGCGGCGCATCGAGCAGGGCGCGACCGGCGACGGGCCGATCGATGCCGCATTCAAGGCGATCGAGGCCGCGACCGGGATCGCCGTGAAGCTCGGCAAGTTCGAGGTGCGCAGCGTCACCGAAGGCGAGGATGCCCAGGGCGAGGCCATCGTCTACGTCGAGCACAACCAGCGCAGCTATCGCGGCTCGAGCATCAGCACCAACATCATCGAATCGAGTGCGCGCGCCTACCTCGAGGTCATCAACCGCATCGCCTCGACGCGCAACGGGACGGTGCCGGTGCACCCGCAGCGCTCGCGCGATCCGCTGCCCACCAAGGCGACCGTATGACCGCGAGGACGCTGTTCGAGAAACTGTGGCAGGCCCACGAGGTCGTGCCCGAGACGGTCGACACGCCGGCGGTGCTGTACGTCGACCTGCACCTGACGCACGAGGTCACCTCGCCGCAGGCCTTCGCGACGCTGCGCGAGCGCGGACTCACCGTCCGGCGCCCCGAGCTCACCGTCGCGACGCTGGATCACTCGACGCCGACCGACCGCGACCAGCTGTTCGGCAAGGTGCCGATCCGGATGGAGAGCGCGGCCCGCCAGATCCGCGAGTTCGAGAGCAACTGCGCCGAGTTCGGCATCGAGCTGCTCGGGCTCACGCACGAGCAGCGCGGCATCGTCCACATCATCGGTCCGGAGCTCGGCCTCACGCAGCCCGGCAAGACCATCGTGTGCGGCGACAGCCACACCAGCACCCACGGCGCGTTCGGGGCGCTGGCCTTCGGCATCGGCACGACCGAGGTCGGCCACGTGCTCGCGACCCAATGCCTGCTGCAGCGCAAGCCCCGGACGCTCGCGGTCAACGTCGAGGGCGAACTCGGCCGGGGCGTGACCGCCAAGGATCTGGTGCTCTCGATCATCCACCAGCTCGGCGTCGGCGGCGGCACCGGCTCGGTGATCGAGTACCGCGGCAGCACGATCCGGCGTCTGTCGATGGAACAGCGGATGACGGTCTGCAACATGTCCATCGAAGCCGGGGCCCGCGCCGGCCTCGTGGCTCCCGACGAGACGACCTACGCGTACCTCGAGGGCCGGCCGCGTGCGCCCAAGGGGACCGCATTCGAGCGCGCCGTCGCGGCCTGGCGCAAGCTTCCCACCGATCCGGGGGCCGGGTTCGATCGCGAGATCGTGATCGACGCCGCCGGGATCGCGCCGATGATCACCTACGGCACGAACCCCGGCATGTCGGTGCCGATCACCGGGACCGTCCCCGTCAGGAGCGGTGACGGCGTACACGCCAAGGCGCTCGAGTACATGGGACTCACGGCCGGGCAGCCGATGCTCGGGCAGAAGGTGGAGTTCGTGTTCCTCGGCAGCTGCACCAATGCGCGCCTGTCGGACCTGCGTGAGGCGGCCGGGGTCCTCGGCGGCCACAAGGTCGCCACTGGCGTGCGCTTCATCGTCGTCCCCGGCTCGCAGCAGATCAAGCGGGCCGCCGAGGCAGAAGGTCTCGATCGCGTATTCATCGACGCCGGCGCCGAGTGGCGCGAGTCGGGCTGCTCGATGTGCCTCGGCATGAACGGCGACGTCGTGACCAGGGGCGCGTACTGCGTCAGCACCAGCAACCGCAACTTCGAAGGGCGCCAGGGAGTCGGCGCCCGCACGCTGCTCGCGAGCCCGATCACGGCGGCGGCGAGCGCCATCGCCGGACGGATCGCGGACCCGCGCGGGTTCTTGGCCTGAGGGCACGGAGCATAACCATGGACCCGATCCGCACCATCCGCTCGCGCACCGTCGCAATGCCGCGCGCCAACATCGACACCGACCAGATCATGCCGGCGCGATTCCTGACGACAACGACGCGCGCCGGCCTCGGCGAACACCTGTTCGCCGACTGGCGCTACGACGCGGCCGGGCGACCGATCGCGGAGTTCGCGCTGAACCGGCCCGACGCGGCCGGCTGCCAGATACTCGTCGCCGGCCGCAACTTCGGCTGCGGCTCCTCGCGCGAGCATGCCCCGTGGGGA
The DNA here is from genome assembly GCA_035604655.1 of Steroidobacteraceae bacterium. GTDB lineage: Bacteria > Pseudomonadota > Gammaproteobacteria > Steroidobacterales > Steroidobacteraceae > CAIKZZ01. The sequence continues at coordinate 1,095 of DATNHZ010000053.1, read as the reverse complement.
CTCTATGACTACGGCTTTCGTGCCGTCATCAGCACCGAGATCGCCGACATCTTCCGCAGCAATGCGCTGAAGAACGGGCTCGTGCCGGTGCTCGTCGACGAGGCGAGCCACGCGGCGCTGCTCGCCCGGCCCGGCGCCGAGGTCAGCATCGACCTCGAGCGCTCGAGCCTGACTCTCCCGGACGGGAGCGAGGTCCGCTTCCCGATCGAACCGTTCGCCCGCTACTGCCTGCTCAATGGCATCGATCAGACCAGCTACCTGCTGTCCAAGCAGGCAGCGATCGCCGATTACGAGCGGCGGATGCAGGCGTGAAGGCGCACATCGCGATCCTGCCGGGCGACGGAATAGGCCCGGAGGTGACGGCGGAGGCGGTCCGGTGCCTTGAGCGCCTCGCGACGACCTGCGGCCACGAGTTCCGGATGGAGGAGGCGCCGGTCGGGGCGGTCGCGATGGACGCGACCGGGATGCCGCTGCCGCCCGCGACGCTGGCACTCGCGAAGACGGCCGATGCCGTTCTGTTCGGCGCGATCGGCGCGCCGCGTTATTCGGACCCTGCGCTCAGGGTCCGGCCCGAGCAGGCAATCCTGCAGCTGCGACGGGAGCTCGGCCTGTATGCGAACCTGCGCCCGGTCGTGTGTTTCGAGGCCGTGCTCGACGCCTCCCCGCTCAAGCCGGAGCTGCTCGCCGGCGTCGACATCATGATCATCCGCGAGCTCACGGGCGGCCTCTATTTTGGGGCCAAGACCCGGACCGAGACCGAGGCGAGCGACGTGTGCATCTACACCGTTCCCGAGGTCGAGCGCATCGCCCGGCTCGGCGCGCGCATCGCACGCCACCGCAAGCGGCGCGTGACGTCGGTCGACAAGGCGAACGTCCTCGAGACCTCACGCCTGTGGCGCTCGGTCGTCACGCGGGTGCTGGCCGCCGAGTTTCCGGACGTCGCGGTCGAGCACATGTACGTCGACGCCGCCGCCATGCACCTGCTGCGCCGGCCCGCCGACTTCGACGTGCTGATCACCGAGAACATGTTCGGCGACATCCTGACCGACGAAGCCTCGATGCTGGCGGGCTCGCTCGGCCTGTGCGCCTCGGCCT
>DATNHZ010000052.1:0-4052 GCA_035604655.1 Steroidobacteraceae bacterium | reverse complement strand
TCCTGCAGCCGGGCGGAACTCGAGACCCTCGCACCCGGCACTCCCGGCCCGGACGACCTGCTGGATCCAGCCGGCGAGCCCGTCGAGCTGCGCTACCCGGGGCGCTGCCGGCGGGGTCCGGTGCGGCCGGATGCGCCGCTTGCAGTACGGTTCAGGGTCGAGGCTTTCGGCACAGTCACGGTCGCAGACCGTCTGCAGAACCCGCTGACCCAGAGCGTCGATGCGATCGTCGGCGACTTCGTCCTGAAGCGCCGGGACGGGTTCTATGCCTACCAGCTCGCGGTCGTCGTCGACGACGCCGAGCAGGGCATCACTGAGGTCGTGCGCGGGCTCGATCTGTACGACAACACTCCGCGTCAGCGACTGCTGCAGATCGCGCTCGGGCTCCCGGTCCCGCGCTACCTGCATCTGCCGCTCATCGTCGAGTCAGGCGGCGCGAAGCTGTCGAAATCGCGGCGGGCGTTGCCTGCCGACGCCGGAGCAGCGCCGCGGATCCTGACTGAGCTTCTCGGGTGGCTCAGGCACCCTGTGCCTGCAATGCTGCACGGGGCGCCGGTCGAAGCGCAGCTCGAGTGGGCTGTTGGCGCGTGGAACCCCCAGCGACTTCATGGAGTTATGACAATAATCTCGACTCAGTCGTAGGCGGCCGGATTCTTTGCCATGCTGCGGCGCGCGCGTATGATGGCTCCCACCCCCCACCGCGCGGCGGTGCAGCACACAGGGACATCCGATGAGCGAGCCACGGGTCATCAAGAAATATCCCAACCGCCGGTTGTACGACACGGTCGAAAGCCGCTACATCACGCTGGCGGATGTCCGCCGGCTGGTGATGGACAAGGTCGAGTTCGTCGTCGTCGACAAGAAGAGTCAAGAAGACATCACCCGCAGCATTCTGCTGCAGGTGATTTCGGAGCAGGAGCACGAGGGCGATCCCATGATGAGCCAGGACTTCCTGGCCCAGGTCATCCGCGCCTACGGTGGCACCATGCAGGGTCTCGTCGGCGATTACCTCGAGCAGAGCCTGAAGCTGTTCACCGCGCAGCAATCGCAGCTGCGCGACCGCGTCCGCTCGATGGTCGGCATGGATCCGATGTCGACGATGTCGAACCTCGCGCAGGAGAACTTCCAGCGCTGGCGCCAGATGCAGGACGCGTTCTTCAAGTCCATGATGGGCAGCGGCGGCCCACGCCCAGGCGAAGAAGACCGCAAGGACTGACGCCGGGCTCTCCCCGACCCCGAACGTGAGCCCAGGCCCGTCGGCCTCGGTTCCCGGGCGCGCTGTGGCCTAGGGCTCAGACGTCGCGCATCGACAGGCGCACCCGCCCCTGGCGGTCGACCTCGAGCACCTTGACCTTGACGACGTCACCCTCGCGAAGCTTGTCGGCGACCCGCTCGACGCGCTCATTGGAGATCTGGGAAATGTGCACCAGACCGTCGCGACCCGGCAGGATCGCGACGAACGCACCGAAGTCCATCAGCCGCACGACCTTGCCCTCGTAGATCTGGCCGACCTCGACGTCCGCGGTGATGAGCTCGATGCGGCGCTGCGCTTCGCGCGCCTTGGCGCCGTTGACCGAGGCGATCTTGACGGTGCCGTCGTTCTCGATGTCGATTGTCGTACCGGTCTCCTCGGTAATCGCGCGAATGACCGCGCCGCCTTTGCCGATGACGTCGCGGATCTTCTCCGGGTCGATCTTGATCGTCGTGATCGTCGGAGCCCACTCCGACATGTGCTCGCGGGGTTTCGCGAGCACCGCGTTCATCCTCTCGAGGATGTGCAGCCGCCCGTCGCGGGCCTGGGCGAGTGCGACCTTCATGATCTCGCTGGTGATGCTCGTGATCTTGATGTCCATCTGCAGGGCGGTGATGCCGTCCTTCGTCCCGGCCACCTTGAAATCCATGTCGCCGAGGTGGTCCTCGTCGCCGAGGATGTCGGTTAGCACCTGGAACCGGTCGCCCTCCTTGACGAGACCCATCGCGACGCCCGCGACCGGCGCCTTGATCGGGACGCCGGCGTCCATCAGCGAAAGCGATGAGCCGCACACCGAGGCCATCGAGCTCGAGCCGTTCGACTCGAGCACCTCAGACACCACGCGCAGCACGTAGGGGAACTTGTCGACCGCCGGCATTACCGCCCGGACGCCGCGCTTGGCGAGGTTGCCGTGGCCGATCTCGCGGCGCTTCGGCGAGCCCATCATTCCGGTCTCGCCTACCGAGAACGGCGGGAAGTTGTAGTGCAGCATGAACGGTTCTTTGCGCTCCCCTTCGAGCGCGTCGACGATCTGCGCATCGCGACCCGTACCAAGGGTCGTGACCACGAGCGCCTGGGTCTCACCACGGGTGAAGAGCGCAGACCCGTGGGTACGGGGCAGAACCCCCACCTTCACCGTAATCGGCCGGACGGTCTTGTGGTCGCGACCGTCGATCCGCGGCGCGCCCGCCAGGATCCGGTCGCGGACGATCCGGTACTCGAGATCGCCGAATACTTTCTTGACGGCGTCGGCGGAGTATTTCGGCGTCTCGCCGCCGGCGAGCTGCGCGAGCACCTTGTCCTTGATCGCGGCGATCCGGTCGCGGCGCTCCTGCTTCACGACGAGGCTGTAGGCGTCGTTGAGACCGGGGCCAGCGAGCGCCTTGACGGCTTGGTCGAGCTCGTCGTGCGCCGGGGGTGGCGTCCAGTCCCAGCGGGGCTTGCCGGCCGCGGTTACAAGCGCATTGATCGCCGCGATCGCGGCCTGCATTTCGCGGTGGCCGAAGGACACGGCACCGAGCATGACGTCCTCGGACAACCCGGTGGCTTCCGACTCGACCATCAGGACGCCGTCCTTGGTGCCGGCCACGACCAGCTCGAGTTGCGACGCCTTCAGGTCGGTCGCGGTGGGGTTCAGCAGGTAGCGTCCGTCCTTGTAGCCGACCTTGGCGGCGCCGATCGGGCCGAGGAACGGCATGCCGGACAGCGCGAGCGCCGCCGAGGCGCCGAGCAGCGCCGGGATATCGGCATCGACCTCGGGGTTTAGCGACAGCACGGTCGCAACCACCTGGACCTCGTTCGCAAAGCCCTCGGGAAATAGCGGGCGGATTGGCCGGTCAATCAGCCGCGAGGTCAGCGTCTCCTTCTCCGTCGGGCGTCCCTCGCGCTTGAAGAACCCGCCTGGGATCCGGCCGGCGGCGTAGGTCTTCTCCTGGTAGTTGACGGTCAGCGGAAAGAAATCGCGGCCCGGGACGGCGGTCTTGGCACCGACGGCGGTCACCAGCACGATCGTGTCGGCAACCGAGACCACGACCGAGGCGTCGGCCTGACGGGCGATTTCACCGGTCTCGAGAGTGAAGGTGTGGGGACCGTACTGGAAAGACTGCTTGTGAGCGGACACTGGGGAATTCCTTTGCGTAGAAACACGACGGCCCACCGGGAGGCGGGCCGTGGGTCGGGCCGGACGTCAGCGACGCAGGCCGAGGTCGTTCAGGATCTTGGAATAGCGGTCCGGAGCGTTGAGCTTCAGATAGTCGAGGAGCTTGCGGCGTTGGTTGACCATCTTGAGAAGCCCCCGGCGCGAGGAGTGATCGCGCTTGTGGGTATTGAAGTGCTCGCCTAGACCGTTGATCCGCTCCGAGAGGAGTGCGATCTGGACCTCGGGCGAGCCGGTGTCCGCCGTGCCGCGCGCGAACTTCGCGACGATTCCCGCTTTGGCGGTGCTGTCGAGTGGCATTTCCCTGAAACCTCAGCGACTTACGTATTGACCCTTTGTTAAGCCGCGCATTCTAACCCGGGGGAACGCAGGCGCTCAAGGCGATTTGCGGCGCGAGGTCGCCGCGGTCGCGCGACGCACACGGTGCGCGGGCGGGCGCGGCCGCCCGCGCCACGGCAGGGGGTGAAGCGTCGCTCCGGACAGCGCTCCCGCAGCCGTGATGAATCATGCCGACCGAGACGATCCGGGACCGTGAAACGGCGTTCGCGACTGCGGTGCGCGAACTCGTCGACGCCCTGGCTTGCACGCACATTACGCGCAGTGCCAGCGCGTTCGGCGGGGTCGTCACTCGCGGGCGAAGTGCCG
>DATNHZ010000051.1:0-43763 GCA_035604655.1 Steroidobacteraceae bacterium | reverse complement strand
CGCTGCCGTGATAGATGACGTACGGGGTGTACGTTCCGGCCGCCAGGAACCCCGCCAGGTCCGGACCCGCATGGATCCCGTGGATCATGACCTTGAGGTCGATGCTCTGCTCGCCGCGGCCGTCGGTCGGGTCCGGGGTCGCCCACGTGATGCCCTTCTTGCCGCGCGCGACGACATCCGTCGCCGCCGGGTTGTGGCACTCGCTGCATATCTCGACGTTGCCGACGCGGTTATTGCCATGGCCGTTCAGCTGGTCGTGGCAGTTGTCGCAGTTCGCGACGTCGACGACGGTACGCCGCGCGAAAGCCTTGGCGTCCGTGACCACCGAGTAGAACATCGCGTTCGGCTGCGGGATCGGGATCTCGCGGTTCGTGCCCTGGCCGTCCGGGAACCACGCCGCGTTGGCAACGCCGAACTCATGCGCCGGGTGACCTTGGATCATGACACCGGCGGAGCCGGTGGTTCCGGCCGGGATCGGCGTCGCCGAGGTCACCGTGAACGTGCCGTCGCCGTTGGCAACGGGCGCGGGCGTCGCGCAGGTGATTCCCATCGTGAGCGGTTCGCCCGTCTCGCTCACATTGCCGCTGCCGACATTCGCGTAGTCGGTTGTGCTCCAGGCGATCGCGACGTTGAGGTTCGCGAGCGACTGGTCAACGGCCGGGTTGCAGTGCGTGAACGGCTCATCCGTCAGCACGTTCCACTGCTTGTTCTTGTTGGTCGGGTCAATGACCTGGAACTTGACGACCGCATTCTGGCCGGGTGTCGTGGTCGCGGACAGGATCTGGTACTGGATCTTGGTCTGGAAATCGCGTTCCGGTATTACGTGGATGTCGTTGACGGCGAGCGTGCCACCGCCCCCTGCCACGTTCGTGTACACGAGTGCGCTTGTCTTTGCCGTGGTCGTCGCGTTTCCATGGCAGCCCGCGCAGTCCTTGTTCGTCAGGCCACCGAGCATGATCGGGCTGTGATTCACGCCGGTCGTGAAGTTGACGTCGTTGTGGCACGAGCCGCAGACCTCGATCCCCGGGTTCTGCCGCCAGCCGATCGTGTCCGGTGTCGCCTTGTCGGCCTCGTTGTGGCACGTGTAGCACGTGCGCAGATCGCCGGTCGGGAAGTTGATCGTCGAGTAGTCGCTGACCGAGTTCATATAGCCAACGATGTAGAACAGGCCACCGGCGGCGACCGTCGGCAGGTTCGCGCCCATGTGGATCTTGTGGAACATCACCTTGAAGTCGATCGTCTCACCCGTCGACGGGTCGAACGAACTCGGGTTGTGGCACATCACGCAGTACTGCACTTCGGTGCGCGCCCCGCCGTGGGCGGAGAGCGCCGTGTGGCAGTTCTTGCACGTCTGGTCCTCGACGATCTCGCGCGAGGCGATCCCCGTGGTGTTGCCGGTCGACGGCTGCAGTGTGTAGGTCGGACTGTTCGCGGCGGCTGCGCCGCGGATCTCGAAGCCGACGCGATGCGTCAGCGTCGGATCGTAGCTGACCGCCGGATCCTTGGAGACGTCCTTGGCGAAGGTGTACTGGTAGGTGCCGTCGCCGTTATCGACGAAGGTTCCGGATTTGCCGGACTCCGTCGTCGCCTGCGGCAGCGGTACGGTACCGGTGACCGTGTACGGGGCCGCGAGCGAGGGGGCGGGGTTCGCCGTCTTGTAGATGTACGACTGCCACTGGGTCGAGTTCTGCGGTTGCGGGGCGGCAGCCAGCGGCGGCACCGCCGTCAGCTGCGTTCCGGCGGGAACGAGCTTGACGATGGCGAAGCTGATCGAACCGCTCGTCAGGCCGGTGACCGGCTGGCCGGTTTCGTTCACCAGGTTGAACTTGACGACCGGCTGGATGGGCGCAGATGCGGGGAACGTCACGTTCGTGATGGTCGCAGTGAGCGACTTCGCATCGGCTACGGCGACCGTGAGGCCGGGTCCGGCGGGTCCGGTGGCACCTGTCGCGCCGGTCGCGCCGGTCGCGCCGGTCGCACCGGTCGCACCGGCAGAGCCATTGCTGCCGCTGCATGCGCCCAACAGGGCGCCGATTCCCAAGATACCGACTGCGACGCCGAGCGTGCAGATCCGGCGTAATCCGTAAGTCCGAGTGAGTGAGCGCATTGTAATTCCCCATTCTGCGTCGAGACGCCGCGCCGGCCTCGCCAGGCCGCAACGCATCAAGCCCTGTAACCTTTGATCGCTCGAACTTTATACGCGCCCACCGCAGCCCCCGAAATCACGCCGCGCGTCACGGGCTACGCATTTTCGCAATGCATATTCGCTTATGCGCAGAACCGGCGTGGACCTCGCGCATGGCCGAGATCAGCAGCGTGCGCAGATCAGCCGATGGCGTGCGAGGCGCTGCTGCCTGGCATCGGCAACAGTGGTTTTCCACGATGCCGCGGCGGGCGCGCGGCCCATCCGTAGTGATTACTCGCGGCGCTGGCTTGCGTGTGGTGATGACTCGGCACTGAACTGATCCGGCACAGACGTACGCTGGAGATGCGCCGGCTCGCGTGGACCGCGGGCGACGCGCCGCCCGTCGCCGGCCCTGCAGAGCGACATTCGAGCCGGGCCGACGCCGTGCAGGCGGCGAACGCTTAAGTTCCGAAGCGAAGCGGCGTGATTGCCGAGTCCGCGGTACTTGAGCGTTTCATGGCGTCGCGGACGCCGCATTGGGCTTTCGTTGTGCCTGCCGGCCCGCCGACAGACGCCGTCGCGTAAGCAATTGAACAGCAAAATAAAAAAGGCCCGGCGGCACTGAGTGCCGCCGGGCCAGACTAACCCGGCATGGGGATAAACCGGGTGATGGGCCCGCTCAGGGAGGGCAGCGGGGAACGTCCGGGAACGTTCGCCAAATTGGATCCGGGCCGGGATCGAAAGTTCCGGGGCGCCGGTCAAGAAACGTCAAAGGTCCACCGAGGACAGCGCCGCAGCGCCCCGGCTCGGCCAGTCGAAACTCAGTGCGCCTCGTCCCAGTTGGCCCCGACCCCGACCCCGACCTCGAGCGGCACCTGCAGCGTCGCCGCGGCACACATCAGCGAGACGATGCGCGGGCGCACCGCCTCGACGGCGTCCGCCCCGACCTCGAGCACCAGCTCATCGTGCACCTGCATCACGAGTGTCGCCGGTGCACGCTCGCTCTCGATCCAGGAATCCACTGCGAGCATCGCGCGCTTGATGATGTCGGCCGCCGTGCCCTGCATCGGAGCATTGATCGCGGCCCGCTCCGCATACTGCTGCTGCTGCTTGTTGCGGGAGCGGATCTCCGGCAGGTACAGGCGCCGACCGTCCACGGTCTCGACATAGCCCTGCTCGCGCGCGAGCCTGCGGGTGTCATCCATGTAGCGACGCACGCCCGGATAGCGCTCGAAGTAGCGCTCGATGTACTGCTGCGCGGAGCCGCGGTCGATGTCGAGCCGCGCGGCGAGTCCGAACGCCGACATGCCGTACATCAGGCCGAAGTTGATCGCCTTCGCTGCGCGGCGCTGATCGACCGTCACCGCCGACGGTTCGAGACCAAACATCTCGGCCGCCGTCGCCTCGTGCACGTCGCGCCGTTCGGCGAAGGCGCGCAGCAGTCCGGGGTCCCCCGACAGGTGCGCCATGATCCGCAGCTCGATCTGCGAGTAATCGGCGGCGAGCAGCACGCGGCCGGGCGGGGCGATGAATGCCTGACGGATGCGACGGCCTTCCTGCGTGCGAATCGGAATGTTCTGCAGGTTCGGATCCGATGACGACAGCCGCCCGGTCGCGGCGACAGCCTGATGGTAGGAGGTGTGAATGCGGCCGGTGCGCGGGCTCACCTGTTCGGGCAACGTGTCGGTGTAGGTGCTCTTCAGCTTCGCCAGCACCCGGTAGTCGAGTATCAGCTTCGGCAGCGCATGGCTCCCGGCCAGCTCCTCGAGCACGTCCTCGGCGGTCGACGGTTGCCCGGTCGGCGTGCGCCGAACCACCGGAATGTTCAGCCGCTCGAACAGGATCTGCTGCAGCTGCCGCGGGGATTCGAGATTGAAAGGCCCGCCGGCTGCGTCGTGGGCGGCCTTCTCGAGCTCGCCGAGACGCTGCGCGAACTCGCGGCTGAGCCCGCGCAGGAACTCGCGGTCGACCAGCACGCCGCGCCGCTCCATCCGCTGCAATACAGGTTGCAGCGGCTGCTCGAGCTCGTCATAAAGCCGCAGCAGCCGCGGCTCCCGTTCGAGCCGCGCGCGCAGGACGCGGTGCAGGCGCAGCGTGACATCGGCGTCCTCGGCGGCGTACTCGGCGGCCGTCTCGACCGGTACCTGGTTGAAGGTCAGCTGCTTCGCTCCCTTGCCCGCGACATCCTCGAAGTGGATCGTGCGGATGCCGAGGTAGCGCTCCGCCACCGAATCCATGTCGTGGCGCGTGGCGACGCTGTCGAGCACGTAGGATTCGAGCATTGAGTCGAACCGCAGGCCGGCGAGGCGGATCCCGTGGTTCTCGAGGATGTGCGCATCGAACTTGGCGTGATGCCCAACCTTGGCCCTTGTGGGATCCTCGAGCAGCGGCCGCAGCGCCCGCAGCACGTGCTCGCGCGGCAGCTGCTCCGGAGCGCCCGCATAATCGTGCATCAGCGGCACGTAGGCGGCCTCGCCGGGCGCCGTCGCGAAGGACAGCCCGACGATCTCGGCGGTCATGTAGTCGAGACCGGTGGTCTCGGTGTCGAATGCAAACAGTTCCGCGGCCCGCAGCCGCTCGAGCCAGTTGCCGAGCTGCTGCTCGGTGACGACGGTGTCGTAGTGACGCGGAGCGGCGGCGATGGCGTCGCGCATCGCGTCCGGCTTCCCGTCGCCGGTTGCACGCGGCGGCTCAGCCACCGCGGCGGGTGCTTGCTCGCCGGACGTGCCGGCCTCGAGCGCCTCCAGGTGCTTCCTGAACTCCAAGCTGCGGTACAGCGCCTTGAGCCGCTCGACGTCGGGCGAGCGCGGTGCGAGCCCGGCCGGCTCGACGGGCAGCGCCAGGTCGCAGCGGATCGTGGCGAGCTTTCGCGACAACTCGAGCTGCGGCAGATTCGCACGCAGGCTCTCGCCGACCTTGCCTTCGATCTCGGCTGAGTGGGTGATGAGTTCATCGACCGTGCGGTAGCTGCTCAGCCACTTGGCGGCGGTCTTGGGCCCGACCTTCGGCACGCCCGGGATGTTGTCCGAGGCATCGCCGACGAGCGCCAGGTAGTCGACGATCTGCTCGGGGTCGACGTCGAACCGCGCCTTGACGCCCGCCCGGTCGAGCGTCGTTCCGGTCATCGTATTGATCAGAGTGACCTGGCCGTCGACCAGTTGCGCCATGTCCTTGTCGCCGGTCGAGATCACGACCTGCATGCCTTCGGCCGCAGCGCGGCGCGCCAGCGTGCCGATCACATCGTCGGCCTCGACCCCCGGGACACGCAGCAGCGGCAGGCCCAGGGCCTCGACCGTCTCGAGGAGCGGCGCGACCTGCGAGCGCAGCTCGTCCGGCATCGGCGGCCGGTGCGCCTTGTAGGCTTCGAACAGGTCGTCCCGGAAGGTGCGTCCCGGCGCGTCGAACACGATCCCGATGTGCGTCGGGCGTTCGTCCTTCACGAACTTCTGCAGCATGTTGAGTACGCCGAACACCGCGCCCGTCGGCTCACCCTTGGAATTGCTGAACGGCGGCAACGCGTGAAACGCGCGATACAGGTACGAGGAGCCGTCGACCAGATACAGGCGCGGGACGTCGGCCATGCTACGGGCGCGCAGGTGCGTTCGGGTCGTCGTCGGGGTTCTTGGCTGGCGTCGCGGGCGCTGCCGGTGCGGTCCCCGGATCGGCCGGCGCGGTCGTGGCGCCAGCCGGAGCGCGGATCACGACGGGCGCAGCGGCGCGCGTGCCTGGCCGCACCAGTGGCCCCTTCTGCCCGCAGCCGGCGAGCAGCACGCTACACAATGCGGCGAGCGCGAGCGTCGAGGAACGGGTGGGCGGCTGGAGGCGCATCGGGCAACTCCGGAGCGGGTCGGCAGTATAGCCGCCGGGGCCGCCGGCCCGCAGTCAGGGCGCCGAGATTACCGCCATCGTCAGCCGCGAGATGCACACCAGCTTGTCGGCGGGATTACGGATCTCGATCCCCCACACCTGGCTGCGGTGGCCGATGTGGATCGGTCGTGCAATGCCGGTCACGATCCCGCTCGACACGGCGCGGATGTGGTTGCTGTTGATCTCCTGGCCGATCGCGCGCACGGTCGGGTAGTCGATGCACAGGGTCGCCGCGACGCTGCCGAGCGTCTCTGCCAGTGCGGCCGATGCGCCGCCGTGCAGCAGCCCCATCGGCTGCTGCGTACGGTGATCGACCAGCATCGTGCCGGACAGCCAGTCATCGCCGATGCCCTTGAGCCGGATGTCGAGATGGGCGGCCATGCCCGTCTCAAACACCTGGCGGACCTCGTCGAGGACGACCGGGCGGAACCAGATGCTCATTGGGGGGGACGTTACCGGTTCCGGCCCGACGCGTCCACGGGCCGCGCGGCCGGGACGCCGGCGGGCGGTACCCGCCCAAACCGGCAACAGGTACGCTTGCAGAACCCAGCAGGACCCGCCCTTCGCCCCTCATGAGCGCCAACCCCGAGATCACCCTCGACGACAAGTACACGCGTGACAGCGGCCGCGTGTTCCTGAGCGCCACGCAGGCGCTGGTGCGCCTGCCGCTGATGCAGCGGGCCCGGGACCTCGCCGCCGGCCTCAACACCGCGGGCTTCATCAGCGGTTACCGCGGCTCACCGCTCGGCGGCTACGACCAGCAGTTGCTGCGCGAACAGGCGCGGCTGACCGCGGCCCACGTCCGCTTCGAGCCCGGGGTCAACGAGGACCTGGCGGCGACCGCGGTCTGGGGCACGCAGCAGGTGCCGCTGCTGCCGGGGGCCAGGTACGACGGCGTGTTCGCGATCTGGTACGGGAAAGGACCGGGCGTCGACCGCTCGGGCGACCCGATCAAGCACGGCAACCGCATGGGCACCTCGCGCTACGGCGGCGTGTTGCTGGCCTGCGGCGACGATCACGCCGGCAAGAGCTCGACGGTGGCATTCCAGAGCGAGCAGGCATTGGTGGCGCACGGCGTGCCGGTGCTGTACCCGGCGACCGTGCAGGAGTACCTCGACCTGGGCCTCTACGGCTTTGCGCTGTCGCGTTTCGCGGGCGTGTGGGTCGGCATCAAGTGCGTCAACGACACGGTCGAGACGTCCGCGACCGCTGAGGTGGACCCGGCGCGGGTCATGATCACGCTGCCGGTGGATGCGGCGATGCCGCCCGAGGGCGTGCATGCGCGCTTCGTGTTCGACCCGGTCGGCGACGACCAGCGGCTGCAGCGCTTCAAACTGCCGGCGGCGCAGGCCTTCGTGCGTGCCAACCGGCTCGACCGCATCACGCACGGCGGCGCGACGCAGGGCCTCGGCATCGTCGCCGCCGGCAAGTCCTGGCTCGACGTCGCGCAGGCGCTCGCGGCCCTCGGCCTCGACGGTGCGCGGGCCGCGGCCGTCGGCATCGCGGTCTACAAGCCGGCGATGATCTGGCCGCTCGAGCCCGCGGGCCTGATCGAATTCGCGCGCGGCCGGCGCGAACTCTTCGTGATCGAGGAGAAGGCGCCGTTCCTGGAGCCGCAGGCGGCGCACGTGCTCTACAACCTGCCCCACGGCGAACGGCCGCGACTCGTCGGCAAGCGTGACGAGACCGGCGCACCGCTGGTGCCGGAGGCAGTCGTGCTCGAGTCGCTCGACATCGCGCGGCTGATCGGTGCGCGGCTCGCCTCACTCGGGCTCGCGGACCAGGCGCTGATACTGCGGCTCGAGCTCCTCGAGCGCAGGCTCGCCGCCGTACGCGAGCGCAAGGGCGGGCTGACCGTGCGGATCCCGTACTTCTGTTCCGGCTGCCCGCACAACTCCTCGACGCGGGTCCCCGAGGGCAGCCTCGCGCTCGCCGGCATCGGCTGCCACACGATGGCGTTGTACATGAACCGCAACACGCTGCAGCCGACGCACATGGGTGGCGAGGGAGTCAACTGGGTCGGCATCGCGCCGTTCACGGAACTGCCGCATGTCTTCCAGAATCTCGGCGACGGCACCTACTTTCATTCCGGGTTGCTGGCAATTCGCGCGGCTGTCACGGCCGGTGCCAGCATCACCTACAAGATCCTCTACAACGATGCGGTCGCGATGACCGGCGGCCAGGCCGTCGAAGGCGGGCTGTCGGTCGCGGAAATCACCCACCAGCTGCGCGCCGAGCGCGTCGCGCGGATCGCCGTCGTCAGCGACGATGTCGCCAAGTACGGCCGCGACCCGCTGTTCGCGCCGGGCACGACCGTGCATGATCGCAGCGCGCTCGATGCGCTACAGCGCGAGCTGCGCGCCGTGCGCGGTGTATCGGCGCTGATCTATGACCAGACCTGCGCGGCCGAGAAGCGCCGCCGCCGCAAGCGGGGCGCGTATCCGGATCCGCAGCGGCGCATGCTGATCAACGAGCTCGTGTGCGAAGGCTGCGGCGACTGCTCGGTGCAGTCGAACTGCGTGTCGATCGAGCCGCAAGAGACGGAGTTCGGTCGCAAGCGGCGCATCGACCAGTCGAGCTGCAACAAGGACTACTCCTGTGCCACCGGCTTCTGTCCGTCGTTCGTGACGGTGGATGGTGGCGCGCTCAGCAAGCCGGCGCCGGCGGCAATCGACTCCCAAGCGCTCGCCGCGCTGCCGGAACCCGCGCGGGCGCAGCCCGGAGCCGGGTTCGCGGTACTGATCGGCGGTATCGGCGGCACCGGCGTCGTGACTGTCGGCGCGGTGCTCGGCACGGCCGCGCACCTCGACGGCCTCGCTGCCAGCGTCTTCGACATGACCGGCCTCGCCCAGAAGGGTGGTGCGGTGCTGTCGCACGTCAAGATCGCCGCGAGCGCGGACCTGATCCACGCGCCGCGCGTCGGCCCGCTCGAGGCTGACCTGGTGCTCGGCTGCGACCTCGTGGTGGCGGCCTCCGTAGAAGTGCTGCGCGCGCTGGACCCGGGCCGGACCACGGTCGTGCTCAATACGGAGCTCGTGCCGACCGCCGCGTTCCAGCAGAACCCGGATGTCGATTTCCGTCCGGACGACCTGCGCGCCGCGATCGAGGCGATCGCCGGCGCAGCCGCGACGCTCGCCGTGCCGGCCACGCGCGCCGCGCTCCGGCTGCTCGGCGACACGGTCGGCAGCAACATGTTCGTGGTCGGCTATGCGCTGCAGCAGGGCCTGCTGCCCGTGTCGCGCGGCGCGCTCGAGCGGGCGCTCGAGCTCAACGGCGTCGCGGTCGCGTTCAACCGCCGGGCGCTTGCGCTCGGTCGGCTCGCCGCTCACGATCCGGCCCGGTTCGCCGGCCTGCTCGGCGCCGCGGGTGGCGCACCGGCGCCGCTCGCCACGACGCTTGCCGACATCGTCGCGGTTCGCGAACGCTTCCTCGCCGACTACCAGGACGCCAGCTACGCACGCCGCTACCGCTCGCTCGTCGATCGGACCGCCGCCGCTCAGCAGGCACGTGTCCCGGGGCGCTCGGGTCTGGCCGAGACCGTGGCCCGCGCCTACTTCAAGCTGCTGGCCTACAAGGACGAGTACGAGGTCGCGCGACTGTATTCGTCCGAATCGTTCCGCGCCCAGGTCGCCGGCACCTTCACCGGCGGCTACCGGTTGCGGTTCAACCTGGCCCCGCCGCTGCTCGCGCGCCGCGACCCGGTGACCGGCGTGCCGCGCAAGCGCGAGTTCGGCCCGTGGGTGCTGACCGCGTTTCGCTGGCTGGCGCGGCTGCGCTGGCTGCGCGGCACGCCATTCGATCCGTTCGGGCGCAGTGCCGAGCGCAAGCTCGAGCGCCGGCTGATTGTCGAGTACGAGGCCCTGGTGGACGAACTGCTGGCCGGGCTCGATGCGTCACGGTACGCGCTCGCCACCGAGCTCGCCGGTATTCCCGAACAGATCCGCGGCTACGGTCACGTCAAGCTCAAACATCTGGACCGTGCCCGGCGCTGCGAGGCCGAACTGCTGGCACAGTGGCGCAAACCGGCACCGGTCGTTGATCGCGCCGCCTGAGGATCAACATGACCTATGCCGCTCCGGTCGCGCACATGCGCTTCGTCCTCGAACACACCGCCGGGCTCGACTGCATCCGCGCACTGCCGGCCTTCGCCGAGGTCACACCCGACGTCGTCGATGCCGTGCTCGAAGGCGCGGCCCGGTTCGCCACCGAAGTGCTCGCGCCGCTCAATGCGGTCGGCGACCGCATCGGGTCGAGCGTCACGCCAAATGGCGTGACCACGCCGCCCGGTTTTCGCGAAGCCTATCGACGCTTCGTCGCCGACGGCTGGAACTCGCTCGGCGGCCCGCCCGACTACGGCGGCCAGGGCATGCCGTTCGCGCTGCATGCCGCGACCGTGGAGATCTGGGGTGCGGCCAACATGGCCTTTGCGCTCTGCCCCGAGCTCGGCAGCGGTGCGATCGCCGCGCTCACGCAGCATGCGACACCCGCGCTGCGCGCGCGCTTCCTCCCCAAGCTCGTCAGCGGCGAATGGGCCGGCACGATGTGCCTGACGGAGCCGCAGGCCGGATCGGACCTGTCGACGGTGACGACGCGCGCCGAGCCGGCCGGCGAGGGCTGGCGACTCCGCGGCCGCAAGATCTACATCACCTGGGGCGAGCACGACCTGACGGACAACATCGTGCACCTCGTGCTCGCGCGCGCACCAAACGCGCCATCGGGCGTCAAGGGGCTGTCGCTGTTCGTCGCACCGCGCTATCGCGTTCTCGCCGATGGCCGCTGCGGCGAAGCCAATGACATCCGCTGCGTATCGGTGGAGCACAAGATGGGGATCCACGCGAGTCCCACCTGCGTGCTGGCGCTCGGTGACGGTCCCGGGGCTGAGGCTTTCCTCGTCGGCGGCCTGCACCAGGGGCTGCCCGGCATGTTCACGATGATGAACCACATGCGCCTCGGTGTGGGCGAGCAAGCGCTCGGGGTCGCCGAGCACGCCTACCAGATCGCCGTACAGCACGCGCGCGAGCGGCTGCAGGGGAGGGACGCGGACGGCAAGCCGACCGTCATCCTCGCCCACGCTGACGTCCGGCGCATGCTGCTGACGATGAAGTCCCTGGTGCAGGCGGGGCGCGGACTCACGTATGCGGCGGCGGTGGCGCTCGATGTGGCACATCACGCGCAAGGCGCGCCTGCGGCAGCGGCGCAGGCACGCGCCGACCTGCTGACCCCGGTCGTCAAGGCGTGGTGCAGCGACTTGGCCATCGAGGTGACCTCGCTCGCGGTACAGGTGCTGGGTGGCATGGGATTCACCGAGGACGCGGGCGCCGCGCAGTGCTACCGCGATGTGCGAATCACGTCCATCTACGAGGGAACCAACGGGATCCAGGCCCAGGATCTGCTCGGACGCAAGGTGCTTCGCGATGACGGGCGCGCCCTCGCCACATTCATCGCCGAGATGCGGCAGACCGTCGCCACGCTGCCCGCGGGAGATCCGCGCATCGAGACCTTGCGCCGCGGCCTCGGGGCTGCGATCGATCGCGCCGAGGCCGCGACCCGATCGCTGCTGGAGGGTGTCCGCGGCGATGCGGATCTGGTCGGGGCCACTTCCGTCCATTACCTGCAGCTGATCGGCTATGTGTGCGGTGGGTGGCAATGGGCGCGGAGCGTGATTGCAGCCCATGGCCCCGGTGCCGCGCTCGGGTCCCGGCAGACCGGCGCGGTGCTCGACTGCGCCGCGTTCTACGCCTCGCAGATCCTGCCGCGCGCGCTGATGCACGCTGCGGTGATCGACAGCGGCGTCGGCGTAATCGTAGCCACGGACGCGGAGCTCCTGTAGCGGAGCGGATGTTGAAGAGCGGCGAGAAGTCCGGCGCGCGGCAGGAGGATTGTCAGGGGCCGCGGCGGCCGCACCGCTCGGCCTCGAAGCCGGCGGTGCTGAAAGAGCTCGAGGCAGCGCTGCGCCGCGGCGACGGTCTCGCCGGCGCCGAGTGCATCCATGAGCTGTGCATGCGCGGCGAGATGGCGGTCACCGTCGAGCGCGCGCTCGCGCAGTTGTGGGCGCGGGCGGCCGACTCGATCCCGCAGTGGCTGCCGATGCGATACGTCGAGTGGCTGCCTCTGGTCTATGAGGTGGCCGGGCGCTGCCGGGGCACGGCCGGGGGTCGCTCCAACCTGTACCTCGTGCTGCTCGACTACGCCGACAGCCCGCGCGGGCCGCACGGGGTGTACGTCGGCATGACCGAGTACTCGCCGGCCGAGCGCTTCGATCAGCACAAGGCCGGCATCCGCGCGGCGGGCAGCGTCCTGAAACGCGGCCTTGAGGTGCTGATCGGACCGGTGCAGCATCTACAGCGCCTCAGGCCCTCGGAGGCGACCCGGATAGAGGCAGAGCTCGCCGAGGCGCTCCGCGCCGAGGGACTGATCGTCCACGGCGGACACTGAGGAACGCTCGCTGATGAAACGGCAGTACAGGAACCCCGCCGGCGCGGTCCCGGACGCGGCGAGCGTCGATGCCCGGTACGGGCTCGAACCGGTGTTCGAGCCCGGCGCCGCCGCCGGCGCGGCCGGCCTGGGCGAGTTCGTCGCCATCGACTGCCCGTACTGCGGCGAGTCGTTCCAAACACTGATCGATCTGACGGCCGGATCGTTCAGCTACGTAGAGGATTGCCAGATCTGCTGCCAGCCGATCGAGCTCGACGGGCGGCTGACCGAGGACGGCGCGCTGCAATCGCTCGCCGTGCGCCGACTCGACTGACGCGGCGCGCTGACCGCGCATCGGTCCGGCCTCGCTCGCGCGGTCAGAGAGCCGTCGCCGTCGGGACTTGCCTCCGACCCGGGCAAGCTCCACCATGCGATCGAAGTAGCGGCGGCGTCCGCGATCGGACATGCACGGCCTTGAGCATCCAGTGGCGAAACCTCGCGCTCGCAGCCGTCGCGGTTGCGACGACATGCCTCACCATGGCCGCGATGCCGGCTGGCGAGGACGACACCGCGATCGCCGCCTGGCGGGCGCAGCGGCTCGCGTCGCTCACCGACGAGAGCGGCTGGCTGACCCTGGTCGGGCTCTACTGGCTCAAGGACGGCGCCAATACCTTCGGACGCGACCGTTCGAACGCGATCTCACTCAATGACCCGCAGCTTGGACGCCGCGCCGGCCGGTTCGTCCTGTCGGGCGGCGCGGTCCGCTTCGAGGCCGGCCGGGGCGGGTGCGTACAGCTGGCGGGACGGCCGCTCATTGCGCAGACCCTGCAGTCCGACCTCAGCGGTGAGCCGACCGTGCTGAGCTGCGGCTCGCTGCAGTTCTTCGTCATCGAGCGCGGCGGGCAGTTCGGTGTCCGGATCAGGGACCGGGCCAGCCGCGCGCGGCGGGAGTTCCGCGGCCTCGACTACTTTCCGGCCGATCCAAACTGGGCCATCGCCGCGCGCTTTGAACCCTACGATCCGCCGCACCACGTGCCGATCGTCAACGTGCTCGGCATGCAGATCGACATGGAATCGCCTGGCGCCATCGTCTTCGAGCGCGACGGGCACGAATGGCGGCTCGATTCACTGCTCGAGGAACCCGGCGCCGATGAGCTGTTCGTGATGTTTGCCGATGCGACCTCGGGCCATGAAACCTACGGCGGCGGGCGCTTCCTGTCGGCACCATTGCCGGCTGCCGGGAAGGTTCTGGTCGATTTCAACAAGGCCTACAATCCGCCGTGCGCGTTCACGCCCTTCGCCACCTGCCCGTTGCCGCCGCCGCAGAACCACCTGACGCTGCGCGTCTCCGCGGGTGAGCTGCGCTACGGCGAAGGCGGTCACTGACGGGTACTGCCGGCCCCGGCACGGGCCGTAGCTCGTACACCAGCACCTCGCAGCGCGGCAAGCGTCCGGCCGCGAC
This sequence comes from Steroidobacteraceae bacterium, assembly GCA_035604655.1. Taxonomy (GTDB): domain Bacteria; phylum Pseudomonadota; class Gammaproteobacteria; order Steroidobacterales; family Steroidobacteraceae; genus CAIKZZ01. The sequence continues at coordinate 29,895 of DATNHZ010000051.1, read as the reverse complement.
GGCTGTGTTGAAACGCCGGCCGCGAGGTGGAACCATAGCCGGGCCGCTGATCGCGAGGCGGCCTGCCGAGACTGATCCGCTCCATGATGCAACAGACCGCCGCGCTGCTCGCAAGCCTCGATTCGGAGCTCGGCCCGGGCGGCGTGCTGACCGGGGAGACGATCGGCGCCCGCTATCATTCTGACTGGACGCGGCTGAACGCCTGCCCGCCCGCCGCAGTGCTCCGGCCGCGCTCGACGGAGGAGGTCGCGACGATCCTGCGTCGCTGCCACGGCGTGTCGCAACCGGTCGTGATCCAGGGCGGGCTCACCGGTCTCGCCGGAGGCGCGACGCCGCGACCGGGCGAGCTGTCGCTGTCCCTCGAACGGCTCAGCGGAATCGAGGCGATCGACGTCGACGGCGGAACGGTTTGCGTGCGCGCGGGCACGCTGCTCGCGGCCATTCACGAGGCGGTCGCCGGCCACGGACTGCAGTTCGCGCTCGACCTTCCCGCTCGCGGCTCCTGCCAGATCGGCGGCAACATCGCGACCAATGCCGGTGGCAACCGCGTGATCCGCTACGGCATGACGCGCGCGCTGGTGCTGGGTCTCGAGGCCGTGCTGGCGGACGGCACCGTACTGTCGTCGATGAACTCGATGCTGAAGAACAACGCCGGCTACGACCTCAAGCAGCTGTTCATCGGAACCGAGGGCACGCTCGGCGTCGTGACGCGCGCCGTGCTGCGGCTGCACCCTGCGCCGCGCGACCGACTCACGGCGCTGGTCGCGATTCCGTCGTTCACTGGCCTGGTTGCAGTGCTGCACGAGGTGAGCGCGGCGCTCGGTGGGCAGCTCGGTTCGTTCGAGGTGATGTGGTCCGACTACTACGAGTTCGCGGCCTCGAAGGTATTGACGGGCCCGCGGCCCTTCGCGGCACGCCATCCTTACTATGCGCTGGTCGAGCTCGAGGCGCTCGAGCCGGCCGGCGACAGCGAACGCTTCGAGACGCTGCTGGCGCAGCTGATCGAGGACGGATTCGCAACCGACGCCGTGCTCGCGCGTTCGCTCGAGGACAGCGCGCGCCTGTGGCGGGTCCGCGAATCGGCCGGCGAGCTGATGATGCATCTGATGCCGGTGACGGCCTACGACATCTCCTTGCCGATCGCGCGCATGGACGACTACCTGCAAGCGATTGGGCGGGCAACGGCGCCGCTGCTGCGCGAATTCCCGCTGTTCATCTTCGGGCACCTGGGCGATGGCAACCTGCACATCGTCGCGGCGGCGAAGGCAGCGGCCGACGTCCGCGCGCTCGATGCGCTGATCTACGGCGCGCTCGAGGGATTCGGCTCGGTGTCGGCCGAGCACGGCATCGGAGTGCTGAAGCGCGGCTACCTGGGCATGTCGCGCGGCCCGGCCGAGATCACGCTGATGAGGACACTGAAGGCGACGCTCGATCCGCGCAACATCCTGAACCCGGGCCGCGTGCTGTGAGCGGCGCACCGCAACCAGCTGTGCCACGGGCCGGTCCGCCGGCCGGCGAGCTCGAGTACGTCGGCTTCTGGCTCAGGGTCGTGGCTGCATGCGTCGACACGCTGTGGCTGACGCCCATCATCGTGCTGCTCGGCTTCGTCTTCGAGCACGCGAACAGTGCATTGACCGACGTGATGCTGCGCGATCCGGCGAGCGTCTCGGTGTCGGAGCTCGCCGCGGCGCTGGCGCCGACGCCGGTCGACTTCGTCGTGAGCTATGTGTTGCCGGCGGTACTGGTCGTGCTGTTCTGGCGCCGCCGCAGTGCCACCCCGGGCAAGATGCTGATCCGCGCGCGGATCGTCGATGCCGGGAGCGGAGCGGCACCTTCCACCCGGCAACTCGTGGTCCGCTACCTCGGCTACTTCGTGTCAACCATCCCGCTGCTGCTCGGCCTGCTGTGGGTCGGCTGGGATCCCCGCAAGCAGGGCTGGCACGACAAGCTTGCCGGGACGGTCGTGGTGCGGCCGAAGCTGCGTCCGTCGGCGCACGTCGTGTTTCCCGGGCAGGAGCCGCAATGAAGCTGTACACCATGTGGCGGAGCAGCGCGGCGTACCGGGTGCGGATCGCGCTCAACGTCAAGCGCCTCGCCTACCAGAGCATTCCCAAGAAATTCGCGACCGGGGAACACCGTTCGCCCGACTACATCGTGCTCAATCCCCAGGGACTCATTCCGGCGCTCGAGGACGGCGGCGCGGTCATCAGCCAGTCGCTCGCGATCATCGAGTATCTGGACGAGACGCATCGGGCCCCGCCGCTGCTGCCGGCGGACCCGCTCGGCCGGGCCATGGTCCGGTCGATGGCACAGGCGATCGCCTGCGACGTGCACCCGCTCAACAACCTGCGGGTGCGCAACTACCTCAAAGGCCCGCTCAATCAGGACGAGCGCAGCGTGGGTACCTGGTCCCGCCACTGGATCGGCGAGGGCTTCCGCGGGCTCGAGGAGCTCGCGCGCCGGTACTCGACGGATGGCAAGCACCTGTACGGTGCCGGCATTACGCTCGCCGACATCTGCCTGGTGCCCCAGGTCTACAATGCGCGCCGCGTCGACTGCGACCTGACGGGGTTCCCGACGCTGGTCGCGATCAGCGCCGCGCTCGAGGCACTGCCGGCATTTGCCGCCGCGCGCCCCGAAGCACAGCCGGATGCCGCCTGACCCGCTCGCTATTCGACCTACCAAGAGGACCTGATCGATGAAGACCCGCGCCGCGATTGCCTACGCCGCCGGCAAGCCGCTCGAGATCGTGACTGTCGATCTCGACGGCCCGAAGGCGGGCGAGGTGCTGGTGGAGCTCAAGGCCACCGGCATCTGCCACACGGATGAGTTCACGCGCTCGGGCGCCGACCCCGAGGGCCTGTTCCCCGTCATCTTCGGGCACGAGGGGGCGGGGATCGTCGTCGACGTGGGTCCGGGGGTCGCAGCGGTGAGAAAGGGCGACCACGTGATCCCTCTCTATACGCCCGAGTGCCGGCAGTGCAAGAGCTGCACCTCGCGCAAGACCAACCTGTGCACTGCGATACGCGCGACCCAGGGCAAGGGCGTGATGCCCGACGGCACCAGCCGCTTCTCGATCGGCGGCGAGAAAGTGCACCACTACATGGGCTGCTCGACGTTCTCCAACTACACGGTGCTGCCGGAGATCGCGGTAGCCAAGATCCGCGACGACGCGCCGTTCGACAAGGTCTGCTACATCGGCTGCGGCGTCACGACCGGCATCGGGGCCGTGATCAACACGGCCAAGGTGGAAGCGGGCGCGAATGTGGTCGTATTCGGTCTCGGCGGCATCGGGTTGAACGTGATCCAGGGTGCGCGGCTGGTCGGTGCGAACAGGATCATAGGCGTCGACGTCAATCCAAAGCGCCGGCCGCTCGCCGAGAAGTTCGGCATGACGCAGTTCGTGAACCCGAAGGAGGTCGAGGGCGATCTGGTGCAGCATCTCGTGGCGCTCACCGACGGCGGGGCGGACTACAGCTTCGAATGCGTCGGCAACGTCGACCTGATGCGTCAGGCGCTCGAGTGCTGCCATCGCGGCTGGGGCGTGTCGGTGATCATCGGTGTCGCCGGCGCCGGCCAGGAGATCAAGACCCGGCCGTTCCAGCTGGTCACCGGCCGGGTCTGGAAGGGCACGGCGTTCGGTGGCGCCCGGGGTCGCACCGACGTGCCGAGGATCGTCGACTGGTACATGGACAAGAAGATCGCGATCGACCCGTTGATCACGCACGTGATGCCGCTCGATGAGATCAACACCGCGTTCGACCTGATGCATGCGGGTGAGTCCATCCGCAGCGTCGTCACCTACTAACCAACCAGAGGGGGCTGCGATGACCACGATTTCAATCCATCCGTCCGTCGACAACGGTGTGCGGCCCGGCACGGCCAACTTCGCCGGCGGCACGCTGACGTGCCACTGCTCTAAGGACCCCGTGACCGTCACGATCAAGGGCAACGTCGCCCACAATCACGCCTGTGGCTGCACCAAGTGCTGGAAGCCCAAGGGCGCGATGTTTTCAGTGGTCGCGGTCGTGCCCAAGGACAAGCTGACGGTCACGGCGAACGGCCACAAGCTCAAGGTCGTCGACCCGGCCGCGGCGATCCAGCGCCACGCCTGCAGCGGCTGCGGCGTGCACCTGTTCGGGCGCATCGAGAACAAGGCCCACCCGTTCTACGGGCTCGACTTCGTGCACGTGGAACTCTCGAAGGACAAGGGGTGGGCCGCTCCGGAGTTCGCGGCGTTCGTCTCCTCGATCATCGAGGCCGGCGCGGCTAAGCCTGAGCAGATGGCTGCCGTCCGCGCGCGGCTCAAGGAGCTGAAGCTCGAGCCCTACGACTGCCTGTCGCCGGCGCTGATGGATGCCATCGCGACGCACACGGCGAAGGCGAAAGGCGTGCTGAAGGCTTGAGCGAGGCAGCCTCATCGGCGCTCGCGCCGGCGGCCGCGGCGCCGGCGACGCTCAGCAGCCATGCGTGTTTCGGCGGGGTCGTCAGCTTCCACCTGCACGAGTCGGCCGAGACACGCTCGCCGATGCGGTTCGCGGTGTTCACGCCACCGCAGGCGAAGACCGGGCCGGTGCCGGTGCTGTACTACCTCGCCGGCCTGACCTGCACCGAAGAGACGTTCATGATGAAGGCCGGCGCGCAGCGCCTCGCGGCGACGCTCGGCCTGATGCTGGTCGCCCCGGACACGAGCCCGCGCGGGGCGCGGCTGCCGGGCGATGACGCGAGCTGGGACTTCGGCCTCGGCGCCGGTTTCTATGTCGATGCGACCGCGGCCCCGTGGTCGGATCACTACCGGATGTACAGCTACGTGACCCGCGAATTGCCGGCGGTGATCGTCAAGCACTTTCCGGCCAGCGCCGACGCCCAGGGCATCTTCGGGCACTCGATGGGAGGCCACGGCGCGCTCGTCGCGGCACTCAGGAATCCCGACCGCTACCGCTCCGTGTCAGCCTTCGCGCCGATCGCCGCGCCGATCAGCTGCCCGTGGGGCGAGAAGGCATTCACTGGCTACCTCGGCTCCGACCGGGATCGATGGGCCGACTACGACGCGAGCGTGCTCGTCGCGCGCCGGGCGCGTGGCGGCACGATCCTGATCGATCAGGGGACGGCCGACAAGTTTCTCGACGAGCAGCTGAAGCCTTGCTCCCTCACCGACGCCGGCCGCCGGTCCGGGCAGGCAATCGAGCTGCGGATGCAGCCGGGCTACGACCATGGCTACTACTTCATCAGCACGTTCATCGCCGATCACCTGCGGTTCCACGCGCGGCTGCTCGGCGCATGAGCAACCGGTGCCGACTGCCCGCAGCTGCCGCCCGGGGAGCCGACTCGCTATGATCACGACGGCCCGCCCGGCGCCGGGTGGGGGCGATGCCCGTTGCAAGAGCGGTCCGGGCTTGCGACCGTCAGTTGAGTTCACGTACCGAGGTGCACCATGTCCGTGACCGCCGTCGTGCTGATCAAGGCCAAGACGCAGGAAATCAACCAGCTGGCCGTCTCGCTCGCGGAGCTCGATGGGGTCACCGAGGTCTACTCGGTCGCGGGGCGCTATGACCTGGTGGCGATCGTCCGGGCGCCGCGCAACGAGGATCTCGCAGACATCGTCAGCCAGCGCATGCACCAGGTGCCTGGCATCGTCGAATCGGAGACGTTGATCTCGTTTCGCGTCTACCGTAATTCGGAGATCGAGGCCGGGTTCGCCCTCGGTCTCGCCGAGTAAACCGCACGCTATTTGTTCGCGAGCTCCGCCGCCACGCGCCGGTACGCCTCGCGAAACGGTATCCCTTCGGCGACGACCAGCCGGTTGGCGCGCTCCGCTGCATAAATTGCCGGATCGAGACGGATGTTCTCGGGACGGAAGCGGACACCCTCGAGTGCCGCCGGCAGGATGTCGAGTGTCTGGGCGGCGAGGTCGATGCCGCGAAACAGCGGCAGCTTCAAGAGCTGCAGGTCGCGATGGTAGCCGCTCGGCAGCTTGCCGATGATGCCGAGTGCCTCGGTCAGACAGCCCTGCGCGGTCGCCGAGCGGCCGCGGATCAGCTCGAACACGTCGGGGTTGCGCTTCTGCGGCATGATCGACGACCCGGTAGTGAAGGCCTCGGGCAGCATCACGTACGCGAACTCGTGCGTGTAGAACAGCAGCAGATCACACGCCAGTCGCCCGAGGTCAGTCATCAGCAGCGCGATCTCGAACAGCACAGTCGCTTCGGCCTTGCCCCGCGACAGCTGCACCGCCGTGACGGGCTCGTGGTTGGCCGCGAAGCCGAGCCGGCGCATCGTCTCGTCGCGGTCGATCGGCAGGCCCGGAGTGCCGTACCCGGCAGCCGAGCCGAGCGGATTCTTGCCGATGCGTCGGTGGGCGAGACGCAAGCCCTCGGCGTCGTCGTGCAGCTCGGCTGCAAAGCCTGCCGCCCACAGTTCGACGCTGCTCGGCATCGCCTGCTGCATGTGCGTATAGCCGGGGAGCACGATGCCGCGATGCCGCGCGCCCAGTGCATCGAGTGCGGCAGCGACCGCGTCGGCGCCCGACCGCAGCATCTCGACCGCATCGCGAAGGTACAGCCGCAGTGCGGCGAGCACCTGGTCGTTGCGCGAACGACCCAGGTGAATGCGGCCGCCGACGGCGCCGAGGCGCGCGGTCAGCCGGGACTCGAGGGCGGTCTGGCCGTCCTCCTCGGCGAGCGTAACGCGCCACCCGCCGCGGGCATGGTCCGCGCCGATCTCGGTCAGCGCCGCGACGAGCGCGGCGAGGTCGGTCGCAGCCAGCAGCCCGGCCGCGTGCAGCCCTTCGGCGTGGGCGATCGAGGCCGTGACGTCATAGGCGACCAGCCGATCGTCGAGCGCATGATCCTCGCCGGCCGTATAGGCAAGCACGCGGGCATCGAGCGGCGCGCCCCGGTCCCACAGGCGCGTCATGGCCCGACGGCCCCCGGCTGCTGCTCAGCGGCCGACAGCGCCTTGATGTCGGCGACGATCAGCGTGCCGAGTCCCTCGTTGGTGAACACCTCGGCGAGCAGTGCATCGGTCGACTTGAAAGAGATCACGTGCACGCGGCGCACGCCGCCGCGGATCGCGGCCTCGATCGCGTCGGCCTTGGGCATCATGCCGTCCGCAAAGCTGCCGCCTGCCTCCAGCCGCTTGAGCCCGGCGAGGTCCGTGTACGACACCAGCGTCGACGGATCGTCGAGTTCCTCGAAGATGCCGGCCGCGCCGGTGCACAGCAGCAGCTTTTCGGCACCGAGCGCGGCACCGATGTTCGCCGCCACCGTGTCGGCGTTGATGTTGAGCACGGTACCCTGCGCGTCGCAGCACAGCGGGCTGACGACCGGCATGTAGCCATCGTCGAGCAGTCTCTGCAGCACGTCCGGATCGATGCCCTCGATGTCGCCGACCTGGCCGTAGTCGACGAGGCTGCCGTCGGCCGCGCGCACCGGCGGGCGCCGGTGCGCGCGCACCAGGCCGCCGTCGATGCCGGACAAACCCACGGCCTTGATGCCGAGTTGCCGGCAATTGCCGAGCAGCCGCGTGTTCAGCAGTCCGTTGAGCACCATGATGGTGATGTCGATGGTCCTGTCGTCAGTTACTCGCCGCCCGTCGACCATCTTCGGCTCGAGTCCGAGCGAGCGCTGCATCTCGTCGAGCTGCGGGCCGCCGCCGTGGACCAGCACGACGCGGATGCCGACCTGGTGGAGGATGGCCACCTGCTCCATCAGCGAGCGCGTCGCAGCCGGATTGCCGAACAGGGCTCCGCCGACCTTAACGATGAACACCTTGCCCTTGTACATGCGGATGTAAGGTGCGGCGTTGCGCATCGCGCGAATCGCAACGGCTTGTTCGGGGCGGTAGCTCATGGGAATCCTCTGAAGCGGGCGGATGAGATCGGTCGGAGTCAGTGGAGCGCGGTGCCGCGGATCCGTTCAGGCGAGCAGGCGGTGCAGCACCGCCATCTGCACCACCAGACGATTGTGTGCCTCGCGGAGCACGACGCTGCGAGCGCCGTCCAGCACCTCGTCGGCGACGGCGACATTGCGCCGCACCGGCAGACAGTGCATCAACCGGCAGTCCGCGGCGGCATCCGCGAACCACGAATCGCGCACCTGCCAGCCATCGAGCCGGCCGCGCAGATCCGCGTCCCTGGCGGCATCGCCATAATGAGCAGTCGAACCCCACTCCTTCGCATAGACGACGTGTGCACCCCGCAGCGCGCTCTTGGGGTCGTCGGTCTCCGTCACCGAGCCGCCAGCGGCGGCGGCGCGGGCCTTGGCCATCACCGCGGGCGGCAGTGCGTAGCCCTCGGGCCGCAGCACCACGACCTCGTGGCCGCGCAGCGCCGCCATGTGCACCGTCGCGGCCGGCACGGCGAGTGGCAGCGCCCGCGGGTGGTTGACCCACGACAGCACAAACTTCGAGCGCTCCGGCACCTGGCAGTCGTCGAGCGTCTTCCAGTCCGCGAGCGCCTGGCACGGATGGTTGATCGCCGACTCCATGTTGATCACCGGCTTGTTCACGAGCGCCGCCATCGCCGTGAAGCGCTCGTCGGCGAGGTCGACCGCGAGGTCGCGGCCTTCGGCGAAGGCGCGAATGCCGAGTGCATCGCAGTACGAGGCGAGCGTCGGCAGGCCCTCGCGGATGTGTTCGGCGGCTGCGCCATTCATCGGAATCCCGACGCGCGTCTCGAGTGCCCAGCTGCCCTGACCCGGCGTGATCACGAACGAGGCACCGCCTAGCCGCGCCACCGCCGCCTGGAAAGAGGCCAGCGTGCGCAGCGATGGATTCAGAAACACGAGACCCACGATGCGACCGTCGAGCGCGCGCGGCTCGGGCTGGCGCTGCAGCCGTTCGGCGAGCGCCAGCAGCTCCAGCACGCCGTCGCGACCGAAGTCGGCGAGGTCGACGAAGCGTTCCGGGCGCGTGCTCACGCCGGCAGGCTCCGGAGGGCCGCGGCGAGCGCGGCCACGTGCGGTTCGGCGAGCGTGAACGGCGGCAGCAGGCGCACGATATGGGGATCGGCGGCCGTGCCCGCAAAGATATCGCGCGCGAGCAGCTCGCGCTGCACGTCCTTCGCTGGCCGGCTGGTCCTGAGTCCGAGCAGCAGGCCCGCGCCCTGGATGGAGGTGACCGGCCCGACGACGCACGTCGCGCGGATCAGGTCCGACATGAGGCGCACGTTCTCCAGCAGCCCCTCCGACTCGATGATGTCGATGACGGTCTCGACGACGGCGCACGCGAGCGGGGCGCCGCCGAAGGTCGTGCCCATGTCCTCGATCCGCAATTGCGCGGCGACGGTCGGCGCGAGCAGCATCGCCGAGACCGGAAAGCCGGCGCCGAGTGCCTTGGCCGTCGTCAGGATGTCGGGCGTGACGTCCGCGCGGTTCGCGCCGAACGGCCAGCCGGTGCGGCCCATGCCACACTGCACCTCGTCGAAAATTAGCAGCGCGCCCACTTCCGTGCAGCGGCGGCGCAGTGCGCCAAGCACCTCGGCTGGCACGTCGAACGCGCCCGCGAGGCCTTGGACGGGCTCGACGATCACGCACGCGGTCGCCGCACCGATCTGCGCAGCCGCTGCCGCGGGGTCGGTGCGGGACGCCCACTTCACCTCGAAAGGCGCCTGCGGGAAGCCGTACCATTTCTCGCGCGCGCCGTGGGTGACCGCGCCGGCGGCCGCGGTGCGGCCGTGCCAGCCGTGCTCGAGTGCCACCGCCTCACGCCGCCCCGTCAGCTTGAACCCGAGCCGCAGCGCGTTCTCGTTCGCCTCGGCGCCCGAGTTGACGAAGAACACCGTATCCAGGCCGAGGCCAGCGAAGCGGACGAGGCGGGCGGCGGCGCGTTCCCTCACCGCCATCGGGATGGCGTTGGTCTGGAACAGCACCTCGCGCGCCTGGCGCTCGAGGGCCGCGATCCAGCGCGGATGCCCATACCCGAGCGCCGCAACCGCGTGGCCACCGTAGCAGTCGAGCACGCGATGCCCGTCGCGCGTGTGCAGCCACACGCCCTCGGCGTGCACAACCTCGAGTGGGTACTGGGCGAAGACGTGCGCCAGATGGCCAGCGGCCGGAGCGGCTGCGGCGGGTGGAGCCTTGGCAGTTGCATGCGGCATTGGGACGCTCGTCAGGCCTCGGTGCGTTTCAGGTCCAGCCGGGCGCCGGCGCAGCGAGCCCGGTCGCCTCGGGCCAGCCGTACAGGCGGTTCATCCACTGGACGGCGCCGCCAGCGGCGCCTTTGGTCAGGTTGTCGAGTACGCTCATGACGGCGACCGTCCGGCCGCTCGTGCTCACCGATAGCTGCGCGTAGTTGCTGGCGACGACATCCTTGAGGCGTGGCGCCTGGCCGAGGACGCGGACGAACTGCTGTCCGGAATAGAACGCGGCGAGCGCGGCGTGGAGCTCCCCGGACGTCATCGGTGCAATCAGCCGGGCCTGGGTGGTCGCATGAATGCCGCGGGCGAAGGGTCCGGAATGTGGCACGAAGTGAAGCTCGGCCTCCCGCCCGGTGATCGAGCGCGCGATTGCCACGACTTCGGGTGCGTGGCGGTGCGTCAGCGCGCTGTAGGAGTACAGGTCGCTGTGGCGCTGCGGATGGTGGGTGCCGTCGACCGGCATGCGGCCGGAGCCGCTGCTGCCGGTGACGCCGGCAACATAGAAGACGGGCTCGATGAGGCCGAGCTTGAGCAGCGGCACGACTGCGAGCAGCATCGCGGTTGCGAAGCAGCCGGGATGGGCGACGTGCGGCGTCGCGAGCGTTGCGAGGTGCTCGGGCACGGCGCAGGTGAAATCGCGAAGACGTGCCGGCGCGCCGTGCGGATGGCCGTAGACCGCGGCGTAAGCCGCGGCATCGGCGAACCGATAGTCGGCGGAGATGTCGACCACACGTGGCCGAGTGCCCGCGGCCGCGGCACTCGCGAGCAGGCGGTCGATCAGGCCCGCCGACACGCCGTGTGGCGCCGCCGCGAGCACGGCGCTCACCGGCAACCGCGCGATCAGCTCCTCCGCCTCCACGGCTCCGACGAACGTCGTTTCCGGATACACCGGTGCGAGGTGCGGGAACGCCGCGGCCAGCCGCACGCCGGGCTTGGAGTCGGACACCGCGGCGCGCAGCTCGAGGTGCGGATGCAGCGCCAGCAGTCGCAGCAGCTCGCCCGCCACATAGCCGGTGCCGCCGAGTACCAGGGTCGGAATGCGGTCCACGGCGCTCATTCGGTCGTCGGCTTGATCGGGAAGCGATCGGCGAGGCCGGCCGCCTCGATGACCCGGTCGCCGAGCCCCGCGCCGCTGGTGATGGCGTTGAACGCCGATACGCCGAGCTGCTGGGCGATGATGTCGACGCCGACCTGATTGTCCGTCGCCGGGCCGGTGACGACCGTCGGTTCGATGCCGAATCTCTCGCGCAGCAGCTTGACGCCGCCCCAGGCCGCGACTGGATCGTTGGCCGACAGTACGAGCCCGGTAATCGCCTTGCGAATGTCGGGCGATGCGAGGATCGCTTCGACACCGTAGGTGCCGAGCAGGCCGTCGCCGAGCTCGAACACGATGACATCGGGCGTGCCCTGCGCCATCTCGGTCAGCATCGTGCGCGTGAGTGCGGGGCCGACCGCCGCCGTCGTCGTGCCGACGCCGAAGTCGGTGAAGATCATGCTCTTGCGTGCGCCGGCATCCTCCATCGCCAGGATGTCCCGTCGCAGCGACACGCCGGTGGCCTTGAAGGCATGCACGGCGAGTCCGCGGTGGCGCATGCGCGCGATGATCGCGCAGGCGGCGGCGGTCTTGCCGGCCTCCATGCAGGTACCGGCGAGCGCGATCACGGGGACCTCGTGCGTGTCGAGCGGCGCATCGAAGTCGAGCGGCTTGTAGCCGATCCGGGCCGGGACGCCGATGCGCTCGCCGAGGTACGGAAACTGCAGCACGACGCCGAGCACGCGGCAGTCGAAGGGCCGGCCCTTGTCGGCGTTGACGGAGTCGCAGATCCCGAGCACGCCACCCATGTTCAGCAGCTGGATGACATCGCCTGGCCGAACCGACTGCGGGACGTGCCCGGAATAGCCGAACAGCGCCTTGCGGTGGCCGAGCGCGCCGGCAATGATGTCGCCCTTCGCGACCTTCGCCATCCGTCCGCTCGTGAGTTCGAGCGTGTTGTAGGTGCTCTTGTTGCTGAGTACCTCCACCACCAGCACGACCCCTTCCTCGCAGGGGATGTCCTCGGAGATCCTGAGCTCGTGGCCGAGCCCGCAGGCCTGGGTGACCGAGGCGATCTTGTCGACGACTACCGATTTCACGGCCGCTGATCCGTGAGGTTCTTGCCCGCGCGGGTGTAGAACACGCCGGGCAGCGCCAGCATCTTCGAGAAACCGAGCGCGTCGGTCGGCGTCCATTCACCGGCGGCCTCGCCGTACACGCCCTTGGATGCGGCCAGCAGCGAGAACGGCGAAGTGACGCCCTCGACGAACACGCTGCCGGGACGCAGCAGCACGGTAACCTCGCCCGTCACGCGTTCCTGGGAAGAGCGCAACAGGGCCTCGATGTCGCGGCACACCGGATCGAGGTGCTGGCCCTCGTGCACGAGGTCGCCGTAAGGCGCGGTCACGAGTTCCTTGATCCGCACCTGCCGGGCGGTCAGCACCAGCTTCTCGAGCTCGCGGTGTGCGGTCAGCAGTACTTCGGCGGCCGGAGCTTCGAACGCCACGCGGCCCTTGGTGCCGATCACCGTGTCGCCGAGATGAATGCCGCGGCCGACCCCGAACGGCGCTGACAGCTCCTCGAGCCTTTCGATCAGCGCGACCGGCTCGAGTCCTGCGCCGTCGAGCGCTGCCGGGACGCCCCGCTCGAAGCCGATCGAGTGACGCTCGGGCGCGCGCGGCGTCGTGAACGCGTCGCGCGTCAGCACCCACGCCGACTCCGGGATGCTGTGGGCCGAAGTCAGCGTCTCCTTGCCGCCAATCGTGACACCCCACAGCCCGCGGTTAACCGAATAGGCGGCCCCGAAGGGTGGTACCGGCAGCTTGCGCTCCTCGAGGTACCTGAGCTGGTCGGGGCGCTTGAAAGCGTGATCGCGCACCGGCGCCAGGATCTCGAGCGAAGGTGCCAGAGTGCGCAGCGCGACCTCGAACCGTACCTGGTCATTGCCGGCTGCCGTGCAGCCGTGCGCCACGGCTGTGGCGCCGAGCGTGTGGGCCATCGCCGCGATCGTCTGCGCCTGCACGACGCGCTCGGCGCCGACGCAGAACGGGTACAGCTGGCCGCGGCGCGCGTTGCCGATCAGCAGGTACTTGAGCACGCGCTCGAAGTAGTCGGCCTTGGCGGGCACGAGGTGATGGGCACTGGCGCCGAGCGCCCGCGCGCGGTCCGCGAGCGTCTGCGCGGCCGCGCGGTCGATGCCTCCGGTATCGATGGTGACCGTGACAACTGGCCGTCCGTACGTCTCCTTCAGCCACGGCACGCAGAACGAGGTGTCGAGGCCGCCGGAAAAAGCGAGCAGGATGGGCGTCGAGCCCTGAGTCGTGGTGGTCATGGGCGGCCTTCAGCGGCTTTCGAGGGAGCGCAGGCGGTCGAGGACGAGGCGCTGGGCGCGCGGCGTCGCGGTGGCGATGAAGATCGTGTCGTCGCCCGACAAGGTCCCGACGACCTCCGGCCAGCGTGCCCGGTCGATGGCGAGCGCCACGCTCTGCGCGGAGCCGATCGTAGTACGCACGACCGTGAGGTTGGGGCCGGACGGGCTCACGTCCTGCACGAACGCCGCGACTGCCTTGAGGCCCGCCACCGGTGCGGCAGCATCCTCGGCCAGCACGTAGCGGTCGCCGACCTTGGCGGCGCCGAGGTCGCGCAGGTCGCGGCTGACGCTCGACTGGGTCACGGCGTAGCCGGCGCGCTTCAGCAGCCGTACGAGCTCGGCCTGCCGCCCGACCTCGCCGCTGCGGATGATCCGCCGGAGCGCGTCGCGCCGGTCCTCCGGTGCGGCCGCGCCGTGGTGTTGCGCTTCGTTCTGCATAAAAGTGCACGCATGATGCATATTTATGCGAAGGCCGTCAAGCCTATGGGCCGCGTCGGGCCGCCTCAGCCGCAATCCGCGACCGCGGGGCTCGCGAGCCGAAACCGCCGCAGCCCGGTCGCGGCGCCGTCGGCCGCATAGCTGCGCTCGAAGACCGCGCCACGGCCGTCCACACCGAGCACCAGCGCCGTGGTCGAACGCGTCCCGTACTCCGGCCCGAGGATGAACGCAGCAGACAGCCGGCGCTCGGCCGCGAGCCCGACGCCGGTATCCGGCAGATCCGCATCGGCCGCGGGCGCACGATCGGCGAGCAGGTCGAGGAGCTCCGCGGCCCGCAACGGCGCAGTCCCGAGGTGCGCGGCGAGCGCCGCGCGGCGGTTGACCAGCTTCGGCCACGGCGCGTCGAGCGTCGCATTGCTCAGACCGTAGATGCCGGCCGGCAGCAGTTGCGGCGGCCCGGCGGCGCGGTTGCAGAAGTAGCCGAGCTCGCGCTCGTCGGCGACCAGCAGGCTGAATCCTGCATAGCGATGAGCCTCGGCGGCGAGCGCGCCGAGGAACGCGGCCGGCGCGAGCTCGCCGGCGAGGTAGCGCGGGATCAGCGTACCGCGCGACGGCGGCGCCGGTGGCGGTGCCGCACCGCCGCGGAAGTTGGTGATGACGCCGAAGCGGCCGCGGCCGTCGACGCCGAGCCAGGTGCCGCCGGCGCTGAGATCGCGGCCGGCAAGCAGGCGCGGCGCCCGCCACCAGCCCATCGGTGCCGTCGGCCGGGCGTGCAGCTCGTCGCGGTTTCCGACGAGTACCAGCCGCTGACCGCGCACCGCGTTCCAGGCGAGGACCACCAGACACATGCGGCCATCCTAGCCTCTGCCGGCGCCCGGATCAGCCGGTCGCCGACCACCGTATCGATACCGGCCGCTGCCGCGGTGACCCGCTAGCGTCGCTGCGACCACAGTGCCGCACCGGGCTCGTCGATGAGCCGGCGCCCGGTCCCCTTCTCGTACCACTCGGCAATCAGGCGGAACGAAATCGATTGCGGTGGCGGCAGCTTCGGCGTGCCGCTGGCGATCTGCGCGCGCGTGAACCAGCGTGCATCCTCCAGCTCACCGTCTGGACAGGCGACGCTCGTGTCCCGCGCACGCGCGAGAAAGCCCACCATCAGCGACGAGGGGAACGGCCACGGCTGGGACGACTGGTACTCGACGTCGAGCACTTCAACGGCCGTCTCCTCGCGCACTTCGCGTACCACGGCGTCCTCGAGACTTTCCCCTGGCTCCACGAAGCCGGCGATCGTCGAATAGCGTCCACTCGGCCAGGCGGCCTGGCGGCCGAGCAGCGCACGCTCGCCGTCCGTGACCAGTACGATGATCGCCGGATCGATGCGTGGGAAGAACTCGGTGGCGCATCCGGGCCGTGTGCAGGTCATCACGTGGCCCGCATCCGATGCGACGGTCGGTGCGCCACAGACGCCGCAGTGCCGGTGACGGTGGCGCCACCACACCATCGCGCGCGCGTACGCCAGCAGCCCCGCCTCGTCGGGCGGCAGCGATCCGCCGGCGAGCCGCAGGTCGGTGAATTCCGCCTGGAGTTCGGGGAACGTGGGTGCCTCGGCCGTGAGCTCGACGGCAAAAGTGGTTGTACCCTGGAAGCGCCCGAGCAGGATCGCCTCGCGCGCATCCAGTTCCGGAAGCGCCGTGCGGGGCAGCAGCACCGCGGCCGCGGTCGGGCCACGACGGATCAGGTTCTGCGTGCGCCACACCGGCACGAAGCGCGACTCCAGAGCGCTGAGCGCAGCGTCCAGCGAGGCGGCGTCCTTGCGCATGCCGCTCGCGCGGTCAGCGTAGGGTCCGGCGAACACGTTGGAGGGGTGGCGCGCTGGCATCGGGGCGCGGGGGTGCCGCGCCGTTATTCTACCCGGCCGCCGCAGCCAGGGCCCTGCTCCGCAGCGACATGGCGCGGCGCGCGGCCAGCGGGATGAAACGCGCAGGGCGGCGAGCGCCGGCCGCCGCCGGCGCGCGGGCCTCGCTCTCGCACCAGGTGCAGACGGCACCCGGGGTCCTGAGCACGTCGACGACCATGAAGCCATCGCATGTCGGGCAGGTACCGGTCTTCAGCTCTGCCTCGCGTTCCAGCAATCGCAGCAGGTGCCAGGCGTGCTCGAACGAGATGCGGTGCGGCTGGTAGAAGGCCACGTAGGTCTCATAGGTGAGGCAGAACAGTTCGCCCCAGCGCAATCCGCCGAGCGAGCCGCCGGGTCCGCGGTCGGGCGCGTCGTGCAACAGGCCGAGCGTTGCAAACAGCCCGCCAAGCGCCGAGGCGTGGCGGCGGGTCTCGCGGTTGCGAAGGAAGAAGGTCGTTTGCGTCGGCGACTTGCCGCGGTGGCGTTTGACGCCCGAGCCGTGACTCTCGACGTAAGTCCGGTACAGCTTGCGGATGCGATCGTCGCTGAGCCCGGTCCAGATGCGGATCGTACAGGTCCGTGCCTCGTGGTGGATCATCCTGAATGCGAGATCGAACCGTTGGCGGTCGCGCGTGTAACGATCGTCTGTGATTCGCATGTCTATGAGTTCCCGTCTTTAATTGGTTTCATTCGAAATATATTTTGGTATCAATGCACCAAAAACTGTACTCTCACCCATGGGAGAGCGCTAGCCAGAATATCTTCGCGCATTACCAAGAAAGGCCGCCGCCACGCGGCGCGCGGCCGGACACCCGAGCTGCAGGAGGGGGATGCAATGGTTGAGTCAGCGAACCGTGTGCGCGAGGCCCCCGACGGTCCCTACGCGGCCCGCGCCATCCTCGATCAAAGCGCGCTCGCATCGATCGGCGAGGCCAACCGCTTGTTCCTTGATCTGGTCGCAGACCGCCACGCGGCGGAGCCTGCACGCGGCGCATTCGGCCTCGCGCCCGAGACGGTGGCCCGGATCGAAGCCCTGGCTGCGCCGGCGCGCATTGCCGTGGCACTGTGTCCGTACACGCTCTTCGATCTGCGCTTCAAGGACGCAGCATTCTGGCGCCGGCTCGCGGGCGACGCTGCCCGGCGCACGCCTGGCACTGCGACGGACGATGCCTGTTTCGCGCGCACGGCGGTGTTTCTGGCCTGGCATCTGGCGCAGAGCAAGGATCTGGCGGCGGCCCTGGTGCTCGGCATGACGGCTGAGGTGAAGTGTGCGTGGCGCGGCATCCCGCTGTCGGCGATCGACCACGTGGCGATGGCGGCGCTGCCGCAGGCGCAGGCGCGCTGGGGACGGCATGCGACATTCTGGCCGCGGCTGATTGACACTGCGGTGCCGGCCGCTGCCGATCGCGCGGTGGCGGTCCGCCTCCTTGGATTGCAGCTGCTCGCGGCCGACGGACTGCGGCTGCGGGTGCCGCGCCCGGCGGGTTCGCTCACCGGCGCCTAGCGCGCAGAGTTGCCGCGCGCGGCGCGGGGTCTTACGCTGCGGGCTCGCTGCCGGTGGCCGGCAGCCCGCCGCGCCTTCGTCCGTACGCAATGCAAGCGCTGTCGATCAGCAATCTCACCAAGACCTACCGCAACGGCGTACAGGCGCTCAAGGGAATCAACCTCGACGTCGCGCAAGGCGATTTCTTTGCGCTGCTCGGGCCGAACGGCGCGGGGAAAACCACCACGATCGGCATCATCACCTCGCTGGTCAACAAGAGCGGCGGCTCGGTGCGCGTCTTCGGCTACGACATCGATCGGGAGATCGGCCTCGCGAAGGCGTGCATCGGCATCGTGCCGCAGGAGATCAACTTCAACCAGTTCGAGCCGGTGGAGACCATTCTGATCAACCAGGGCGGCTTCTACGGTCTGCCGCGCCGCCTGGCGCGCGAGCGCGCCGAGACGTACCTCAAGCAGCTGCAGCTGTGGGACCGACGCAAGGCAACCGCGCGCACCCTGTCCGGCGGCATGAAACGGCGGCTGATGATCGCGCGCGCGCTCGTGCACGAGCCGCGGCTGCTGATCCTCGACGAGCCTACCGCTGGCGTCGATATCGAGATCCGGCGCACGATGTGGCAGTTCCTGCGCGAAACGAACGAGCGCGGGGTCACGATCATCCTGACGACGCACTACCTGGAAGAAGCCGAGAACCTGTGCCGCAACGTCGCGATCATCGACAAGGGCAGGATCATCGAGAACGACCGCATCAGCAACGTCCTGCGCAAGCTGCAATCCGAGACTTTCGTGCTTAACCTGCGCGAGGCGGTCGCCTCGACACCCAGCCTGCCCGGCTTCGCGGTGACGCTGATCGACGACCGCACGCTTGAGGTCGAGGCGTCGAAGGACCGCAATCTGAACGACATCTTCGTGCGCCTCGCGGCCCAGGGCATCGATGTCGTTTCGATGCGCAACAAAGTCAATCGGCTGGAGGAGCTGTTCATGCGCCTGGTGCGCGCCGCGAACTCGAGCGTCCCCGGCGAGCCGGCCGCGGCCAAGCTGACCACAGGCCCCCGATGAACGCCGACGCTGTGCCATCGCGGGCGCGGACCGACTGGATTGGCTTTCGGACGATCGTGCTGCGCGAGTTCGGGCGCATCGTCCGGATCTGGGGCCAGACGCTGGTGCCGCCAGGGGTCACGGCGACCCTGTACTTCATCATCTTCGGCAGCCTGATCGGCTCGCGCATCGGCAAGATGGGTGGCTACGACTACATGCAGTACATCGCGCCAGGCCAGATCCTGATGTCGGTGATCACCAACTCCTACGGCAACGTCGTGTCGAGCTTCTTCGGCGCGCGCTTCGGCAAGCACATCGAGGAAATCCTGGTGTCGCCACTGCCGAACTGGCTGATCGTCGCGGGCTACATCGCGGGCGGCGTAGTGCGCGGGCTGCTGGTCGGGATGGTGGTCACGGTGGTCGCACTGTTCTTTACCCATCTGCACGTGCAGCACTGGGCAGTGGTCGCGGCGGCGGTACTGCTGACCTCGGTCGTATTCGCGCTCGGCGGCTTCATCAATGCCGTGTTCGCCAAGAACTTCGACCACATCTCCTGGTTCCCGACCTTCATCCTCAACCCATTGACCTATCTCGGTGGGGTCTTCTACTCGATCGCACTACTGCCGGACTGGGCCCGGGCGATTTCACAGGCGAACCCGATCCTGTACATGGTGAACGGTTTTCGCTTCGGGTTCCTCGGCGTGTCGGACGTCGACGTGCGGCTCGCGTTTGTGATCATGATCGTGTTCGCGGTGATGTTGTACGCGCTCGCGGTGGGGCTGATGCACAAGGGCGTTGGCATCCGCGAGTAGCACGTAGCGCCGGAGTCGACTCAATGTGCGGACGGTTTGCCTTTCACTCCCCACACGAGACGGTCGTGCAGCTGTTCGCGCTTCCGCGCGAGGCGCCGGAAATCGCGCCGCGCTGGAATATCGCGCCGACCGCCGATGTTCCCGCGGTGCGCATCGCCAGCGACGGCCGGCGCGAACTGGTGAGCCTTCACTGGGGGCTCGTGCCGTCGTGGGCCAAGGACCGCGCAATCGGGCAGCGGATGATCAATGCGCGCGGCGCGACGCTGCTCGAGAAGCCGGCGTTCCGCAGCGCGTTCCGCCGCCGCCGCTGCCTGGTCCTTGCCGACGGCTATTACGAGTGGCGTGCCGTGACCGGCGGCAAGCAACCGTACTACGTCCACGCGGCGTCGGGCCTGCCGTTCGGCATGGCGGCTCTGTGGGAGACATGGCGCGATCTTGAGGACGGCGAGCCGCTCGAGTCCTGCGTGATCGTCACCCGCGAGTCCAGCGGCGTCGTGCAGGAGATTCACGCACGCATGCCGGCGATCATTGCGCCCGAGGCCTACGCCGCCTGGCTCGATCCGGCCAATGAAGACGTGGCAGCGCTCGCGGCGCTGCTGACGGGAGAGCCTGCCGTCGCACTCCGAGCGCACCCGGTTAGCCGCCGTGTCAACAGTCCGCGCAACGAGGGCGCCGAATTGGTCGCGCCCGTGACCGGTACGACGGGGTGACGGCCCGCGCACCGGCGCGTCGACTCCAGCTGCAATCTGCGCCCCGCCTGCAGTCGTGCGACGTGGCTCTGCTTCCGTCGCCGGCGGGCGCGGCGCGCCGGTCGCAAACCGCGAGCTGGTTCGCGGCTCGCGGGCCCCGAAAAGGGCTAGAAAGGCGCACTCCGTCAGAGGATTCGGCATGACCCGCAGCCTGCATCTCGTCGACGTGTTCACCGACCGCCCGTGCGCCGGCAACCAACTCGCCGTCGTCACCGGAGCCAAGGGGCTCTCGGCGCGGCAGATGCAGGCGTTCGCCCGCGAGATGAACTTCTCCGAGACTTCCTTCGTGATGGCCGAGGAGCAGCTCGCGGGCGGCTGGCCGGTACGGATCTTCACGCCCCAGGAGGAGCTGCCCTTCGCCGGCCACCCGACCCTCGGCACGGCGCACGTGATCCGGCATGTGCTGCTGGGCGGCCGTACCGACCGGGTGACGCTGGCGCTGGAGGTGGGGCGGACGCCGGTGTTCGTCGAGCGCAACCGCGAGGGCGAGCTGTACTGGATGCGCCAGCGCCACCCGAGCTTCGGCCGGCGCCTGCCCCGCAAGCTCGTCGCTCCCGTGCTGGGCCTGTCGCCGACCGATCTCGACAGTCAGCCGATCGAGGAGGTCTCGACCGGACTTCCGCATCTGGTCGTGCCGGTCCGCACACGGCGTGCACTGGAGCGCATTCGGGTCGATCGCGAGGGGCTACGGAGCCTGGTCGGCGGTCTCGATGCCAAGTCGGTGATCGCCTTCGCGCCCGGCGCCCGCGGCGCTGGCCACCAGCTGACCGCGCGAGTGTTCGTCGACTACGACGGCGTGCCGGAGGACGCGGCGACCGGCAGCGGCAATGGCTGCCTCGCGTCCTGGCTCGTGCAGCACCGGTACTTCGACGACGACCCGATCGATATCCGCGTCGAGCAGGGCGTCAGCATTGGTCGCCCGTCGACGCTGCACCTGCGCGCAATGCGGACCTCGCACGGCATCGAGGTACGTGTCGGCGGCGGTGTCGTCGACGTAGCCCGCGGCATGCTGCTCGCGGCCCGCATGGCCTAGCTCGCGATACTGCCGCGCGCGGAGGCGTGCGCTACACTCGCCGCTTGCCGTTCCCTTCACGGAACGCGGGGGTACCCGTGCCGGCCAAGCGCGCGCTGCTCGTTGCCGATCCGACCGCAGCGTGTGTCGCGCCGTCGCGGCCCCGGCGCGGGCCCGAACAGGTTGGCGCCCGGCACGCAGCCGCAGCCCGCGTGCCATGAGCTGGATGCTGTACGGCGCGTACGGCTATTCCGGTCAACTGATCGCGCGCGCGGCAATTGCGCGCGGGCTGCGACCCGTGCTCGCGGGACGGTCCCGCGCCCCGCTCGAAGCGCTCGCCGGCGAGCTCGGCCTCGAGTCGCGAATCGCGGGGCTCGACTCCCCGGCGGCGCTCGCCGCCGCGCTGTCCGGAATCTCCGTCGTGTTGAACTGCGCCGGGCCGTTCTCGGCGACCGCCCGCCCGATGCTCGCGGCGTGCCTCGCGGCGCGAGCCCACTACCTTGACATCACCGGGGAGATCGCGGTGTTCGAGCTCGCCGCATCTCTGGACGATGAAGCGCGCGCCGCGGGGATCGCCGTGTGCCCGGGCGTCGGTTTCGACGTCGTCCCGACGGACTGCGTGGCGCTCGCGCTTAAGGAGGCGCTGCCGGGAGCGACACAGCTCGCCCTCGGCTTTGACAACGCCTCGCCCGTGAGCCGCGGCACGGCGCGCACGATCGTCGAGGGTCTCGGTGCCGGCGGCATGGTGCGGCGCGACGCGGTGCTGTTGCCGGTGCCGCTCGGATTCAAGGACCGCCGCATCGACTTCGGCGCCGGCGAGAAGCTCGCGATGACGATCCCGTGGGGAGACGTGAGCACGGCTTATCGCACCACGGGCATTGCGAACATCGAGGTGTACGTCCCGATTTCGCCGCGGGGTCTCGCGCGCATCCGGCGGCTCGAGTACCTGCGCTGGGCGCTGGGCTCCGGTCCCGTGCAACGCGTGCTGAAATGGCGCATCGGCCGCGGCGTGCCGGGCCCCGATGCGCCGCTGCGTGAGAGGACGCCAACGCGCGTATGGGGCGAAGCGCGCGCTGCGGACGGCACGACCCGAACAGCGCGCATCGTGACCGCCAACGGCTACACCGTGACGGCGCACGCCTCGATCGGAGTGGTCGCGCGATTGCTGGAGGGCACAGTTCCGGCCGGCGCCATCACGCCCGCACGGCTGATGGGCTCGCGCTACGTCGAGGCGCTGCCGGGCAGTGGGCGGCTCACCCTCAGCTGAAGTTGAGCCGATGGAAGTCATTGCTTTCGAGCCGCCATTCTGGCTCGCCAACCGGCACCTGCAATCGGTGCTGCCGAGCTCCCCGCTGCGGCAGGCATACGTCGCGCGACGCGCGGCGCAATTGATCGCGGCAAGCCGCGAACTGTTGATCGATTGTGGTGACGGGGTCCGGCTGCACGGCCACTACGCCGGCCAGCCCGGCGGGGCGCGCAACCTCGTGCTGCTGGTGCACGGCTGGGAAGGCAGCGCCGAAGCGCAGTACGTGCTGTCGACCGGGCAGTACCTGTATGCGCGCGGCTTTGAGATCTTGCGCCTGAACCTGCGCGATCACGGCCCGACTCACCACCTCAATCCAGAGCTTTTTCACTCGTGCCGGATCGCCGAGGTCGTCGGTGCGGTGCGCTCGGTGCAGGGGCTGTACCCGGATCGGGCGCTGGCGCTCGTCGGTCACTCGCTCGGTGGCAACTTCGCACTGCGGGTCGCGGTACGCGCCCCGGCGGCCGGCATTCGGCTCCGCCAGGTCATCGCAATCTGCCCGGTGCTCGATCCGCAGCACACCCTTGAGCGCCTGGAGCGCGGCCCGTGGATCTACCGCAACTACTTCGTGCTCAAGTGGCGGAACTCGCTGCAGCTCAAGCACAAGGCGTGGCCCGACCTGTACGATCTCGACGAGCTGATGGAGCACCGGAACCTGACGCGGATGACCGAGGATCTGGTGCTCAGGTACACGGACTTCCCGGATCTCGCCAGCTATCTGAACGGCTACGCCATCGTCGGTGATCGGCTGGCCGGCCTCGAGGTGCCTTCGCGCATCATCGCCGCGCTCGATGATCCGATCATTCCGGCGCGTGACCTGGCACGGCTCGCGCGGCCACCGTCGCTTCGCATCACGGTCACGCAAAGGGGCGGCCACTGCGGGTTTCTGGAGACGCTGACCGGAGAGAGCTGGGCCGACCGGCAGGTCCACGAGGCGCTGGTGGCGGCCGCCGATTGACCGGGCCGCTAAGGCCCGTCGCAGGGCATCGGCGAGGGCGCGGGTCTTGGTCGCCGGCGCCCGACGTGCCCCGGGCCGCGCTGGCTGCGACCGAACGCTCCGCGGCCGCGGCCAGCAACGGGCGCGGCAGTTGCACACGACGCCGGGCCGCGGCCAAGATGCACGATCCCGCGACATCGCGAGGGGACCTCATCATGCTGACCCGAGTCCGAACGCCAAACCCGACTGCACCCCGCGTGCTCGGCGCATTGCTGATCGTGTGCGCCGCGGCAGCAGCGACGGTGGCGCGCGCGGAACCGTCCGTCTACGAACGCGCCGTCGCGACCGAAGGGCGCAGCGACAAGGACAAGCAGCGCGATGCCCGCGACAAGCCCACCGAGGTGCTCGCATTCGCGGGCTTCAAGCCGGGCATGCGGATTGCGGACATGTTTGGCGGCGGCGGCTACTACAGCGAAATCCTCGCCTACCTCGTGGGGCCAACCGGCCACGTGCTGCTGGTCAACGACCCGGCGTACGCCAAGTTCGCGGCCGAGGATCAAGGCGTCAGGTTTCGCGACGGGCGACTGCCGCAGGTCGAGCGTCTGGTCGTGCCGAACGAGGACCTCAAGCTTGGGAAATCGACGCTCGACGGTGCGTTATTCGTGATGTCGTACCACGACTTGTACTACGAGGACAAAGACGACTTCCCGCGGATCGATGCCTCGCAGTTTCTCGGTCAAGTGCACGCGGCACTGAAGCGCGGCGGGCTGCTGCTGATCGTCGATCACTCGGCGGTGGCCGGCAGCGGCAAGGCGCCGGCGCAGACGCTGCACCGGATCGACGAGCAGTTCGCGATCAAGGACATCGAGTCGCACGGCTTCAAGCTGCTCAGCACCTACGACGGCCTGCGCAATGCCGCCGACGACCGCTCGAAACTGGTATTCGACCCGGCGATTCGCGGCAAGACGGATCGCTTCGTCCATCTGTACCGCCGACTCTAGGGATCCGCCGGCCCGCGCTTCTCCTTGAATCGGGTGACCGGTTGATCGCCGGTCACGGTGATCTCGCCGTCGACGATCGCCCCGTCAGCAATCGCAATGACCTGGCCCCACACCCGGCCGTGGATGACGGCCGTCTTGCCGATCTCGAGCTTGGCCTCGATCCTCAGATCGCCGGTGATACGGCCGGCGATCACCGCCGATTGCGCCTCGATCATGCCCTGCCAGTGGCCGCCGGCCGCGATTGACAGCGCCCCGGCGACGACGCCATCGCCGATGATCGTGCCGCCGAGCGACAGCGGCCCGCTGACCCTGAGCTGGCCCTCGAAACGGCTGTCGGCGCCGATCAGCGTCGGCGTCCCCGGTAGTCGATCAAAGAACCGGCGGCGTGGATGGCCGGCAGCAGCATCGGACACGGGGTCTCCTGTGGCGCGGCGCGCCGGTGCGCGTCCGGGCCGTGACTGGCACCGCGCTACTATACTAATGTCCATGCCTGCGCCCAGTGGTACCGACGGGGTCACGATGCTGCGACTCAGCCTTGGCGCACGCGTGGTATCGACGTCGTCGACCGGCGCCGCGGTTGCGCGGCGTCACCGCGGCGCCGGAATCAGTCGTTGCGCGTGCCTGGTCCTGCTGCTGGTGGCGGGCTGCGGCGCCGATCGTGACTACCAGACCGCGGAGCGCGCCAACACCGTCGTCGCCTTCGACGACTACCTGCGGCTGCATCCCGACGGCGCGCACGCGCGCGAGGCCCGCGAGCATCTCGCAACGCTCCTCGAGGAGCGTGAATGGCAGCGGGCACACGCTGCCGATACGCCGGACGCCTACCAGCAGTACCTCAGGGGCTACCCGGCCGGTCAGCACGCGCACGATGCGCTTGCCGCAATTTCAAACCTCAGACTGGCCGCGACCCCGACGACCGAAGCGGCGGGCCAGGCACCGCCGGGCGGCGCCTCGCCCACGGTTGGATCTGCCGGCCCCGCTGCGGCCGCCGGCACCGCGAAGGGCGCCATCGCGCGTGCGACATCGCCTGCCCCGGGTGCAGCCGCGACCTCCGGCGCGTCCGACCGGGCGACTGCACCGGCTGCCGTGACTCCGCCGGCCGGCGCGGCGGGCGCAGTGACTGCGGCGGATCGTCCGGACTCCACGCATGGTTTTCGCGTGCAGCTCGGGGCCTTCGCCCGAGGCAGCCATGCAGCGACGGCGGCGTGGCAGCACCTCGTGCGCAAATACCCGGATCTCGCCACGCGCCATCCGCTGATTGCGGCAGCCCGGACAGCCGACGGCCACCAGGTGTACCGGCTGCAACTGGGCGGTTTCAGCCGGGAATCAGCCCAGGCGCTGTGCCGGGCGTTCGGCACGGCTCATGACCCGTGCATGGTCGTCCCACCAGTGAAGCCCGCCCGCTCCTGACCGGGCGGAGCCACTCCCGCCGGGCCCAGACGTCAGAATGTGACGCCGAACGTCACCTCATGGTGGGCGTCAGCCGCTCGGTTCGCACTGTAAGTTGTTGATCTAATTGATGTTCAGGACATGGCACGGGACTTGCTTGGATTACAGTGCAAGTCTCAACTCCCCCTGTGGCTTGAAACTCTCGGCGCCGTCGAGCTTCCCCCGCTCCCGGCGCCTTTTTTTGTCCGCAGCACCCCGGAACTCGCGCGACGTAGCGACCACGCAACGGCCCATCGCATCCGACTACCAGCTCGTCGAGTGCGGCCGCGACTAGCACAATTGAGCGCGTAAACTCGCGCATCCCAGGCCTGCCAAGACAAGTGCCCACCGTGAACGACGAAGCCTCGCCGCGCCCGGAATCGCACGATGCGCCACAGTTCGACTCGCCCGTGTTTCGTGGCGAGCCGGCAGTCAGTTCCCGTGACGCCGACAGTCTCGAGCCGCCGTGGTGGCGCCGTGCCCACGTCATCGCCGTCGGGGCCGTGGCCCTCGTGCTCATCGTTCTCGCGCTCATCATTGCGCTTCGGATGAATGCCGCGCGCCATGCTGCGGCGTTGGATCCGAACGAACAGTCGCCGCTCGTGACCGTCAAGGCGGCGGGCCAGGCGGCGATCACAGCGACCGTGAGCTTCACCGGTGGCATCGTCGCTCGCTACGACATGCCGATCGGCGTCGAGGGCGAAGGTGGCCGCGTCACGGCGGTGCTGGTCGAAAGCGGCGATCGGGTCAAGCGCGGCCAGGCTCTCGCGCGCCTCGAACCGGCCGTGGTCGAGGCCCAGGTAGCGAGTCTCAGGGCGAGCCTCGAGCAGTATCGTGCCGAGGCAGCACTCGCCACCGCTGATTATCGGCGTGCCGCGGCCGTCTCCGAGTCCGTCGGCGCGCTGTCGAAGGAAGAGGTCGACCGGAGGCAATCTCAGGTTGCGACGTCCTCGGCCCGCGTCAAGGCGGCCGAGGCGCAGCTTGCCGAGGCCGAGGCGCGTCTCGGTCGCACCGAGATTCGTGCGCCGTCCGACGGCATCGTGCTGACGCGCACTGCCGAAGTCGGCCAGACGGCAATGCCGGGCGGCGCGACACTGTTCCGGCTCGCACGTGGTGGCGAGGTCGAGATGCGTGCGCAGGTCGCGGAGCAGGACTTGCCGCGACTGAAGATTGGCCAGACCGCCGAGGTGCATCTGACCGGCATCGCCGCGCCGTTCCCGGGCACGGTACGGCTCATCAGCGCGGTGATCGATCCCGCAACCCGCCTCGGCGAGGTCCGCGTGGCGCTGCCGCCCCATCCCGACCTCAGACCCGGCGCGTTCGCGCGCGGCGAGGTCAAGATCGGGACCGAGCTGCACCCGGTGGTCCCGCAGACCGCGGTGCTCTCCGACGGCGCGGTCAACTTCGTCTACATCGTAGGTCCGGACTTGCGCGCCGTGCGCCGCCCCGTGCACATCGCCGGGACGCAGCCGCAGGGGATCGTGATCGACCGCGGCCTCGATGGCAGCGAACGGATCGTCACCTCGGCCGGGGCGTTTCTGCACGAAGGCGAACGCGTGCAGCTTGAGACCAAGGCCGCACCGTGAGAAACATCTCCGCCTGGGCAATACGGCATCCGGTCTCGCCGCTGGTGCTGTTCATGGTGCTGGTGTTCGTCGGCATCGTGGCCTTCATCCGCCTGCCGGTGAACCTGAACCCGGACGTCTCCTACCCGGGAGTCCAGGTGACCGTATCGCAGCCGGGTGCGGCGCCCACCGAGATCGAGACACAGGTGCTGCAGAAGATCGAGGGCGCAGTGGCAAGCGTCGGCAACGTCCACAACGTCACCTCGCGGGCAACCGAGGGGACTGCCCTGGTGTTCATCGAGTTCCAGATCGGCACGCCACTCGACCGCGCGGTCAGCGACGTTCGCGATGCCGTCGCCAGGGTCCGCTCCCAGCTGCCGGAAGGGATCCAGGAACCGACGGTCAGCCGCATCGACACCGACGGCGGTGCGATGGTCTATTACGCGGTCAGCAGCACCTCGCTGTCGCCCGAGCAGCTGAGCTGGTTCGTCGACAACACGATCACCAAGCGCCTGCTGGCCCTCAGTGGAGTGGCGCAGGTCAACCGCGGCGGCGGAGTCACCCGCGAGATCCGCATCGAGCTGGACCCTTCGCGCACCCAGGCGCTCGGCATTACGGCCGTCGAGGTGAACCAGCAGCTGCGCTCGCTGAACATGAACGCTCCGGGCGGCCGCTCCCAGCTGGCGGGCGGCGAGCAGTCGATCCGCGTGCTTGGTGGGGCGCGCACCGCCGAGGAGCTCGGCGCGACGCGCATCCAGCTCGCTGGCGGCCGCTTCGCACGTCTCGATGACATTGCCGAGGTCCACGACGGTGCCGCCGAGGTGCGCTCGATCTCGCGCCTGAACGGCCGGCCAGCCACCACCTTCGGTGTGCAACGCGCGCGCGGCGTCTCCGACGTGACCGTCCTCGATCGCGTCGAGAAGGAGCTCAAGAAGATAACCGCCGAGAACCCGGGCGTGACGATGACGCTGGTGTTCACGACGGTCGAGGCGACGCGGCAGGGCTTCCGGTCCGCCATCGACGCGCTGCTCGAAGGCTCGCTGCTTGCCGTTGTCGTCGTCTGGCTGTTCCTGCGGAACTGGCGCGCGACCGCGATCTCGGCGCTCGCGATCCCGCTGTCGGCGATCCCGACCTTCGCCTTCATGTCATGGATGGATTTCACGCTCAACGGCATCAGCCTGCTGGCGCTGTCACTGGTGGCCGGCGTACTGGTTGACGATGCGATCGTCGAGATCGAAAACATCGTGCGGCACATCCGCATGGGCAAGAAACCCTACCAGGCTGCCCTCGACGCCGCGGACGAGATCGGGCTCGCGGTGGTCGCGACGTCGGCAACCATCATCGCGGTGTTCCTGCCGGTCAGCTTCATGGGCGGCTTCACCGGGCAGTACTTCAAGCAGTTCGGCCTGACAGTGGCCGCCGCCGTGTTCTTCTCGCTGCTGGTGGCGCGCCTGATCACGCCGGTCGTCGCGGCATTCACGCTTAAGCCCAGCGGGTTCAAAGCCCACCTCGACGGCCGCGTGATGCGTCGCTACCTCGAGCTGCTGCGCTTGTCCGCGCGGCACCCGTGGCGGACTGTCGGCCTCGGCCTGCTGTTCTTCGCGTTGTCACTGGTCGGGATCGCGCTGATCCGCAAGGACTTCATGCCGCCGTCCGACTTCGGCACCAGTCAGATCAGCCTCGAGCTGCCGCCCGGCGTGCGGATCGAGGACACGGCGGCGCTGTCGGCGCGGGTAGCGGCGATCGTCCGCAAGTACCCCGACGTCACCGACATCCTCGAGTCGATCGGTGATGGCGACGACGGAACGGTCCGCGGGGGTTCGGTCTTCGTCGCGCTCAAGCCCCGCAAGGAGCGCCAGCTCAGTCAGCAGCAGTGGGAGGACCGGCTGGCACCGGAACTGCGCAAGATCCCGGATGCGCACGTCTCTGTCGTGTCGCAGACCGGATTCGGCGACCGACCCGTCACGCTCTACTTCACCGGCGATGATCCGGAAGTGCTCGAGGCCGCGGCGCGCAACGCCGTCGCGCAGCTGCGCACGCTCAAGGACGTGCGCGACCCGGAAATAAAAGGCGACCTGGCGCGCCCGGAACTGCTGATCAGGCCGCGGCTCGACCTCGCGGCCGAGCTCGGCGTCACGGTCCAGGCAATCAGCCAGACGATCCGGATCGCCACGATCGGCGACCTGGAACAGAACGACGCGAAATTCTCGGCCGCCGATCGCCAGGTGCCGATCCGGGTGAGCCTGCGGGAGTCCTCGCGCCAGGACCTGGCGACGATCGAGAATCTCCCCGTTCCGACAGCGGGCGGCCAATCGGTACCGCTCAAAGCAGTCGCCGACATCAGCTTCGGCGAAGGACCGGCCGCCGTGCGCCGCTACAATCAGAGCCGGCGCCTGTTCGTCGACGCGGACCTGAGGCCCGGCGTCGGGCTCGGTGATGCCCAGAAGGAGATCGATGCGCTGCCCGCGATCAAGAACCTGCCGCAGGGCGTGCATATCGTGCCGGTGGGCAACTTCGAGTTCATGCAGGAGATGATGCAGAACTTTGCGCTTGCGATCGCGGCCGGCGTGCTGATGGTGTTTGCGGTGCTGGTGCTGTTGTTCGCGCGCGTATTCCAGCCGCTGACGATTCTGTCGGCGCTGCCCCTCTCGCTCGGTGGCGCGGTGATTGCGCTGT
>DATNHZ010000050.1:0-5869 GCA_035604655.1 Steroidobacteraceae bacterium | reverse complement strand
CGGTACTGCAGGACGTACTCGACGATTGGCCGCGCCTCGCACCGCGGCTGCGCGACCTTGCAGTCACGCTCGAGGCCCACCAGGCGAAACAAGTGACCGACTTCGACCCGTCCGCATGCGCGGCACCACTGCCGCGTGCCTATCATTGGGTCGACGGGTCGGCCTACGTCAATCACGTCGAGCTCGTCCGCAAAGCCCGTGGCGCCGAGCTGCCATCCTCGTTCTGGACCGATCCGCTCGTCTACCAGGGCGGCTCCGACGATTTTCTCGGCCCGACCGACGATGCGCCGTTTACCAGCGAGGAATTCGGCATCGACTTCGAAGCCGAGGTCGCGGTCATCGTCGGCGACGTGCCGATGGCCTCGACGGCCGCTGACGTTCGCAGCCGCGGCGACATCCGCCTCGTGATGCTGGCGAACGATTGGAGCCTGCGAAACCTGATCCCCGCCGAGCTCGCGAAGGGCTTCGGCTTCTACCAGTCGAAGCCGGCAACTTCCTTCTCGCCAGTGGCCGTGACGCCGGACGAGCTCGGCACGGCGTGGGACGGGGCGAAGCTCAAGCTGCCGCTCAGTATCCACCTCAACGGCGCGCTATTCGGCGCCCCCGATGCCGGTGTCGATATGACCTTCGACTTCGCCGAGCTGGTGGCGCACTGCGCCAAGACCCGCAATCTTCGTGCCGGTACCATCGTTGGGTCGGGAACCGTGTCGAATCGCGACCGGTCCCGGGGCTCGGCGTGTGTTGCCGAGCGGCGCATGCTCGAGCAAATCGAATTCGGGACGCCGCGCACGCCGTTCCTGAAGTTCGGCGACCGGGTGCGCATCGAAATGCAGGACAGTCACGGCCACGGCCTGTTCGGCGCGATCGACCAGCGGGTCGTCAAGGCCTGGCGCTGACGGCTGTCAGCGCACGGTGGTGCCGGCCGCTCCGGTCGAGCAAAATACCGGTCTCGCGGCCCGGCAGGCCGTGCCAGCATCGAGCGCGTTCATGACCCAGCCCACGTCGGTGACCATCCAGCTGAAGGCTGCCGATGGCCATGTGCTCGACGCCTGGCGTGTCGCGCCGGGAGGCAAGGCGCGCGGCGGCATCGTCGTCGTGCAGGAGATCTTCGGCGTCACGCGCCACATCGAGAACGTCGCCCGGGAATACGCAACGGCGGGGTACCTCGCGATCGCGCCGGCGCTTTTCGACCGGGTGCAGCGGCGGGCTGACATCCCCTACGCCGACAGTCCCGCGGGCCGGGCGCTGATGCAGTCATTGAAACGCGAGCAGACCCTGCTCGACCTGAAGGCCGCGATCGATGCCGTCGCCGCGGCCGGCAAGGTCGGCATGGTTGGCTACTGCTGGGGCGGCACGATGACTTACGTCGCCGCATGCCACCTGTCGATCGCCGCGAGCGTCGCCTATTACGGTGGCGGGCTGACGCAGCTGCTCGAGCGCACGCCGCGCTGCCCGATGATGTTCCATTTCGGCGATCGGGACACCCACATTCCGCTCAGTGACGTCGAGAAGGTCAAGAAGGCTTATCCGCTGGGACACTACTACATGTACCCGGCGGCACACGGGTTCAACTGTTCCGACCGGGCTTCGTACGACGCAGCGAGCGCACAGCTCGCGCTCGGGCGGTCGCTCGATTTTTTCCACCGGCACGTCGGCTGATCGGCGGACCGGACCGGCAGGCGCTGCGCCTGCGGGTTGGCATTTCACGGTGACACATCCATGAGCAAGCGCTTCGCATTGTCCGATTCCTCGCTGCTGCGGCAGCAGTGCTACATCGCTGGCGGCTGGGTCGACGCCGATGACGGCGCCAAGGTCGAAGTCCGCGATCCCGCGAGCGGAGCGGTTCTCGCCACCGTACCGCGCTGCGGCGCGGCCGAGACCCGCCGCGCGATCCAGGCTGCGCGCGCGGCGTTTCCGGCGTGGGCCGCAAAGTCGGCCAAGGAGCGTGGCAAGCTGCTGCGGCGCCTCGCCGACCTGATGGTCGCGAACACCGAGGACCTTGGACGCCTGATGACCGCCGAGCAGGGCAAGCCGCTCGCCGAGGCCAAGGGCGAGGTGGGCTATGCGGCCTCCTTCTACGAGTGGTTCGGCGAGGAAGGCCGCCGGCTGTATGGCGATGTCATCCCGTCGCCGTTCGCTGACAAGCGGCTGCTGGCGCTGCGCCAGCCGCTCGGCGTCGTGGGTGCGATCACGCCGTGGAATTTCCCGGCTGCGATGATCACGCGCAAGGCCGGCGCAGCGCTCGCCGCGGGCTGCACAATCGTCGTCAAGCCGGCCGAGTCGACGCCGTTGTCGGCACTCGCGCAGGCCGAGCTCGCCGCGCGCGCCGGATTTCCACCGGGCGTGTTCAACGTCGTGACCGGCAAGGCCGCGCTGGTGGGGGGGGAACTCACCTCGAACCCGCTGGTGGCGAAGATTACGTTCACCGGCTCCACCGAGATCGGCAAGCTCCTGATGTCGCAGTGCGCGAGCACCGTCAAGAAGATCTCGCTCGAGCTCGGCGGCAACGCGCCGTTCATCGTGTTCGACGACGCGGACCTCGACGCCGCGGTCACCGGCGCGTTGGCGAGCAAGTACCGCAATACGGGCCAGACGTGTGTGTGCGCCAACCGGCTGCTCGTGCAGACCGGCATCTACGACCGGTTCGTCGCGAAGCTCGTCGAGGCTACCAAGAAGCTGCGCGTCGGGCCCGGCCTCGACGGACCTACCGAGCAGGGACCGCTGATCGACGCCAAGGCAGTCGCCAAGGTCGAGGAGCACATCGCCGACGCGCTGGCGAAAGGCGCGAAGATCGCGCTCGGCGGCAAGCGCCACCCGCTGGGCGGCACGTTCTTCGAGCCGACGATACTGACCGGCGTGACCGCTACGATGAAGGTTGCGCGCGAGGAAACCTTCGGACCGGTCGCTCCGCTGTTCCGCTTCGACACCGAGGCCGACGCACTGCGCATGGCGAACGACACGGAGTTCGGTCTGGCGGCGTACTTCTACACGCGCGACCTCGCCCGCTCGTGGCGCGTCACCGAAGGACTCCAGTACGGCATCGTCGGCCTGAATACCGGGATCATCTCGACCGAGGAGGCGCCGTTCGGCGGCTGGAAGGAGTCGGGCATCGGCCGCGAAGGGTCGAAGTACGGCATTCTCGACTACACCGAGCTCAAGTACCTCTGCGTCGGGGGCATCGTGCCTTGACGCGGCCTGCGCTCTCCGAGCGCGCGCTGCTTGGACTCCTCGCAGCCGTCACGGCGGCGGGCCCGGTCGCGCTCAACATTTACCTGCCGGTGCTGCCGCTCGTCCAGGCCGAGTTCGGCGTCAGCGTCGCCTCCGCGAGCACGACCGTCAGCGCGCCGCTCATTGCGTTCGCGATCGGGCTGCTGACATGGGGGCCGCTGTCGGACCACCTCGGGCGGCGGCCGGTGATCTTGGCCGGCCTCGGCGTCAATGTCGCGGGCTCGGCACTCGCGCTGTTATCGCCGTCGATCGGGTGGCTGACGCTTGGCCGGGTGATCCAGGCGATCGGCTCGTCGGCCGGCGTCACCGTTGCGCGTGCGACCATCGCCGACCTGTTCGACCGCGAGCGGATGGCGCGGATGATCGCCTACCTGACGATGATCATGCTGCTCGCGAACTCGCTCGCGCCGGCCGCCGGCGGGGCGCTCGCCGCGGCGGCCGGCTGGCGATCGGTGTTCGTGTTCCTCGGCGTCGCGGCGGTGCCCATCTGGTGGGCCACCTGGGCGTTCTTGCCGGAAACTCGTTCAGCCGGTCATGGTCGCAGCCTGCGCGAGGTGCTCCAAGCGTCGATCGCGCTGCTGGGCGGTGCGATCTACGCGGAGTTCTTCGTGTTTGTCGCGTTGATGCCATATGTATTCAAAGGCGCCCTCGGTCATTCGACGACCGAGTACGGTCTGTGGTACCTGTGCATCGCGGTTGGCTACTTCGCCGGCAACTGGTACGTGGTGCGCTATGCGGCGACCACCGGCATTCACCGTCTGCTCACGGCCGGCATCGTGATTTCGGCGCTGTTTGCCGTCGCGGGCTGGGCGCTGGCGGTGGCGGCCATGTGGCAGCCGGTCTGGCTGTTCGCACCGTGGGTGTTCATCGCCTTCGGGCAGGGGCTGTCGTTCCCTGGCCTGACCGCAAGCGCGGTCGCGCTCGCTCCGCGCTCCGCCGGGGCGGCTGCCGGGCTGCTCGGCTTCGTGCAGCAGATCCTCGGTGCCCTGTGCGTGCAGGCGATGTCCGTGTCCTCGACGGCGACGCCTGTGCCGGTGACGGCGTTCTGTGCGCTGACCGGTCTCGCCGCGTGGCTCGGACTCAGGGCGGGGGCGGCGGTATTCGGTGCGGCGGCAGGCCCGCGGCCGCGCTAGACTGAACCGCCATGATCGGCCGGTTTCTCGAAGTGTCGCTGCGCGCCCCGCGAATACTCGAGTCCTGGCAGTTCTACCAGCGGCTCGGCTTCGCGTCGGCGACCGTCGGCGAAATCTGGGCACATCGCTATGCCGTCGTGACCGACGGCCGGCTGCGGCTTGGCTTGCACGACGCACCGTTCGATGCGCCGATGCTGAGCTACGTGCTGCCCGATCTTGCAAAGCACCTCGCGTCGCTCGAGGCCGACGGCGTGGAGTTCGAATCACGGGTGCTGGGAAATGATGCGTTCAACGAGGCGCGGTTCGTCGCGCCGCACGGCCAGCACGTACGGCTGGTCGAAGCGCGTACGTTTTCGCCGCCGGCGCACACCGAGCTGTCGATCCTCGGGTGGTTCGAGGAGTACGCAATACCGGTGGCCGACCTTGAGCGCGCGCGCAGCTACTGGGAGAAACTGGGATTCGTCGCGGCTTCCGAGCGCAGCGAGCCCTGGCCATGTGTCTCGCTCACCAGCGACACCTTTGACCTCGGCCTGCATCTGACCGGCGAGCTCAACGCACCGACGCTGATGTTCAGCGCCGATAACCTGAAGCTTGTGCGCGAGCGCTTGGCCGAGATCGGCGTGGAGCCTGCGGCCCGGCTGCCGCGCGCGCTCGACCCAGCAACGCATGCGCTGCTGGTCGCGCCCGAAGGCACGCAACTGCTGGTAGCACCGCCGCCTGTCTGAGGCGGGTTCAGACCGCCCGCGAGAACCGTGGCTGATCGGCGAGCGGTGCAGCTTTCGGCAAGTGCGCGTCGAACACCATCGCGACGTTTCGCATCAGCAGCCGCCCGCAGGCCGTGATGCGCAGCGAACGTCCCTCGCGAACCACCAGACCGTCCGCCTCAAGAGGTGCCAACGCAGCCAGCTCCGCGGCAAAGTAGTCCTCGAAGCCGATTCCGTGGGCGGCATCGATTGCCGCAAATTCGAGCCGCGTGGCGCACATCAGTCGCTGGATCACGTCGCGGCGGAGGCGGTCGTCGTCATCGAGCGCGACGCCGCGCTGCACCGCGAGGGTCCCGGCATCGATCAGCCGGTAGTACTCGGCGAGCGTCTTGGCGTTTTGCGCGTACGTGTCTGCGATCTTCGAGATCGAACTCACGCCGAGCGCCACCAGGTCGCATTCGGCGCGCGTCGAGTACCCCTGGAAGTTTCGCTGCAGCGTGCCGTCACGCTGCGCACGTACCAGCTCGTCGGTCGGCAGCGCGAAGTGGTCCATGCCGATGTAGACGTACCCGGCCGCGGTCAGGCTCTCGACGGTGAGGCCTAGGAGCCCGAGTTTTTCAGCGGGCGATATCAGGTCCGCACTTTTGATCTGCCGCTGCGGCTTGAAAATGTGCGGCAGGTGCGCGTAGCTGTATGCGGCGATCCGGTCGGGCCGCGCCGCGACGATGAGATCCAGGGTGCGGGCGAAGCTGGCGCGGTTCTGCTTGGGCAGCCCGTAGATCAGGTCGACGCTGACCGAGTCGA
>DATNHZ010000049.1:0-2470 GCA_035604655.1 Steroidobacteraceae bacterium | reverse complement strand
ATCGAGCTCAGGAAGCTCAAGGCCGCGCAGGCACTTTTGTGGAAGATCCGCTTCGCGCTGCACGTGATGACTGGCCGGCGCGAGGACCGGCTGCTGTTCGACCACCAGATCCGCCTCGCGCGGCAGTTCGGCTACGAGGATGCGACCTACACGCTCGCCGTCGAACAGTTCATGCAGCGCTACTACCGCACCGTGATGGACATCTCGCTGCTCAACGAAATGCTGCTGCAGCTGTTCAGCGAGGCGATCCTAAATCCCGCGCCGGTGAACCCCGAGCCGCTGAACGGCCGCTTCCAGGTGCGCAATGAGTACCTCGAAGTCGTCAGCGACGAGGTGTTCCTGCGCTCGCCGTCGGCGATTCTCGAGATGTTCCAGGTGCTGCAGCAAAATCCCGGTCTGAAGGGCGTGCGCGCGGCGACCATCAGGAGCCTGCAGCGCCACCTGTGGCTGATCGACGAGGAGTTCCGCCAGAACCCGCGCCACCATCGGCTGTTCCTCGAGATCCTGCGCGAGCCGGAAGGCGTG
This sequence comes from Steroidobacteraceae bacterium, assembly GCA_035604655.1. GTDB lineage: Bacteria > Pseudomonadota > Gammaproteobacteria > Steroidobacterales > Steroidobacteraceae > CAIKZZ01. The sequence continues at coordinate 1,945 of DATNHZ010000049.1, read as the reverse complement.
ACCCGCGGCTTTCGGCGCATGAACCTGTACGGCGTGCTCGGCCGCTACATCCCGGCCTTCGGCCGCATCGTCGGCCGGATGCAGTACGACCTGTTTCATGCCTACACGGTCGATGCGCACACGCTGTTCGTGGTCCGCAACCTGCGCCGCTTCGCGCTGCCGCGCTTCGATCACGAGTTCCCGAAGATGTCGGCGCTGTTCCGGACGCTGCCGCGTCCCGAGCTCGCCTACCTCGCCGCGATCTTCCACGACATCGCCAAGGGCCGCGGCGGCGACCATTCCGAGCTCGGCGCCGTGGATGCCGAGGCGTTCTGCCTCGAGCAGGGGCTGTCGCGGTACGACGCGCGCCTGGTCGCCTGGCTCGTGCGCCACCACCTGCTGCTGTCGATCACCGCGCAGAAGAAGGACATCACCGATCCCGAGGTCGTCAACGAGTTCGCGCGACGGGTCGGCGATCACACTCACCTCGACTACCTGTACGTGCTGACGGTCGCCGACGTGCGCGGCACGAACCCTAAACTGTGGAACACGTGGAAGGCATCGCTGTTCGAGGAGTTCTATGAGCGTACCGGACGGGCGCTGCGGCGCGGCGTCGAGAGTCCCATCGACCAGGACGAGCTGATTGCCGAGACGCAGGCCGAGGCCCGCGAGATCCTGCGCCGCGACTCGGTCGCCGAATCGGATGTCGAGCGTGTCTGGAAGACCCTGACCGGCGCCTACTTCCTGCGCCACACCGCCGAGGAGATCGCCTGGCACACCGGGCTGCTCGCCGACCGCGATCCATTCGAGGAGGAGCCGCTGGTGGCCGTGCGCCAGGAGACCGGCCGCGGCGGGACGGCGATCTTCAGCTACACGCTCCGGCGCCACCACAGCTTCGCGCGCGCCACCGCCGTGCTCGATCAGATGGGGCTGACGATCCTCGACGCGCGGATCACGCCGACCGCGAACGGCTTCTCGGTCGAGACCTACCTCGTGCTCGAGGACACGGGCGGGGCGATCACCGATCGCTCGCGGATCCACGAGATCGAGCAGGGGTTGTGGCGCAGCCTGCGGGAGGACGCAAGCTCCTCGTTCACCGTCACCCGCCGCGCCCCACGCCAGGTGCGGATGTTCATGACTCCTACGCAGATCGTCTTCGCCGACGATGAGCGCAACCGCCGCACGGTCCTCGAGCTCGTCGCCTCCGACCGTCCGGGACTGCTGTCGGAAGTCGGCAAGGTGTTCATCCGCGAGAAAGTCGCGCTGCACGGCGCGCGGATCGTGACGGTGGGCGAGCGCGCCGAGGATGTGTTCTACATCGCCGATTCCGACGACCGGCCGCTCGATGCGGCGGCCCGCGCGCGGGTCGAGGCGGCGCTCATCGGCGCGCTCGATCGCCGCGCCTGAACCCGCAGCCCCGCAATGCACCCGGGCCTAGACCGTCTCCGCTCCTATCCGTTCGAGCGCCTCGCGCGGCTGCTTGCGGGAATCTCCCCGCCCGCGACCCTCAAGCACATCCCGCTCTCGGTCGGGGAGCCGAAGCATTCGCCGCCGGCATTGGCCGTCGAGGCGCTGATCGGGGCGCTCGGCGCGCTCGGCACCTACCCCGCGACCGCTGGGCTGCCGGAGTTCCGCCGCTCGGCCGCGCACTGGCTCGACCGGCGGTTCGCGCTCGGTGGCAGCCTCGATCCCGACACGATGATCCTGCCGGTCAACGGCACGCGCGAGGCGCTGTTCGCGTTCGCGCAGACCATCGTCGATCCGGCCGCGCACGCCCTGGTCGCAATGCCGAACCCCTGCTACCAGATTTACGAAGGCGCGGCGCTGCTCGCGGGCGCCGAACCGTGCTTCCTCGACACCACGGCCGCCAACCGCTTCGTACCGGAGCTGGCGGCCGTGCCGGACGCCCTGTGGCGGCGCTGCGCACTCCTCTACCTGTGCTCGCCCGGCAACCCGAGCGGCGCGA
>DATNHZ010000048.1:0-3326 GCA_035604655.1 Steroidobacteraceae bacterium | reverse complement strand
TCTCGCGCTCGCCGCCCTGCGATTGAAGCCGTGGCCATTCCGGGGCCGCGTTCTGGTTGCGGAGCGCGACTGGCGCGGCGAGGAGGACCTGCACGTGCTGTCGGGCTGGCGCTATCTCGGCACCGTGCGTGAGCCGGACGCCGCCGAGGGACTCGATGCCGACGCGCAGGCATTCGACCCGGACGTTTACCGGATACTGAAGCGTTTCCTCGCCGCACCCGGCGTCGCCCGCATCGTGCCGCTCGACTGATGCCCGAGTTTCTCGCTACGGCCCCGATGGGTGCCGCCGACCTGCTGGCCGCCGAGCTCGCGGTCGCGGGGGCGAGTAACTGCCATGAGCGCCCCTGGGGGGTGATGTTCACCGGCGCGCTCGCCCTCGGCTACTGGACATGCTTGTGGTCGCGGGTGGCGAGCCGCGTGCTCTTAAAGCTCGCCGAGGCACCGGTGTCGACTCCCGAGGCCCTGTACGCGGCTGCGCGGGAAATCGACTGGTCGCTGCACATCGCGCCGGCGGCGACGCTGGCGGTTGATTTCGACGCGACCCGGTCGGCTATCACCCACACGCACTACGGCGCCCTGAAGGTCAAAGATGCGATCGTCGACCAGCTGCGCGAGCGGCGCGGCGCGCGGCCGGATATCGACACCGTCCGGCCGAGCGTGCGCGTCACTGTGCGCCTCGCGCGGGACCACGCAGTGTTCGCAATCGACCTGTCCGGTGACAGCCTGCATCGGCGGGGCTGGCGCGGGGCCGGCGTCGCGGCGCCGCTCAAGGAGAACCTCGCAGCGGCGCTGCTGTTGCGCTCAGGCTGGCCCGCGATCGCCGCCGGCGGCGGGTCGTTTCTCGATCCGATGTGCGGCTCCGGGACGCTGCCGGTCGAGGCGGCGCTCGTCGCCGGCGACTGGGCACCGGGACTTACGCGGGACTACTTCGGGTTCCTCGGGTGGGCGGGGCACGATGCCGGTGTCTGGGACGCGTTGCGCCGCGAAGCGGTCGAACGTTCCAACGCCTCTGGCTGGGCCCGCGGGCGCATCTTCGGCAGTGATCACGATGCCCGGGCGGTGGACGCCGCCCGCGCGGCTGCCACGGCCGCCGGCGTCGGCGAACTCGTGCAAATCGAGCAGCGGGCGCTGGCGCAGGTCCGGGCGCCGTCCCCGCGCGGCCTGCTGCTCGTCAATCCCCCCTATGGCGAGCGGCTCGGCGAGCTTGATGCGCTGCGCACGCTGTACGCGGAGCTCGGCCGGGTGCTGCGGGAGCACTTCGGCGGCTGGCATGCGGCAGTGCTGACCGGTAATCCGGCGCTCGGGCGGGAGCTGAAGCTCGAGGCGCGGCGCACTCACCGCCTGTTCAACGGGCCGATCGAGGTGCGCTTGCTGCGGTTCGAAGTCGCGCCGGAGCACTACACGCGCGAGCGTCGTCCCGGCCGCCTGCCGCCGGTCGATCCGGCGCGCCGCGAGGCGGCGGGTGCGAAAATGTTTGCCAACCGGCTGCGCAAGAATCTCGAGTCGCTCGGCAGGTGGGCGCGGCGCGAGGCAATCAGCTGCTGGCGCGCCTACGACGCCGATATGCCCGAGTATGCTTTCGCGATCGACATCTACGGTAATGGTGAGCGCTACGCCTGCGTCCAGGAGTACGCCGCGCCGCCGTCGGTCGACGAACACAAGGTGCGGACGCGACGTGCGGAGGCGGTCGCCGTCCTGCCCGACGTGTTGGCACTCGCAGACGAAAGGATTTGGTTCCGCACCCGCCGCCGCCAGCGCGGCACCGCCCAGTACCCGAAGCTCGCCGCCGAGCAGGACTTTCACGAGGTCGCCGAAGGCGGCCTGCGGTTCCTGGTCAACTTCGATGATTACCTCGACACGGGGCTCTTTCTGGATCACCGGCTGACCCGTGCGAAGCTGCGCGAGCTCGCCGCCGGCCGCCGGTTCCTGAACCTGTTCGGCTACACGGGAACCGCGACGGTGTATGCGGCCGCCGGCGGGGCCGCATCGACCACGACGGTAGACCTGTCGCGCGGTTACCTCGACTGGGCGGGCCGCAATCTCCGGCTCAACGGCTTCACCGGGCGCGAGCACGTGCTCACGCAGGCCGATGTGCTCGAATGGCTGCCGGGCGCGCCTGCTGGTGGCTGGGACGTCGTGTTCCTGGATCCACCGACGTTTTCCAATTCCAAGAAGATGGTGGGCACGCTCGACGTGCAGCGCGATCACGTCGGGCTGCTGACCGCGACTGCGCGGCTGCTGGCGCCGGCCGGAGTGCTCGTGTTTTCGACGAATTTCGGGCGCTTTGTCATCGACGCCGGTGCGTTGCCGGGACTTTCGATCGATGACATCTCGCGCGCGACGATCCCGAAGGACTTCGAGCGCAGCCCGCGCATACACCACTGCTTCGTGCTGCGCCGAACGCAGGCCTAACGCCGCGGCACGAGCTCGCCGGTTGCGGGCGTGTGAGGCGATCGGCGCCGATCGGGGAGTCGCCCGGATGTCGTGCCGCCTGTCAAGTGTGGCGTTTAAGATTTTGTTAGCCGCGCAATTGGACGGGTCAGCGAGGGATGCCGCCACAATCCACGCTCGGACCCGCATGTGCGCCGCAACAGGCGGAATAAAAGGCTCGTTCGAGGCCACATCTGTCAATCGGGGTGGCGACGGCGGCGCCTCCGGTGTGGTTAAATCCATGCGGTCCAGCGGCCCGGCTGAATCGGGCAACTGTTCAATATAATTAACATGCGCGCGCGCAAACCCATCATCGGCGTACCGGCCGACCGCAGGCTGTTGGGCAGCCACTGGTTCCATTGCGTTGGGGAAAAGTACCTCAAGGCGCTCGCCGAGGCGGCCGATGCGCTGCCGCTGATCGTGCCGGCATTCGGCGAGCAGCTTGAGTTCGAGGTGCTACTGGAGCGTTGCGACGGCGTGTTGCTGACCGGCAGCCCCTCGAACGTCGAGCCGCATCACTACGACGGCCCCGCGAGTGCGCCCGGTACCTGGCATGACCCGGAGCGCGATGCGACGACGCTGCCGCTGATTCCGCGCACCGTGGCCGCGGGGCTGCCGTTGCTCGCGATCTGCCGGGGGTTCCAGGAGCTCAATGTCGCCTACGGCGGGACGCTGCACCAGAAGCTGCACGAGGTGCCGGGACTGCTGATGCACAAGGAAGACGCGACCCAGCCGCTCGAGGCCCAATACGCGCCGGCACACGACGTCGAACTCACCCCGGGGGGCGTGCTCGCGCGGCTCGCGGGTCGCAACCGGATCCAGGTGAATTCCCTGCATTCGCAAGGCGTCGACCGGCTGGGTACGGGCCTTGTCATCGAAGCACGCGCGCCGGACGG
>DATNHZ010000047.1:0-3684 GCA_035604655.1 Steroidobacteraceae bacterium | reverse complement strand
CGGACATACTTCGCGAGCACGCCGCGCGTCGCATAGGCGGGTGGCGCCCGCCATGCCGCGCGGCGACGCTTCAGCTCGGTCGCGCTGACCTCGAGCGTCAGCGTGCGCTTGCCGGCGTCGATCGAAATCCGGTCCCCGCTGCGCACCAGCGCGAGCGTGCCGCCGACCGCCGCCTCCGGCGACACGTGACCGACGACGAACCCGTGACTGCCTCCGGAGAACCGTCCATCGGTGATCAGCGCGACCTTGCCGCCGAGCCCCTTGCCGCTGATCGCCGCCGTCGGACTCAGCATCTCCCGCATCCCGGGCCCGCCCCTCGGCCCCTCATAGCGGATCACGAGGACCTCGCCCGCCTGCACGGTGCCGTCGAGGATGGCGGCGAGGCTCGCCTCCTCCGACTCGAACACCCGCGCCGGGCCTGCAAAGCGTTCACCTTCCTTGCCGGTGATCTTCGCCACCGCGCCTTCCTCGGCGAGATTCCCGTAGAGCACGACCAGATGGCTCGAGGCCTTGATCGGATCTTCGAACCCACGGACCACGCGCTGCCCCGCGGGATAGGGCGGCGTCTCCGCGAGGCTCTCGGCCAGCGTGCCGCCGGTGACGGTCAGGCACGTGCCGTGCAGCAGGCCCTCATCGAGCAGCGCCTTCATCAGCGGCCGGATGCCGCCGATCGCGATCAGCTCCGACATCAGGTACCTGCCGCTCGGCTTCAGGTCGGCGAGTACCGGCACCCGGCGCCCGATGCGTGTGAAATCATCGAGCCCGAGCCTGACGCCTGCCGCGTGCGCGATTGCGAGCAGATGGAGCACGGCGTTGGTCGATCCGCCGAGCGCGATCACGGTGGTGATCGCGTTCTCGAAAGCCTGGCGGGTCAGGATCATCGACGGGCGCAGCCCGGTCTTGACGAGCCTCACGGCAGCCTCGCCGGCACGCCGGCAGTCCTCGAGCTTGGTGGGCGAGACCGCCTCCTGGGCCGAGCTGTTCGGCAGGCTCATGCCCAGCGCCTCGATCGCCGAGGCCATGGTGTTGGCGGTGTACATGCCGCCGCAGCTGCCGGGTCCCGGGATCGCCGTGCACTCGACTTCCTTGAGACGCGCGTCCGTCACCGTGCCGCGGGCGTGGCCGCCGACCGCCTCGAACACCGAGACGATGTCGCGGCGGCGGGCGCCAGGCCGGATGGTGCCGCCGTAGACGAACACCGCCGGGCGGTCGAGCCGGGCGATCGCCATCAGGCACCCCGGCATGTTCTTGTCGCAACCGCCGATCGCCACCAGCGCATCGAAGCCCTGCGCTCCGGCAACGGTTTCGATCGAGTCGGCGATGACCTCGCGCGATACCAGCGAGTAGCGCATGCCCGGCGAGCCCATCGAGATGCCGTCCGAGACCGTGATCGTGTTGAAGATCCGGCTCTTGCCACCGGCGAGGTCCGCCGCGCCGGCGGCAGCGACCGCGAGCCCGTCGAGGTGGACGTTGCACGGGGTAATGTTCGACCAGGTCGTCGCGATGCCGATGGAGGGCTTGGTGAAGTCCTCGTCGCGGTAGCCGACGGCGCGGAGCATTGCCCGGCTCGGCGTCTGGCTGACACCGTCAACGACCAGACGGGAATGCTCGCGGGAGTCGTACGGCGGCTTGGTACGCGGCATGGGGCGGTAATCGTGGCGCGGCGCGGCGCCGCCTCGCTATTGTGACGGGCGCGGCCCGCCCGGGCCACCTCCCCGGCGGCTCACGAGCCAGCGTCGACCAGGCGCCGCTCGCGCAGCGCGATGATCGTGACGCCGGTCAGGGTCAGCAGCCCCCCGAACACCAGACGCGCCGTCAGCGGATCGCCGTAGATCAGCACGCCGAACCCGACGCCGAACAGCGGCGACAGCGTGGTCAGCGGCGAGAGGCTTGTGACCGGATAGTGACGAATGAGCCAGTAGTAGCCGGTGTGCGCCACGAGGCTCGCAATGACCACCGTGTAGAAGAGCGCGCCCCAGTCGGTGAGCCCCGCGCTCGCGACCGCCGCTCCCTGCCCGTCCTCGAGCCAGAACGTCAGCAGCCACAGCGCCGGCAGGCCGCTGATCGCGAACCAGGCCTGCAGCTCGAGCGGCCGCAGGCTCGCACCGAGCGCTTTGACGGCCACGAGCCCGAAAGCGCCGATCAGCGCCGAGGCGACCACGAGCGCGAGTCCCGTGCGATGCGCGAACAGCTCCGGCTGGAACGCAATCAGCCCGACGCCGACGAAGGCGAGCAGTATTCCGAGGCCGCGCCGCCAGTGGATCACCTCGCCGAGAAACAGCACCGAGATCAGCGTCGTGAACGGCACGCCGAGCTGGCTGGCGATCGCGACGGAACTCACCTGCGCGGTCAGGTGAATGCCGATCAGCAGGATTGCGTACTGCACGCCGCCCGATAGCGCGGCCGCGACCAGCAGGCGCTGCATGCGTCCGGGGTGCCAGCGGAGGAACGGCAGCAGCAGCGCTGCGAGCAGCGTGAACCTGAGCGCTGTGAAGAAAATCGGCGGAAAGTGGCTGACCCCCGCCTCGCTCGCGATCAGGTTGAAACCCCAGATCAGGTTGATCAGCACCAGGAATGCGAGGTGCCGGGGCTTGAGGTGGGTCATCCCGCGTCAGGCAGCGTAGCGCGCGGCCAGCATTCCATACAGTGCGCGCACCGTCTGCGCCTCCGCCCCGACCGGCCGGCCGGGGCGGTCCTTGCCGTTCCACGCATACAGATCGAGGTGCAGCCACGGGGTCGTCTCGGCGACGAACCGCCGCAAGAAAAGCGCGGCGATGATCGAGCCGGCGAGCGGCGAGGCGGACACGTTTGACAGGTCGGCCACCTTCGAGGCGAACTCGTCCTCGTACCCGGCCCACAGTGGCATGTGCCACACCGGATCTGAGGCCTGGCGCGCGCTCGCGACGAGCTCGAGGGCGAGCGCGTCGCTTCCGGCGTACAGCGCCGGCAGCTCGGGCCCGAGCGCGACGCGCGCCGCGCCGGTCAGCGTCGCGAGGTCGATCAGCAGATCGGGGCGCTCCTCGTCGGCGAGTGCGAGGGCGTCGGCGAGCACCAGGCGCCCCTCGGCGTCGGTGTTGCCGACCTCGACCGTGAGTCCCTTGCGGGTCGCGAGCACGTCGCCCGGCCGGTAGGCGTTGCCGGCGACGCTGTTCTCGACGGCGGGGACCAGCAGCCTCAGGCGCAGCTTCAGTTGCGCGTCCATCACCGCCTGGGCGAGCGCGAGCGCACAGGCGGCCCCGCCCATGTCCTTCTTCATCAGCAGCATGCCGCTCGCCGGCTTCAGGTCGAGGCCGCCGCTGTCGAAGCACACGCCCTTCCCGACGAGCGTGACGCGCGGGCCGGCGCTGCCCCAGCGCAGATCGATGAGCCGGGGCGGACCGGCGGCAGCACGGCCGACCGCGTGGATCGCCGGGAAGCCCTCAGTGAGGAGCTGCTCGCCGACGATCTGCCGGAACTCGGCGCCGTAGCGACTCGCGACGGCTGCGACGGCCGCGGCGAGCTCCGCCGGGCCGAGGTCCGCGGCCGGCGTGTTGATCAGGTCCCGCGCCAAGAATTCTGCCTCGACGAGACGCCGTACGAGCTCGGCGTCGACGTTTGCCGGCATCACGAGCGCGGGAAGCGGCGTCGCTATGGGAGGCTTGCGGTAGCGCTCGAAGCGGTAACGCCCGAGCGCCCAGCCGAGCG
>DATNHZ010000046.1:0-2903 GCA_035604655.1 Steroidobacteraceae bacterium | reverse complement strand
GGGGGGATCCGGCCGTGCTGACGGCCGAGCACGGCCGCGAAGCGACGCATCCGGTCGATGAAGCCTGTGTAGGCGGTACGGTCGGCGGAGCTGACCGGGCCGCTCGCGATCTGGTTGCCGTCGAGCACCAGCGGTTCCCCGGCCTCGTTGAGCGCAATGGTCTTGAGCGATGGCTTTACGAATGCCAAGCCGTGAGCTGCCAGGCCGAGGTCCTGCTGTACGACGGGATCGAGCAGGTACAGCAGATGCGCGACCGCCGGGCCCTTGAATCCGCGCACGAGTTCGCGCGTCACGGCAGCGCCGCCCACCTGGTGACTGGCCTCGAGGACTAGTACCTCGCGCCCCGCCCTGGCGAGATACGCAGCGCAGACGAGGCCGTTGTGGCCCGCGCCGATCACGACCGTGCGACCGGCGTCAGTCATCGCTCCATCCGTCCGGCACCGTGTTGGTGCGCTTCAGGTCCATCAGCACCTCGCGTGCGGCATTGGCGCCGGGTGCGGCCATGACGCCGCCGCCAGGGTGGGTCGCCGAGCCGCACAGGTACATGCCGCGGATCGGGCCCCGGTACTGGGCAAAGCCGGGAAACGGTCGATTGAACAGCAACTGATCGAACGTGAGTTCCCCCTGGAAGATATTGCCCTCGGTCAGCCCGACCTCGGCTTCAAGCTCCTTCGGGGTTCTGACCTCGGCATGCAATACGAGCTTCTCGAAGTCCGGGCTGTAGCGCGAGATCTGCGCAAAGACGGTCTTCCGGAAGGCGTCCCGATCCGCGTCGGTCCAGTCGCGCCCTTCGAGCTTCGGTGGCACGTATTGCACGAATACCGACATGAAGTGCTTTCCCGGCGGAGCCATCGTCGGATCGGTCATCGAAGGCAGCAGCAGGTCGAGATACGGGTCCTTCGACCACGTTCCCCGCTTCCAATCGTCGTAGGCTCGCTCGTAGCGCTCAAGCGAATCGAGGAAGTGCATGTCGCCCGCCAACAGCGGATTCGCTGCTCCGAGTGCCGGGAAGGACGGCCGGCCGTCGAGCGCGATGTTGAGTTTGCCGGAGGAGCCGCGGATCTTGAAGTCGCGCGCGCGCTTGACGAGTGCCGGATCAAGATCGCGTGCGTCCATCAGCTTCAGAAACGTGCGTTTCGGATCGAGTCCCGAGAGGACGACCGACGCCTGATACTCATCGCCATTGTCGAGTGCCACCCCGCCGACTCGCCCGCCGCGCACGGTGATCCGCGCCACGGGCGCCGATACCCTGATCTCGCCCCCATAGGCCGCGACAGCGCGGGCGAGCGCGTTCGACACCGCACCCATGCCGCCGCGTGCAAAGCCCCATGCGCCCATCTGCCCGTCGACATCACCCATGTAGTGGTGCAGCAGCACGTAGGCCGTTCCCGGCGACTGCACACCGAGTGCCGTGCCGATGATGCCGCTGCCGGCAAAGGTCGCCTTGACGACGTCTGATTCGAAGTACTCGCCAAGGTAGTCGGCGATGCTCATTGTGTGAAAACGGATCGTGTCGTAGATCGCGGCTTCGCCGAGCTTGGCGAACTCGCGACCGACGTACAGCATCTCCCTGATGTCGCGAGGCTTGAGCGAAGTCGGGTCGGGCGGCGTACGCATCAACAGCGCGCGGACCAAGCGGCACTGGCGCATCACGTCGCGCCCATACCGTAGGTACGCGTCGGCATCGCGGGCGCTGTAGCGCGCGATCTCCCGTCGCCGGACCTCCTTGTCGACATAGCCGCCGAGCACGTCGCCATCGCTCGTGAAGGTGACCCCGCCGCCGTAGGGCACGATCTGCAGCCCATGCCGCGAGAGCTCGAGCCCGCGGTAGATCTCGGGCCGCAGCAGGCTCGAAACGTAAGAGCAGTTCGAATAGATCCAGTTCGGGTAAAGCTCGCGGCTGACGGCGGCGCCGCCGATCCAGGCGTTCTTCTCGAGTACTAGGACCTTGAGGCCCGCCTTGGCGAGAAACGCGGCGCTCGTCAGTCCATTGTGGCCCGCGCCGATGACGATGACGTCGTGGCGAATCATGCAGGAAGGCGGGGCTCCGGGGCGGGCGTCAGGATGGTAGCGTGTTTGAGTGGCCCGCCGCTCGCAGGCGTTGCTAGCCGAAAATCTAACATGTTTCCGAGTTCAGCGGTCGCGGGGTCGCGCGCATTACCAACGCCCGCTGCGGCGCGGCGCCGTCCTGGCGGGCGCGGTCCTTGCTGCACGTGCAGACAAGCGCTGGCTGCCCCTCGTCAGTCCCCCGGGCCGAGGGACCAGCGCCCGCCGCGCCAGAGTTCACGCAGAGCACGGCTGACAGGAAGGTTCGTCGCCGCCCAGTAGCGCAACAGCAACCCGGCCGTCGGAGTGGCGTAGAGGCGCGCCAGGTCGCGTGCCCCGATGCGCTCTCGGCCGGCGATGGCCTGCAGCAGCTGCTGGCTCCTCATATGCGCTGGCGTCATCAGCCGGGCGTGCTTGTGGGCATACTGTCGCGCTCCTTCCAGCGCGCGCGGCGAGCGCGTGATGCTGTCGGCCTCGGCAGTCTCGCGGAACACGTAGCTGGGCCCGCCGATGCGGAGCGCCGGACCATAGCGCACAACCAGCCGGGTCCACAGGTCGTAGTCCTGGCACGCGACCAAGGACTCGTCGTAGCCGCCGACCGCGCACAGACGGTCCGTGCGCACGAGCGCCTGGTTGCCCACCAGGTTGTAGTGCAGGAGCTCGGTCAGCGCGATCGTGCGCGGCTCGGGGAATACGGGCCTGCGCCAGCCGCCCCGCTCGTGGAAGAATCCGCTGCAGACCAATGCGTATCGTTCCTGATGCGCAGCGACAAGTGCGGCGACGCGGCCCGGCAGCATCAGGTCGTCATCGTCTATCCCGGTCGCAAACTCGCCCTTGGCCTGGCCGATCGCGACGTT
>DATNHZ010000045.1:0-3216 GCA_035604655.1 Steroidobacteraceae bacterium | reverse complement strand
CGCTGCGCCTTCCTCGATCAGCGCCAGCAGCGCCCCGCCAGTCACGGTCGCCCCGGCCGCGACTTTGACCTCTTTGAGCACCCCGGCCGCCGGCGCCGGCACCTCGAGCACCACCTTATCGGTTTCGAGGTCGGCGAGGTTCTCGTCGCGAGCGACTGCTTCCCCCGGCTGCTTGTGCCAGGCCACAAGAGTTGCGTCGGCCACCGACTCCGGCAACTGCGGGACACGCACTTCGATCGTCATGAGGTCTTCCTGAGGCCTTTCGTGCCGGGAAGCGTGCCCGAAGCGGCCGTGACGCGCACGGCCTCATGGGCGGTGTCGGCCGCCGCGGCCGCGTGCAGCGCGGCATTGACGAGCGTGTGCTGTTGCTCAACGTGCACTTGATAAATGCCGACCGCCGGTGCGGCTGCGCCCGCGCGGCCGGCGTATAGCAGCACGTCGGCCGGTGACAGGCGCTCCTGCAGCCGGTGGCGGATCTGGTACCAGGCGCCTTGGTTCTGCGGCTCCTCCTGGCACCAGACGATCTCGCGAGCATTCTGGTAGCGGTCGAGCACGGCCTCGTAGTCGTCGGCGGGGAACGGGTAGAGCTGCTCGAGTCGCACGATGGCAACATCATCGGTGCCGTCGGCCCGGCGTTGTTCGAGCAGATCGAAGTAGACCTTGCCGCTGCAGAACACCACGCGCCGGATGCGCTGCTCGTCGAGCGGGTCGACCTCGTCGATGACGTTGCGGAACGTGCCGTGGGCGAGCTCGCTGAGCTCCGACACCGCAAGCTTGTGGCGCAGCAGGCTCTTGGGGGTCATCACGATCAGTGGCTTCCTGAGCGGGCGCACGACCTGGCGGCGCAGCATGTGGAACATTTGTGCCGGCGTCGACGGCACGCACACCTGCATGTTCCACTCGGCACAGAGCTGCAGATAGCGCTCGAGGCGCGCGGAAGAGTGCTCCGGCCCCTGCCCCTCGTAGCCGTGCGGCAGGAAGAGCGTGATTCCGGACACCCGGCCCCACTTTGCCTCTCCCGAGCTGATGAACTGATCGATGACGACCTGGGCGCCGTTGGCGAAGTCACCGAACTGGCCTTCCCAGATCACGAGCGTGTCGGGCGAGGTCGTCGAGAACCCGTACTCGAACCCCAGCACCGCCTCTTCGGACAACACCGAATCCGTGACCCGAAAACGCTGCTCGCCGGCCAGCACCGCCAGCGGCGTGTGGATCCGGTCGGTCGCCTGATCGTGCAGCACGGCGTGGCGGTGGAAAAACGTGCCGCGAGCGCTGTCCTGGCCGGTGAGCCGCACGCCGAAGCCCTGGTCGACGAGCGTCGCGTAGGCCAGCGTCTCGGCGGCGCCCCAGTCGAGCGGCGCCTCACCCGCCAGCATGCGGGCGCGCTCCTCGTAGATCTTGGCGACGCGCGGATTCAGAGTAAACCCGGCCGGTACCTCGACCAGGCGCGCGCCGAGCGCCTTCAGGCGCGCGACCTCGACTCCCGTGATCACCGACTCGAGCGGATCGGCCGCAAGGTACACCGACCAGTCGACTGTGTGCTTGTTGCCGATCAGGCCGAGTGCGGCTCGCGCCTGGGGCTTGCCCTGGTCGAGGCCGGCGCGGTAGTCCTCGACCATCTGCGAGGCGTCCGCCGCGCTCAGCACGCCCTCCGCCGCCAGACGCTCGGCATAGAGCTGCCGCGTGCTTCGGTGCGAACGGATCCGCTGGTACATGACCGGCTGGGTCGCGGCCGGCTCGTCGGCTTCGTTGTGGCCGTGCCGCCGGTAACACACGAGGTCGATGACGACATCCTTGTGGAACTTCCGCCGGTAATCGAGCGCGAGGCGCGTCACGAATACGCAGGCCTCCGGATCGTCGCCGTTGACGTGGAGAATCGGTGCCTCGACGATCTTCGCGACGTCCGAGCAGTACAGCGTTGAGCGCGCATCGCGCGCATCGGAGGTTGTGAATCCCACCTGGTTGTTGATCACGAGGTGGATCGTGCCCCCCGTAGAGAAGCCGCGCGCCTGTGACAGCTGCAGCGTCTCCATCACGACGCCCTGGCCCGCGAAGCTGGCGTCACCATGCACGAGCACCGGCAGCACGGTGTCGCCAAGCGTATCGCCGCGACGTTCCTGCCGGGCCCGCACCGAGCCTTCGACGACCGGGTCCACGACCTCGAGGTGCGAGGGATTGAAGGCCAGCGCCACGTGCACGTTGCCCTCTGGGGTGCGCAGGTCCGCGGAGTAACCCTTGTGGTACTTCACGTCGCCCGAACCACTACCATGGGTCAGCTCGTACGCGCCTTCGAACTCGGAGAACAGCGCCGAAGGCGCCTTGCCGAGCAGGTTGACCAGCACGTTCAGCCGCCCGCGGTGGGCCATGCCGATGATGCACTCTTCGATGGCGTGGCCGCCGCCGTACTGAACGAGGTCATCGAGCATCGGGATCAGCGAATCGCCGCCCTCCAGCGAGAAGCGTTTCTGCCCGACGTACTTGGTGTGCAGGTAGCGCTCGAGGCCCTCGGCCGCGGTCACCTGCCAGAGGATGTTGCGGCGCTCGTCGCCCGTGAATCGCTGTCGCAGCCGGCGGTCCTGAAACACCTGCTGCAGCCACAGCCGCTCCTCGCTCGAGGACACGTGGGCGAACTCGGCGCCGATCGTGTCGCAGTAGATGAACCGAAGCTGCGCGATCATGTCGCGCAGCGTCATGCGGGGCGGGACCGCCTCGGTGCTCGTACCGGTGAAGAACTCGGTGTCAAGATCAGCATCCGACAGCCCGAAGTAGCTGAGCTCGAGGACGCGCGGCGTCGGCCGGTGCATGAGCCCGAGCGGATCGATGCGCGCGACGAGGTGTCCGCGATTCGCGTACACCTGCGCCATCCGCGACACCGCGCCCTGTTTGGCGGACTGATCACTGCCGCGCAAATCCGGCGCAGTCCGTGCGCCGGTGCGCGGCTGGCGGGCGCGCTCCGCGAGCGCCTCGCGGATCGGGCCGTGTGCAACATCGGCTGCCGCGCCGCTGCCAAAACTTCCAAACAACGCGCGCCAGGCCGGCGACACCGACTCCGGGTCGGCCAGAAACCGGTCGTACAGGTCTTCGACGAATGCGCCGTTGCCACCGGACAAGGCGCTCGTAGCCAGCAGCTCGCTGAGCGAAGAACTCATGCGCGCTGCCCGTTTCGCACTCGATCATCCGCGGTTGACATGGCTCGAAAGTCTAACGGATGCAGGC
>DATNHZ010000044.1:0-4178 GCA_035604655.1 Steroidobacteraceae bacterium | reverse complement strand
CCGTTCCCGAAGATCCAGAACAAGAGCCTCAACTTCATCGTCAAGCTCGAGGGCGTCGACGCCTTCGGGCGCGACACGCACCTGGCGATCGTGCAGGTACCGCGCTCGCTGCCGCGGGTGATCAGGATGCCGTCGGTCGAGGATGACGGCGGACTGCTGCATCTGGTGTACCTGTCGACGGTGGTCCACCGTTTTGTCCGCAAGCTGTTTGAAGGCATGACGGTCGCGGGCTGCTGGCAGTTCCGCGTCACGCGCAACTCCGACCTGTTCGTCGACGAGGAAGAAGTCGACGACCTGCGGCGTGCAGTCGAGGGCGAGCTCGCCGACCGGCGCTATGGGCAGGAGGTGCGCCTCGAGACGGCCCACGATTGCCCCGCCGATCTGACGGCGTTCCTGCTGCAGCAGTTCCAGCTCGGGCCGCAGGACCTCTATCCGGTGCCGGGACCGGTCAATCTGAACCGGCTTGCCGCCGTCTACGATCTCGTCGAGCGCCCCGACCTGAAGTACCCGCCGTTCACCGCCGGCGTTCCGGCGCGCTTCGTCGGCGGCGCCGACCTGTTCGCCGCGATCCGCGAGCGCGACGTGCTGCTGCACCACCCGTTCCAGTCGTTCATCCCGATCGTGGATTTCGTGCGCCAGGCCTCCCGCGATCCGCAGGTGCTGGCGATCAAGCAGACCCTGTATCGCTCGGGCTCCGACTCCGCCGTGGTCGACGCGCTGGTCGAGGCGGCACGCATCGGCAAGGACGTGACGGTCATCATCGAGCTGATGGCGCGATTCGACGAAGCCGCCAATATCGAGCTCGCCACCAAGCTGCAGGCCGCCGGTGCCCACGTGATGTACGGCGTGGTCGGCTACAAGACGCATGCCAAGCTCATCATGGTCGTGCGGCGCGAGGAGGAGCAGCTGCGCCGCTACTGCCACATCGGGACGGGCAACTACCACGCGCGCACCGCCCGCGCCTATACCGACTACGGGTTGTTCACCGCCGACGAGGCGATCGGCCAGGACCTGCACGAGCTGTTCCTGCAGATGACGAGCCTCACGCGCACGCCGAAGCTTCGCAAGCTGCTGCAGTCGCCGTTTACGCTGCACGAAACGCTGATGCGGGCGATTGCGCGCGAGGCCGAGCACGCGCGCGCCGGCCGTCCGGCGCGGATCATCGCCAAGATGAACTCGCTGATCGAGCCGCAGATCATCGAAGCGCTGTATCAGGCCTCGAACGCGGGCGTCGAGATCGACCTGATCGTGCGCGGCATCTGCGCCTTGAGGCCCGGCCTGCCGGGCGTCTCCGACCGCATCCGCGTCCGTTCGATCCTCGGGCGATTCCTCGAGCACTCGCGTGTCTACTACTTCCAGGATGGCGACGAGCAGGTGCTGTGGTGCTCGAGCGCCGACTGGATGGAGCGGAATTTCTTCCGGCGCATCGAGGTCGCGTTCCCGATCGAACGCAAGAAGCTGCGCGACCGCGTGTTGCGGGACCTGGAGACCTGGCTCGCCGACAATGTGAATGCCTGGCTGCTGCGCTCCGACGGCAGTTACGAGCGCGCCCGGCCGGGCGATGAGCCGGTGTGCGCCTCGCAGCAGGTGCTGCTCGGGCGGTACGCCGAGAGCTGACCACCTCGCCTACAGCACCCGCAGCCGGAATCCGACCGCCTTCAGGAAGTCGACCTCCTGGACGAGGTCGGCCCGGGTCAGTTCGTGCTCGCCGAGCCAGCCGCGCGGCAGCCGCACGCCGAGCGATCGCCCTTTGGGCGCCAGCCGGATGGCCGGCAGCGGTGCGCGCGAGCGGCCGCGATGCAGCAGCACCGCGAGCCGCAGCACGACGATCAGGTAGAGCACCTTGCCGTGCCATGGCGGTATCAGGTCCTCGCTGCGCTCGAGCACAACCTTGCGGCGCTGACAGCCAACCAGGGACGCGAGCAGCCGCTGCTCCTCGCGCGGGAAGCCGGGCAGATCGGCATTCTCGAGCAGGTATGCCGCGTGCTTGTGGTGGCCGGAGTGGGAGATATCGAGGCCGATCTCATGGAGGTGCGCGGCCCAGCGCAGCGACTGCTCGGCGAGCGGGTCGGTGAGGCCCCAGGCCTCCTCGACGTTGCGCAGAAAGTCGATCGCGGTGGCCTCGACCCGCGCGGCCTGGTCCTTGTCGACGTGGAAGCGGGCCGCCATCGAGCGCACGCTGCGCGCGCGGGCGTCCTCGTCCGTGAACCGGCCGAGCATGTCGTACAGCAGCCCTTCGCGCAGCGCTCCCTCGGCGACGCGCATCGAGTCGACCCCGAGGGCGTTGAAGACCGCGGTGAGGATCGCGAGCCCTCCGCCAAATACCGGCGCGCGCTCGTCGGTGATCGAGGCAAGACCCGCGGTTCGCACGTGCCCGGCCCGCACCAGCCGGGCGGTCAGTTCCGACAGTCCGTCGCGGGTGATCGCGGTGGCGTTCGGGTCGAGCTCGCGGATCGCGTCGCCGACCGCCCGCACGCTGCCGGAGCTGCCGACCGCATGTTCCCACCCGACTCCACGAAACGGCACCTGAATCGGCTCGAGCTCCACTTCGCAGGCGACGACCGCGCGCTCGAAGCGCTTCGCTGCGATGCGCCCGTCGGGAAAATGCTCGGCGCTCAGGGCGACGCACCCCATGTACAGGCTCTCGAGAATGCGCGGCTCGTTGCCCTCGCCGACGATGCACTCCGTGCTGCCACCGCCGATATCGACGACCAGCCGCCGGCCCTGCTCGAGCGGCATGGTCTGTGTCACGCCCATGTAGATGAGGCGCGCCTCCTCGATGCCGGAGATGATCTCGATCGGGTGGCCGAGCGTCTCGCGCGCTCGCTCGAGAAAGCCCGCCTTGTGTCGCGCCTTGCGCAGCGTGTTCGTTCCGACGACCCGCACGCTCTCCGCGCGCATGTCGCGGAGCCGCTGGCCGAAGCGGGCGAGGACCGCGAGCGCCCGGTCGGTCGATTCTTTCGACAGCCGCCCGCGTTCGTCGAGCCCGGCGGCGAGACGGACCATCTCGCGGAGCCGGTCGACGATGGTGACCTGACCGTGCGAGTAGCGCGCGACCACCATGTGGAAACTGTTCGATCCGAGGTCGACGGCGGCCAGGACGTCGGGGATGCGCGCGGACTTGGTCATGTCGCCGCAGGCGGCCTCAGGGCCGCGTCAGGACTCGGGGCACGTCAGGCTGAGAACGAGGACCCGCAGCCGCAAGTGGTCTTGGCGTTCGGGTTGCGGATGACGAACTGCGCGCCGTCCAGACCTTCGCGATAGTCGATCTCCGCCCCGATCAGGTATTGAAAGCTCATCGGATCAACCACGAGCGTGACGCCCTGATTGGCGACCGTCAGGTCTCCGTCCTCGATGCTCTCGTCGAATGTGAAGCCATACTGGAACCCCGAGCAGCCGCCTCCCTGCACGTACACGCGCAGTTTCAGGGCCGGGTTCGCTTCCTCGCGGATCAGCTCACCAACCTTGTGCGCCGCGGCATCCGTGAACAGCAGTGGCGGGGGCGGCAGGTCACCGGCCGCATCGCTGGGTCCCGATCCGGCAGAACTGGAGGAAACGCTCATACTCACATCCTGAATCAAGCACTTATGTGCGAGTCTAGTCCCCGCCCGGACCCCCGTCAAAGCGCCGAACGACGGGGTGCGAATCAGGTACGAAAAGAGTTTTCAGCCTCCGGACGAGCAGGGCAGAGACCGACCGCCAGCGCGACCCGGTGCGTGGCCTTCAGCCGTCAACGACGGCGCGGTCGCAGGCCCGCCGCCCGCGGTCGTGCGCGCCGACGCTTCGCAGCCTGCGCGGCCTGTGCCGCAAGTGCTGCTGCCCGCGCGCCGCGCAGCCACGGCCTGAGCTCGTCGGTGTCCTCGAGCGCACCGTCCGGCAGCTGGTAGTAGTCCATCGCGAAGCCCGGGTCGTGCGCGAACGGGCGGAACGGACCCATGCCCGCCTGCTCGAACGACGGCCGATTGCGCTCATCGACCTTGAGATAGACGCTGGAGGCGCTGACGATCGCGCAGAACAGCTCATCCACATAGACCCCCGCGCCACCGAACATGCGCCTGACGCGCACCGGGCCGGCGCAGGCGAACTGATCGGCCACGAAGTCGAGAAATTCCTGGCTGACGGTCACTGTCTGGGGTCGTCGCAGCGCGGAGGCGGGCGCGGATTATAATCCGGCGCGC
>DATNHZ010000043.1:0-2358 GCA_035604655.1 Steroidobacteraceae bacterium | reverse complement strand
GTCCTGCTCTGCATTGGCGGCGGTCTCGCCTTTGGCCGCCTTGGTCCGTTCCCACTGCTCCCAGCCGTAGGTCGCCCCAGGAAACTCGCGTTCGGCGAGCGCGTAGCACCAGTTGCGGAACGCGCCCTCCGTGTACTTCATGATGTTTCCCTTGTGCACGATCGTCACGCTCTTGCGCTTGTTGACGATCGCGTACTCCACCGCGGCGCGGAACAGCCGCTCCGTTCCTTCGCGCGAGACGGCCTTAATTCCGATGCCCGATGTGGCCGGGAAGCGGATCTTGCTGTACTGCTTCGGAAACGCCTGCTGGAACAGCTCGAGGAACCGCTTGTTGTCGGCGGTGCCAGCTTCGAACTCGATCCCGGCGTAGATGTCCTCGGTATTCTCGCGAAAGATCACCATGTCGACTTTCTCGGGGGCGCGGACCGGCGATGGCACGCCCTTGAACCAGCGCACCGGCCGCAGGCACACATACAGGTCGAGCATCTGGCGCAGCGCGACGTTGAGGGAGCGAATCCCTCCGCCGATCGGCGTCGTCAGCGGGCCCTTGATCGACACCAGGTACCCGCGGCAGGCAGCGACTGTCTCGTCGGGCAGCCACGTGTTCAGCAGCTTGTTTGCCTTCTCGCCCGCGTAGACTTCGAGCCAGTGAATCTTCCGGCGCGCGCCGTAGGCCTTGGCGACCGCGGCATCGAACACCCGTACGCTCGCACGCCAGATGTCCGGTCCCGTGCCGTCGCCCTCGATGAATGGCACGATCGGCTGGTCCGGGGTGCTGAGTTTCCCGTCCCGGATCGTGATCTTCTGCCCGCCGGCCGGGGGCGTGATGTTCGCTGTCGCCATCGCAGTGTGCTCCCAAGAACGCGGCCACCTGGCCGTTCGCGCGAAACTCAAATGCTATCACAGGGTTAGCATCGCCCTGCGGAACGCGCATCGTGCAGCGGACGCAGAGTCGCACCCGCCGGTCCAGCGCAGCGGTCGCGGCCGGTCAGCTCGGTGCAAATCCGGCGGCCGCCAGGACCGCCCGGATCGCTGGTTCGCTTAAGCTGCTCTCCACCGTCACGGTGCGCGACGGCGGATCGGCGGCGATTTTCGCCGCCGGGTCGAGAGCGCGGATGGCCGCGGTGGCGGCCCGCGCACAGGCCTCGCAGGTCATAGAGTCAACGTGGAGCTGCATACCGGTCCTAGTATAGCCGGCGAGATCAACCTGGCGATCGGCGGAATGACGTGCGCCTCGTGCGTGGCGCGCGTGGAAAAAGCGCTCAAGGCCGTACCGGGAGTTGTGTCGGCGAACGTGAACCTCGCCACGGAGCGCGCCGTTGTGGCAGGCGTCGTCGGCTCGAGCGATCCCGCGGCGGACCTGGGGGTGGCACTGGTCGCGGCGGTCGAACGAATAGGGTACGAGGCACGGGCGGTCCGCGAGGGCGCGGACGAGCTCGCCCTCGAGGAGCGGGCCAGGGCTCTTGAGCGCTACGAGCGGCGGCGCGTGGTGGCCGCGCTCCTGCTCGCTGCGCCGCTCGTCATGCCGATGCTCGCCATGCTCGGCGGCCGCCGGCTGCTGCTGCCGGGTGCGGTGCAGTTTGCGCTCGCGACCCCGGTGCAGTTTTGGCTCGGTGCGCGCTTCTATCGCGCCGGCTGGAAAGCGCTCGCCTCCGGCGCCGCGAACATGGACGTGCTGGTTGCGCTCGGGACGAGCGCCGCTTATGCGCTGTCGGTGTGGGAGCTCGCGACCCATGGACCGGACGGCGCGCCTCTGTATTTCGAGGCCTCGGCCGTCGTCATTGCGCTCGTGCTGCTTGGCAGGTGGCTCGAGACGCGGGCCCGGCGCAGCGCTGCCGATGCGGTGCACCGCCTGCGCTCGCTGCTGCCACTCTGCGCGCACCTCGATCGATCGGGTCAGCAGATCGACGTACCGGTCATGGCGGTGGGCGAGGGTGAGGTCGTCGCCGTCTTGCCCGGCGAGCGCGTTCCGGTCGACGGCGTCGTGCTTGATGGGTATAGCGAGCTTGATGAGTCGCTGGTGACTGGTGAGAGCCTTCCGGTGGCCGCCGGGCCGGGCAGCCGCGTCATCGGGGGCTCCCTCAACGGGTCGGGGCTCATTCGTCTCACGACCTCGGCGGCCGCCGCCAGCGGGACGCTGGCCCGCATCACGCGCCTCGTCGAGCATGCGCAGGCGACCAAGGCGCCGATTCAGCGGCTCGTCGACCAGGTCGCCGCGGTTTTCGTGCCGGCGGTGTTGCTGATCGCCGTCGGCACGGGCGCGGGGTGGTGGCTCTCAGGCGCCAGCCTCGAGCGGGGCCTGCTGACTGCCGTCGCGGTGCTCGTGATCGCGTGCCCGTGCGCACTCGGGCTCGCAAC
>DATNHZ010000042.1:0-5945 GCA_035604655.1 Steroidobacteraceae bacterium | reverse complement strand
CTGCCGCTCTACATCGTCACCCAGGTCAAGGACGACATGCGCCTCGCACGCGAGGAGCTGTTTGGTCCGATCCTGCCGGTGATCGGCTATGACAGCGTTGAGGAGGGCGTACGCTACGTCGCGGCAAGACCGCGTCCGCTGGCGCTGTATCCGTTTGGTTTTGCGGGAGCCAAGCTCGACGCCCTGCTCCGCGCCACCCACTCGGGCGGCGTGACCGTCGGCGACTGGGGCTGGCACGTGTTCAACCACGACCTGCCATTCGGCGGCTCAGGCACGTCCGGGATGGGCAGCTACCATGCCGAAGAGGGCTTTCGCGAGCTGTCGCACCCGAAGGCCGTGTTCAAGCGTCACCGGTTCTTCCCGGTGAGTCTCTTCTACCCGCCTTACGGCCGGCTGATTCAGCGTCTGGTGGTCCGCTTCTACCTCGGCAAGCCGCCGGCCGACCGCTGAACGGCGCCTGCGAGCCATTCAGCGCGGCTCTGACCCCACACCGTGATCTCGGTGGCAAGCGGTGGCGGCAGCACGGTGCGGCCGAGACGCCGTGACCCGAGCCGGGACGCCAGTGCCTCGGAGCGCACGTTGCCTGGATCGATGCAGTGGATGATCGCCTCCCACCCGAGCGTCGCAAACGCCCAGTCGATCGTTGCCACTGCTCCCTCGTACGCGTAGCCGCGGCCTTCCGCTTCGTGGGCAAGCCCCCAGCCGATCTCATTGCCCGGCCAGCCGTCAGGGCGCCACGGACCGAGGCGCCCGATCCATCGACCACTGTGCTTGTCGATGGCGGAGAACATCGCAAATCCGCACAGCGACCAGGATCCGGCCATCGCCATGAACGCGCGCCACGCGATTGGTCGCGGCTGCGGCCCGCCGAGGAATTCGGTGGCCGCTGGATCGGCGGCGCAGGCGGCCCAGGCGTCGAAGTCCTTGAGCTGCGGAGGCCGCAGGATCAGGCGCGCCGTCTCCAGAACCGGGCTGGCCGCGCTCGCCGCCGATGGCCCGGTCATAGCCATTCCGTAAGTCCTTCGCTGCGATTGAGCTTGCGAAACGTGGGCCGGACCTTCATTGCAGCGACCAGCCGCGCGATCGCCGGCCAGTCGGTCGCCGGCCGCGGCATGTTGCGCGACCAGCGCGCCAGCATTGCGGCGAGAAAGTCGACCGCCGTCAGCGCCGAGCCGGTGACCCACGGGCCGTGCGCGGCCAGGTGAGCATCCAGCCGGTCCCATGCAGCTGTAACTCGGCCGTACGCGCGCTCCTTGACGACAACAACATGTTCCGGCCCGGCGGCCTCGTCCGGATAGAACCAGTTCCGGAACGCCGGTTGCACGGTGTTCGCCAGATGCAGCGTCCACTGCAGGTAAAGAGCCTCGGCCCGAGTGCCGGGCGGCGGTGCGAGATGAGCTTCCGGATGCCGGGCGGCGAGCAGCAGCAGCAGCGCCGCGCATTCGTAGACAGGCTCACCGGCGACGACCAACGTCGGTACGAGCCCGTTGGGGTTAAGTTTCAGGTAGGCGGGTTGCTTTTGCTCGCCCGCCTCCCCGTCGATGCGTCGTAGCTCGTGCGGCGCGCCGATTTCGAGCAGCAGCCAGTGCACGGCGAAGCTCGCGGCTCCCGGCATGTAATAAAGCGTGTACATCCTCGCCTCCTCGGGGCGATCGCGCTGATCGGGCAACGAAGCTGCAATTATGCCTACTGAGCCTGCGACCTCGCTGGCGCACTATAGATGTAGTGGTGCTCCGCGCCCGAGCGGGACGCCGTCTTCCCAGCCGGCGCGCCGCGCCTGCTGTAGCGCAGCACCGCGCCGGCTCCCGCCCAACGACCCGCGACTCTTGACAGGTCGGGAAGGCGGGCGTCAGCGAGTGGGGGCTGGTCGCATCGCCGGCGCACGCGGGTCGACCGGCGCACGACCGAAAGCAGCGGGAGACCACTCGACACTGGGGGCCATCATGAAAGCCAGAACGATTGCGGGCGTGCTGATAGCGGGAGTTGCATGCCTCGCGACAGCGAGCACGTTCGCCGACGCGGCCAAACCGGCTGACACCGCCGAGCCCGCCGCCGCCGGCGCGGTCGTTGGCACGGCTGGCGACGACGCGAAGCTGATAAAGAGCGCGACGAGCGCCGCACCGGCCAAAGTCGGCAAGCACGCGACAATCGCGGCGATGGAAGGCGGCGGCAAAATGCGCACGCTGCGCCAGGGCACAAACGGGTTCACCAGCATACCGGACAATCCCGCGACGCCGGGACCGGATCCGATGTGCATGGACAAGACCTCGATGGACTGGGTGCACGCGTGGATGGACAAGAAGACGCCACCGGCCAAGGTGGGCCTGATGTACATGCTCGCGAGCGGCACTGACGCAAGTAACACCGATCCTTACGCGGAAAAGCCACCGCGCAGAATCACTGGATCATGACGGGGCCGCACGTCATGATCGTCGGCGCCGACCCTGGCTTCTACGACGCCTACCCGAAGAATGCGGATCCGGATACAGCGGTGCCGTACGTGATGTCGGCCGGCACTCCCTACCAGCACCTGATGGTACCGGTGAAATAGCTCGTCGGACCCCGGGGCCGGGCGCGACGCGCCCGCCTCGGGGAGGTCAGTCGGTCCGGCAGACGGTCGCGGGCGGCAGCTGCGCCCTCACGGGTCCGGCAGCGGCCGCTCGCGACTGAATGCGTCGCTGTCGTCCTCGCCCGGACGGGCCGTCAGGCACGGGAAGTCCTTTTCGATCAGCAGCTCGAGTGCGCCGCCCTCGAGCGGCAACGTGGCGCGGATTTCGACGTCCTCCGAGGCGCCCCAGCGGCGGGCCACGTCGGGCGGTACCGAGACCGTCAGCGTGCCGCCGTCGAAGCCGGCCGCAATACTGCCCGCGCCACGAGACGTGCTGAGCACGGAATGCAGCTGCGCTCCTCCCGGAAAGCGGGTTGTCTCCTCCACGATTCCCGCCTCGAGCAGGCTGCGCACTTCGGTGCGCGTCAGCCGCAGCCGGATCGAGTCGCCCTTGATGCGTAGCTTCATGCGAATCCCCTTCGAGCACGTACGCCCGCGCGCAGCCGCTACGGCACCAGCCGCTCGCCGTGGGCGTACACGACGTGACGCTGCGGCCGCGCGAACCCCACGAGCGTCACGCCGAACGCCTCGGCCGACCGAATCGCAAATGCGGTGGGTGCCGACACCGCGACCACCGCGGCTATTCCGACCGTAGCCGCCTTCTGCACGATCTCGTAGCTCGCGCGGCTGGTGACGAGCACATAGCCTCTGGCGAGATCCTCGCCGCGCCGTACTAGGGCACCAATCAGCTTGTCGAGCGCGTTGTGCCGTCCGACATCCTCGCGCACGAGACTCACGCCCGCCCCAGGCACGACCCACGCTGCCGCATGAATGCTGCCGGTGCGCGCGTTGTATCGCTGGCCTGCGCCGAGCTCGGCGAGCGCAGCGTGAAGCTCCGCGGCTGACAGCTGCAGCCGCCCGGCGAGCGCCGGCGGCGCGCGGATCGCGTCGGCGAGCGTCTCCGCCCCGCACATGCCGCAACCGGTCCGTCCGCTCAGGTTCCGATGGCGCGTCAGCAACGCGGCAAAACGTTCCGCAGTGATGGCGATCTCGACCTCGAGGGACTCGCCGGCGACCTTTGCCTCGACCGACCGGATCTCGTGCGGCGCTGCGACCAGCGCTTCGCTGAGCGTGAAGCCGACCGCGAGGTCCTCGAGGTCGGCGGGCGTTGCGAGCATGACGACGTGTGGCACGCCGAGATACTTGAACGCGACCGGCCATTCGTCGGCGACCTCGTCGGTCGCGGCCTCGATCGTGCCCGCCTGCCAGCGCTCGACCGCCACGGTCCGGACGGGCGCTGGCGGCAGGCTGGCACGGTCGGGCGGCTGCGAGGGCGTCGAGTGTTCCACGGCAGGGCTAGCGCACGACGACGGCGGGATCGCCGGCGGTCAGGCGGCCGATGACGGTCGCCGCAGCACAGCCGTGGCGGGCAAACTCCTCGAGCACCGCGGGCACAACCGCTTCGGTACAGCTGACCAGGAGGCCGCCGGACGTCTGCGGATCGCACAGCAGGGCGCGGCGCACGTCGCTCACGCCGTCTGACAGGCGGACCTCGCCGCCGTAGGAGACCCAGTTCCTCGCGGAGGCCCCGGTGATGGCGCCCCGTTCGGCATACGCCAGCGCGCCGGGCAACAGCGGTACCGCGCAGTCCTTGATCGTCGCGGCAACACCGGAGCCACGGCACACGCCGAGCAGGTGGCCAAGGAGACCGAAGCCAGTCACGTCGGTCATCGCGTTGACACCGGGCAGCCGTGCGAGCGAGGGTCCGGCAAGATTGAGCTGGGTGGTCGTATCGACCAGCAGCTGGTAGCCAGCCGCGTCGAGCCAGCCCTTCTTGAGTGCCGCCGACAGAATGCCGACACCGAGCGGCTTGCCGAGCACGAGCAGGTCGCCGGCCATAGCGGCGGAATTGCGCTTGATGTCCCTCGGTGCCACGAGCCCGATCGCGACGAGCCCGTAGATCGGCTCCACCGAGTCGATACTGTGGCCACCGGCGATCGGGATGCCGACGCTGCGGCACACGGCCTCCCCGCCAGCGAGGATCTCACGAATCACGCCCGGCGGAAGAACCTTGAGCGGCATGCCGACGATCGCGAGTGCGAACAACGGCGTGCCACCCATCGCATACACATCGGACAAGGCGTTCGTCGCTGCAATCCGCCCGTAGTCGAATGGGTCATCGACGATTGGCATGAAGAAGTCGGTGGTCGCGACGATGGCCTGATCGTCGTTGAGGCGATAGACCGCGGCATCGTCGCCGGTGTCGCGCCCCACCAGCAGCGCGGCAATCGGGGGCACCGTACCCGACCCGCGCAGCAGCTCTGACAGCACGCCGGGCGCGATCTTGCAGCCACAGCCGCCGCCGTGCGACAGCGAGGTCAGACGCGGAACGGATTCGGCAGGGCTCGTCGCCACGGCGCAGCCTCGAGTATGGCGGAAGGCAGCAGGAGTCGAACCTACCAGGAAGCGGCTGACGCCCCCTGCCGGGTTTGAAGCCCAGCCGCATCGCCGGATACGTATGCCTTCCAGAGGCTCCGATCGTAGCTCATGGGTCCACGGCCCAGCCACTACTGTCGCGCAGCACGCGCCCGTCGGACCTTCGGCGCGTGTAACCGACGCGATCGAAGAACTCGAGGATCTGGATCGCGCGCTTGCGGCCGATACCGACCGCATCCCGGAAGCGGGCCGCCTCGACGCTGCCGTGCTCACGGGCGAGCCCGGCGATGATCCCGGCGAGCGTGGCGAGTGCGGCGCGCGCATAAAAGAGATCGTGGACGACCTGGTAGGCACGACCCTCGCGGCCGAGCGCGACGAGCAGCTGCCGCACACGCGCCTCCGGCTCTCCGGTCCGCGCGGCGAGGTCGCGCACCCACGGCGGGTCGAAGCCTCCGGCCGCGAGCAGCGGCTCGAGCTGGCCCGCGGCCTCGCGCTCCCGGGCCGACAGCGCCGCGGCGTGGCCGGGCAATTGCAGCCAGGCGCCAGTCCGGAGCACGAGCCCCTCGGCCGCGAGCTCCTCGACCAGTGCACGCCACAGGCGCGGCGCGGCGGCGGGCGCCGCGATGCGTCGCAGGCGAGCCGCGTCCGGGCCCGGTTCGTCGGGGGCCGCCGCGTGGAACTCGGCGAGCGCGGCAAGCACGTGATCACGGCCGCTCCGCCAGTCCGCCTCGCGCAGCAGGAACTGATCCTCCGGCCCGCGTCCGGCGGCGACGAGGCGCGTACCGGGTGGCCGGACGTCCGCGTCCACCGCCGCTGCCGTCGCCAGCATCATGTCCGCGATGCTGACGCCCCACGGGGCCTCGCCTATCAGCGCGGCTGCGTCACCATCGCCGAGCGCCCGCTCCAGAGCCGCGAGGTACTGCAGCCGAGCGGGACTGCGCCGGCGTCGCGCCGGCGCCCG
>DATNHZ010000041.1:0-2401 GCA_035604655.1 Steroidobacteraceae bacterium | reverse complement strand
GCTCGAGGGCCAGATCCGGTCGGCGTTCCTGATGACGGAGCCCGCGGTGGCGTCATCGGATGCCACCAACATCGAGACCAGCATCCGCCGCGACGGCGCCGAGTACGTGATCAATGGCCGCAAGTGGTGGGCGTCGGGGACCGGCGACCCGCGCTGCAAGATCTTCATCGTGATGGGCAAGACCGACCCGACCGCCGATGTCCATCACCAGCAGTCACAGATCCTCGTGCCGGCCGACGCCCCCGGAGTCACCAACGTGCGCATGCTGCCGGTGCTCGGATTCGACGACGCGCCGCACGGCCACGGCGAAGTATTGCTCGAGAATGTGCGGGTGCCGGCCGACAACATCATCCTCGGCGAAGGACGGGGCTTTGAGATCGCGCAGGGGCGTCTGGGACCCGGGCGAATTCATCACTGCATGCGCACGATTGGTGTCGCCGAACGCGCGCTCGAACTGCTGTGCAAGCGCCTGCTGAGCCGCAAGGCATTTGGCAAGCGCATCATAGAGCACTCGGTGTGGGAGGAGCGGATCGCCGATGCGCGCATCGACATCGAGTGTGCACGCCTGCTGACTCTGAAGGCCGCGTGGATGATGGACGTGGTGGGCAACAAGACGGCGCAGACCGAGATCGCGATGATCAAGGTCAAGGCACCGGTCATGGCGCTCAAGGTCCTCGACGAAGCGATCCAGGCCTTCGGCGGGGCGGGACTGTCCGAGGACACGCGCCTGGCCGCGATGTACGCGCACGTGCGCACCCTCAGGCTCGCCGACGGTCCTGACGAAGTGCACCGTCGGACAATCGCCCGCCTCGAGGTCCGGAAGTACCTGCCGCCGCGGGTGCCGCAAGCTTGAGTCTGCCGCCACTTCTCACCGGCCGGTTATCGGTACCGGTCATTGGTGCGCCGCTGTTCATCGTCTCGAACCCGAGGCTCGTGATCGCGCAGTGCAAGGCCGGGATCGTTGGGTCGTTCCCGGCGCTCAACGCCCGGCCCGCCGAGCAGCTGGAAGTGTGGCTCGCGGAAATCACCGGCGAGCTCGAGGCGCACGCTGCTGCCCGACCCGCGCGTCCTGCGGCACCGTTTGCGGTCAACCAGATCGTGCACCGCTCGAACGACCGGCTCGAGCACGATCTCGCCGTCTGCGCCCGCTTCAAGGTGCCGATCACGATCACCTCGCTGGGCGCCCGGCGCGAGGTCAACGACAGCATCCACGCGTACGGTGGACTCGTGCTGCACGACGTCATCAACGACACATTTGCGCATAAGGCAATCGAGAAGGGCGCGGACGGGCTCATTGCGGTCGCGGCCGGGGCGGGCGGCCATGCTGGTACGCTGTCGCCGTTCGCGCTCGTGCACGAGATCCGGGAGTGGTTCGACGGACCCCTGGTACTCTCCGGGGCCATCTCGAACGGCCGGTCGATACTCGCGGCCGAGGTGCTCGGTGCCGATCTCGCCTACGTCGGCTCTGCGTTCATTGCAACCGCGGAGGCCAACGCCACGGCGGTCCACAAGGAAGCCGTGGCGCACAGTCGCGCGGAGGACATTGTCTACACGAACCTCTTTTCTGGCGTGCACGGCAACTATCTGCGCCAGTCGATCGTCAGTGCCGGCCTCGACCCCGACCATCTGCCGCAGTCGGACCCGACCAAGATGAATTTCGGCTCGACACGAGACAAGGAGTACAAGGCCTGGCGTGACATCTGGGGTGCCGGCCAAGGGCTCGCGGCCGTCAAGGCGGTCGTGCCCGCCGCCGAGCTTGTCCAGCGGCTCGCGCGCGAGTACGCCGCGGCGCGCCGCGCTCTCGGCGCGACGCCTCGCCGGTCGGACAGTAGCCCGCCCGCGCGTGATGTGCGCGCAACTGCAGAGTGAGACCCGCGATGCAGGGCACAGGTCCAGGCAGGCTCGCAGGCAAGCGGGCGATCGTAACGGGTGCCGGCAGCGGCATCGGCCGCGCGAGCGCGCAGCTGTTTGCGCGCGAGGGCGCCGCGGTGCTTGCGGTTGACATCGACGGTCCAGCAGCCGACGCGACGGTCGCGGCGATCACTCGCGATGGCGGCGTTGCGCGAGCAATGCGCGCCGACGCGGGATCGGAGCCAGACGTCCGGGCGTTCGTGGCCGCCGGGGTCGAGGCCTTCGGCGGCCTCGACGTGTTGTTCGCCAATGCCGGCATTGCCGGTCCGCTCGTGCCGCTCGCCGAACAGACGGTCGAAACCTGGCTCAAGGTGCTGCGGGTCAACCTGATCGGGCCCTTCCTCGCCATTCGTGAAGTCGCGCCGCACTTCAGGGCCCAGGGCTCCGGAGCCATCGTGTGTACCGCCTCGGTCGCGGGGCTTCTGGCCAATGCCGGGCCGATGCCGTACTCGGCGAGCAAGGCCGGAGTCATCAGTCTCGTGCGGACGGC
>DATNHZ010000040.1:0-9315 GCA_035604655.1 Steroidobacteraceae bacterium | reverse complement strand
CGGTCGTCGCGGTCACGGCCGCGATCGTACCGGTCGTCGCGATCATCGCGATCGCCACGGTCGCCGCGGTCGCCGCGGTCGCGGCCTTCCTCGCCCTTGTCCTCACCCGCCTTCGCCATCGGCGAGGGCTCGGTGAAGGCGACATCGACGCGCGTCGTCAGATGACGGATCACGGCATCGGAGAAGCGGAACGAGCCCTCGAGCTCGGCAAGCGTCTTGCCGTCGCACTCGACATTCAAGAGGACGTAATGCGCCTTGTGAACCTTGGTGATCGGATACGCCAGCTGCCGGCGCCCCCAGTCCTCGAAGCGGTGAACGACGCCACCGCCCGCCGTGATCAGGCCCCGGTAGCGCTCGACCATCGCCGGGACCTGCTCGCTCTGGTCCGGATGGACCAGAAATACGATCTCGTAATGTCTCATGTGTACTCCCTGTGGCTGTGAGCTGCCCGGCTGAGACGGCCAGTGCAGCAAGGAGAATCAACGACTTGGACCAGGTTTCGGCGGCCTGGGCCCGCCAAAAGGTCGCGTAGTGTAGAGGCACCCGGCCTCGCCGCGCAAGCGAGGCGCCGGCCGAACTCAGGCCTTGGCGGCGGCGGCACGCTGCCGCACGGCCTCGTAGAGCATCACGCCCGCGGCCACCGACACGTTCAGGCTCTCAACGCCACCCAGCATCGGCAGGCGGACGACGAGGTCGCAGTGCTCGCGCGTCAGCCGGCGCATGCCGCCGCCTTCCGCCCCGAGCACCACCGCGAGCGGACCCTTGAGGTCGGCCGAGTAGTGCAGCGACTGCGCCTCCCCGTCCGTGCCGACGACCCAGAGTCCCGCGTCCTTGAGCGCGCGCAGAAACCGCGCGAGATTCGTGACCTGCGTGAACGGCACGGTCTCGGCCGCGCCGGCCGCCACCTTGCGAACGACCGGGGTCAGCCCGACCGCGCGATCGCGCGGCGCGACGACCGCATCGGCGCCCGCGCCATCGGCGGTCCGCAGGCACGCGCCAAGGTTGTGCGGATCCTGCACACCATCGAGCACCAGCACGAGCGGCGGGCGAGCAGCGCCATCGAGCCGCATCAGCAACTCGTGCTCATCGAGCGGGAGCGCCGCCTCGACGCGCGCTGCCGCTCCCTGATGCACGCCACCACCGGCCAGCGCATCGAGCTCGGCCGCGGGGCGCGTCTCGATCACGATCGAGCGCGCGCGCGCGAGCTCGGCGAGCTCGGTCGCGCGCCGGTCCGTGCGGCCCGACTGCAAAATCACGCGCCGCACGGCGCCCGGTCGGCGCTCGAGCAGGGCACGCACCGCGTGCAGGCCGTAGACGGTCTCCTCGCTCATCGCGGCTTGCCCCGGCGCCCGCGCGCCGAACGTTTCGGGCGGGCGGTCGCACCCGAACGCTCGTCTTGCTTCGCCTTGCCCGTTTTGCCCGGCTTGCCCGGCTTGCGCCGCGGATGAAACGCCTCCCCGACCTGCTCGACGAGTTCGAAGTCAATCTTGCGCTCGGACGGGTCGACGCGCGTCACGCGCACCCGCAGCCGGTCGCCCAGCGTGAACCGCTGGCCGCTGCGTTCGCCGACCAGCGCGCGGCGGTCCTCTTCAAACCGGTAATAGTCGCGACCGAGGCTCGCCACGTGCACCAATCCGTCGACCTGCATTCCGTCGAGCTGCACGAACAGGCCGAAGGCGGTGACCCCGGTCACGACGCCGTCGAAGCTCTCGCCGACCCGTTCGAGCATGTATACGCAGCGGAGGAAGGTCACGACGTCGCGGGACGCCTCGTCGGCCCGGCGCTCGCGCATCGAGCACTCCTGGCCGAGCGTCTCCATCTCGCGGGCGGGATGCTCGAAGCCATCAGCCGTGCCGCCGGCGAGAACATGGCGGATCGCCCGGTGCACCAGCAGGTCCGGATAGCGACGTATCGGCGAGGTGAAGTGGGCGTATTCGCCGAGCGCAAGTCCGAAATGGCCAATGTTCTCCGGCTGGTAGACGGCCTGGGCGAGCGAACGGATGATCATGCCCTCGAGCATCGCCGCGTCGGGCCGCCCCTGCACCTGCTTCAGCAGCCGCGCAAGCTTCATCGGGTCCATGTCGCCGTCCGTCTCGAGCAACAGCCCGCGGGTCGCCAGGAACCGCTTGAGCTCGAGGATCCGCTCCTCGTCCGGCTGTGCGTGGACGCGATAGAGCGCCGGCATCTTGTGCTTCTTCAGGAACCCGGCCGCCTCGACGTTGGCGGCGATCATGCACTCCTCGATCAGTCGGTGAGCGTCGTTGCGCGGGTAGCTGCGGAGCTCTGCAACCTTCCCATCCTCGCCGACGACGACCTTGACCTCGGCCGACTCGAAGTCAAGGGCGCCGCGCGCCTCGCGCCAGCGCCGCAGTGCCCGGTAGACGTCGTACAGGGACTCGAGCGAGGTGAGTACGCCGGCGGACAAACCATGGCGCGCCTCGGGGAGGCGCTCGATCAGCGCCGCGGCGGCCCGCGTGTAGGTCAGGCGCGCGGCCGAGCGCATCACCGCCGCATAGAACCGTGGCCGGGTCACCTTGCCGTCACGCCCGACCGCAAGTTCCGCGACCATGCAGGCGCGGTCGACGTCGGGCATCAGCGAGCACAGCTGGTTCGACAACTCCTCCGGCAGCATCGGGATCACGCGATTCGGGAAGTAGACGCTGGTCGCCCGCAGCCGGGCCTCGGTGTCGAGCGCCGTGCCCGGGCGGACGTAGTGACTGACGTCGGCAATGGCAACGATCAGGCGCCAGCCGGTGCGGGTCGGCTCGGCGTAGACCGCATCGTCAAAGTCGCGCGCGTCCTCGCCGTCGATCGTCACCAGCGGGATGCCGCGCAGGTCGAGCCGCTCGCCCAGCGATGCCGCATCGAGCGCTTTCCCGTAGCGCCGCGCTTCGCGCACCGCCGCCACCGGGAATTCGTGCGGCAGCTGGTGTGAAGCGATCGCGAGCTCAACGGCGGTCTGCGCGACGCCCTCCTCGGGCAGCACGCGCGTGACGCGCCCGATCGCCTCGGCGTGCTCGTTCGGCGGCTGCATGAGTTCGGCGACGACGAGGGCGCCGTCCGCCGCGCCGCCGCGGTCGCGGGAGGGAATCACGAC
Source organism: Steroidobacteraceae bacterium (assembly GCA_035604655.1). Lineage (GTDB taxonomy): Bacteria > Pseudomonadota > Gammaproteobacteria > Steroidobacterales > Steroidobacteraceae > CAIKZZ01. The sequence continues at coordinate 6,218 of DATNHZ010000040.1, read as the reverse complement.
GCGCTGGCTGATGCGGCGGTTGTCGGGCACCACGAAGCCGACGCCGCGCTCGAGGTGGAAGCGTCCGGCAACCTGGCGGGTGCGGCGCTCGAGCACCTCGACCACCGCGGCCTCCTTGCGGTTCCGCGCATCGACGCCCACCACGCGCACCGCGACCCGGTCGCCATGCATCACGCCGCGCATCTGGCCGGGTGGCAGGAATAGGTCGTCGGAACCATCGTCCGGTACCAGGAACCCGAATCCGTCGCGGTGGCCCATGACCTGGCCGCTGACGACGGCGATCCGCCCGGGCAGCAGGTACTCGTCGCGGCGATTCCTGAGCAGTTGCCCGTCGCGGACCATCGCTGCGAGCCGCTTGTCGAGCGCGGCGCGCAGTCCCTTGTCCCGCAGGCGCAGTGCGCTCGAAAATCCTGCCGCCGTCAGCGGAGTGCCGGCCTTCTCGAGGACCTCGAGCAGGAAGTCGCGGCTGGGAATCGGGTGCTCGTAGCGCTCGCCCTCGGCCGTCTGGCGCGCATCGGCGTGACGCCAATCATCGTTCTTTGACATTAATACTGTCCGTGGGCCGCGGTCGGGCCCGGTAAGGGGGTCTATTGTGACCCTGCGGCGCTTATATTGGGGCGCAGGCGGTTGATTGACAGGGACTAGGCCGCTGCGTACATTCGCGCGCTCTCATTCCCGGGCCCGCGAGCGCGGGACCCACCTTGCCCAGGTGGCGGAATTGGTAGACGCACTAGTTTCAGGTACTAGCGGGTAACACCGTGGAGGTTCGAGTCCTCTCCTGGGCACCAACCTCGAGTCGCCGCGGCCGGGATTTGGGCCGCAGGGTAGAATGGCGGCGACCCCGATTCAGCGCCGTCGATGGCTTGGAGCAGCAAGAATGCGTGGATTGGCTCTCATTGTAATTCTGTCGCTCGCCGGGTGCGCGAGCACCCCGCCTGCGCCCGCAGCCGCGGCAACAGCCGCGCCGGCCGCCGCGTCGACCTCGGCAGCTCCAGCCGCGGCGCCGGCGCTGTCGAGCCAGGACGCCGCCGTCAAAGACGCGCTGAAGCATGGCTACAAAGTGACCGCCGTGAACGGCAACACCATGTACTGCCGCGAGGAGGCGGTGATTGGAACCCGCTTCCCGCAGCGAACCTGCCTCAATCCCGACCAGCTGTATCAAGCGATGAAAGACAGGGAAGCCCAGCAGGCGCTGTACCGCCAGCAAACACTCTGCGGCGGCGGCGGCGTGTCCTGCGGGAGCAAGTGAGCCACTCCGGGCACGCCCTGGGAACGGCTCGGCCGCGCTGACGTTGATCGGGTGGGCCCGCGGACGGGGGGCCCCGGGAATCGGTGGAGCTCTCCGACGAGCACCCGCATGCGCCGGTATTGCCGGCAATCGTGACGAGTCTCAGTCGAACGGATGGCGCCGAATGATCGTGTGTTCGCGGTCGGCGCCGGTGCTGACGATGTCGAGCGGCACGCCGGCGAGTTCCTCGATCCGCTCCAGGTAGCGCCGCGCCGCGGCAGGCAGCTGGGCGTCGGAAGTGACACCCACCGTCGACTCTTTCCACCCCGGCAGGTCCTCGTAGACCGGGACGCAGTCGGCGTAGTGATCCGACAGCAGCGGCGGCTCGTCACTGACGGCACCGCGCATCCGATAACCGGTGCAGAGGCGGATCACATCGAGCCCGTCCAACACATCGAGCTTGGTGACGCACAGGCCCGTGACGCTGTTGTGCAGGATCGCGCGCCTGAGCGCCACGGCGTCGAACCAGCCGGTGCGCCGCCGCCTGCCGGTGACCGCGCCGAACTCATGACCGACGCGCGACAGGTGCTCGCCGTACTCGTCGAACAGCTCCGTCGGGAACGGTCCCGACCCGACGCGCGTCGTGTATGCCTTGACGATTCCGAGCACATAGCTGAACGCCCGCGGGCCAATCCCCGTTCCGGTCGCGGCGTTGCCGGCGGTCGTGTTCGACGAGGTCACGTAGGGGTACGTGCCGAGGTCGACGTCGAGCAGCGCGCCCTGCGCGCCCTCGAACAGGATGTTCTTGCCGGCGCGGTGCAGGTTGCGCAGCAGCAGGCTCACGTCGTCGACCAGTGGCTTGACGCGCTCGCCCTGCGCGAGCGTCTCGTCGAGCACCTGCTGGAAGTCGATGGTCTCCGTCCCGTAGTAGTTGCGCAGCATGAAATTGTGCAGGTCGAGCACCTCGCCGAGCTTGGCGGCGAGCCGCTCGCGCTGAAACAGGTCCGCGATCCTGAGCGCGCGCCGCGAGACCTTGTCCTCGTACGCGGGGCCGATGCCGCGGCCCGTCGTGCCGATCGGGTTGACGCCGCGGGCGCGCTCGCGCGCGCGGTCGAGGGAAACATGCGAGGGCAGAATCAGCGGGCACGCGGGGCTGACCTTGAGGCGGTCGAACACCGGCACGCCGCGCTCGACCAGCATGTCGGCCTCCTTGAGCAGCGCCGGCAGCGCCACCACGACGCCATTGCCGATCAGACACAGCGTGCCGTCGCGCAGGATGCCAGACGGAATCAGCGACAGGACGGTCTTCTGGCCGTCGATGACGAGCGTATGGCCCGCATTGTGGCCGCCCTGGAAGCGTGCCACGGCGGCAGCCCGTTCGGTCAGCAGGTCGACGATCTTGCCCTTGCCCTCATCGCCCCACTGCGTACCGATTACGACGACGTTCTTGCCCATGCCCATGCCACGCGCGTGTCACCGGTCAGCCGCGGATCCAGTAAAGGAGTCCGCAGCCGCCCAGCATGCTGGCGAGCCCCACCATCCGCAGCTGCCGTGCCGATGCCTGCGACATCGCGAGGAAGGCCCTCTGGGCCGCGGCCGGGCTTAGGAACGGCAGCACCCCCTCGAGCACGAGGTAGAGCGCCAGAGCGGTTCCGAGATCGCGCCACTCGATGTTCATGCGGACGCGCCATGCTCACTTGCCGCCGCCGGGCTGCTGCAGGTACTTGAAGAACTGGCTGTCGAGCGACAGCACCAGCACGTCGCCTTCGCGGCCGACCGCCTTGCGGTAGGCCTGCATGCTGCGATAGAACGCGAAGAACTCGGGATACTTCGCGGTCGCGCTCGCGAAGATATTCGCCGCGTGCGCATCGCCCTCGCCGCGGACCTTCTCGGCATCGCGGGCCGCCGCCGACAGGATCTCGGTACGCTGCCGCTCCGACTCGGCCCGGATCTTGATCGCCTGCTCCTCGCCCTCGGCGCGCAGCTGCGCCGCCTGGCGCGCGAAGTCCTGCCGCATGCGGTTGAACACCGAATCGCTGACGTCGTCGGGCAACTCGATGCGCTTGACGCGCACGTCGACCAGCGTAACGCCGAGCTTGGTGACGCTGCTGCCGGCGAAGTTGAGGACGTCGGCAATCAGCTCGGCGCGCTCCGCCGCGACCACCTGCTGGATCGTGTGCCTCGCGATCGTGCCCTTGAGCCCGTCCTTGACGACCTCGGCGAGGCGCGCCGCGGCTGCATCCTCGCTGCCGCCGGTCGAGCGGAAGTACTGGCTGACGTCGGCGATGCGCCACTTCACGTAGAAGTCGACGTTCAGGATCTTGCCTTCGCTGGTCAGGAACTGTTCCGACGGATAGTTGCGCGTCATCACGCGCTTCTCGAACTTCTCGACGGTCTGCAGCAATGGCATCTTGACGTGCAGCCCCGGCGCGTAGTCCGACCGCACCAGCTCGCCGAGTTGCAGGTTGATCGCGAACTCGGTCTCCTTCACGGTAAACAGGCTCTGCGAGATGAGCACCAGGGCGACCAGTACGCCCGCCGCGATCGACAGCGCGCGCGTGTTCATCAGCGGTTCCCCCGCGCACGGGTGCGGGTGTCGGAGGCGGCATCGACCACTTCGCCGTGCTGCTGGTTCGGCGTCACGGTCACCTCAGGCAGCGTCGGCGCCGGGTGCGCCGCGTCCGCCGTGTGCCTCTCGAGCAGCTTGTCGAGCGGCAGGTAGATCATGTTGCCCGTGCCCTTGACGTCGACGATCACCTTGCCGGTGTTGCCGAGTACCGACTCCATCGTCTCGAGGTAGAGGCGCTGACGGGTGACGACCGGTGCCTTTTCGTAGGCGGCCGCGATCTGCGCGAAGCGCGAGCTCTCGCCTTCGGCATCGGCGACGATCCGCTGCCGGTACGCCTCCGCGTCCAGGATCTGGCGCGCGGCCGTACCGCGGGCGCGAGGCAGGATGTCGTTGGAGTAGGTCTCGGCCTCGACCCGCAGCCGGTCCTTGTCCTCGCGTGCCTTGATCGCATCCTTCTGTGACGGGGCGACCTGCTCCGGGACGTTCACGTCCTGCAGGTTGACGCTGATGACCTCCAGGCCCGAGCGGTACCCGTCGAGGGTGCGCTGGATCAGCTGCCGGGTCCGCACCGCGATCTCCTGGCGGCCCTTCTCGAGCACGAACTCAAGCTGGCTCTGGCCGACGCTCTCGCGGATCGCGCTTTCGGAGGCCTCGCCGAGCGTGCGCTCGGGATCGACGATGCTGAATACGAAGGCCTTCGGGTCGGAGCGCCGGTACTGGACGGCGATGTTGATGTCCACGAGCGCCGCGTCCTGGGTCAGCATCCGGGTGTGGTCGGTGAAGCTCAGGAACTCCTGCGTATTCACCAGCTGCTTGGACTCGATCGGCCACGGCATCCGCCAGTTGAGTCCTTCGCCGGTGACCGCCGTGAAGCGCCCGAAGCGCGTCACGACCGCCTTCTCGGCGGGGCCTACGACATAGAACCCGCTCGCGAGCCACACACCGACGAGGGCCGCGACGATCGCGCCGGAGGAGATGCGGCCGACACCCCCGCCGCTGCCGGCCGGCACCGGACCGCGGCGGCCGAACAGGCCCGCGAGGCGCCGGCGGAGATTGCGCACGATCTCGTCGAGGTCCGGCGGCCCGCCCTCGGGCTTACGATCCCAGGGATTGCGCGGTCCCGGGTTCTTGTTGCCGCCCGATTCATTCCACGACATGGCGATTTCCGTTCGACACCAAAGGGCCCGGCGGGCTCACAGCGAGGGCGCTGCGGCGGGTCGTGATTGTAGGAACCCGCCCCCGGTGAGACAAGGCGCTTCGGCAGCCGCGGCGGGAGGGGTCAGGTTCTCGCGCCGGCACAGGTCCGCGAGGTCGCGCTCGGCGAGCTCGACCTCGACGTCCCAGCCGCCGTCGGCGACCGTACGTTCGCCGAGGACCGCGCCACGCCGGAACAGTTCTGCGCGCGCCCGCCCATGGCGGGCCGAAAGGTGCAACCGCACCCGCACGAGCCGCGCGCCGAAGCGCTCGGCGAGCGCAGTGTGCAGCAGCTCGAGGCCGGCACCGGTCGCGGCCGACAGCCACACTCGACGCACGAGCCCCATCTCATCGCGCTCGAGCCGCGGGGCCTCGCCCATCAGATCCACCTTGTTATAGACCTCGAGCTGCGGGATGTGGTCGCTGCCGATGCTGCGGAGCACGTCCTGCACCTGCTCGATCCGTTCGCCGCGCTCAGGATCCGCGGCGTCGATGACGTGCAGATGCAGCTGCGCTTCGCGCGCCTCGAGCAGGGTCGAGCGGAACGCCGCAACGAGCTCGTGGGGCAGGTCGCGGATGAAACCGACGGTGTCGGCGAGCACGATCTCGGGGCAGTGCGGGAGCTTCAGGCGCCGCACGGTCGGATCGAGCGTTGCGAACAGCTGGTCCGCCGTGTAGCTCGACGCCCCGGTCAGCACGTTGAACAGCGTCGACTTGCCGGCGTTCGTGTAGCCGACCAGCGCCGCACCGGGAATCGGCACTTCCTTGCGCGTCTGGCGACCCGTGTCGCGCTGCTGGGCGAGCCGTTCGAGACGCCGATTGAGCGTGCGGATCCGGTTGTTGATCAGACGCCGGTCGGTCTCGAGCTGCGTCTCGCCGGGACCTCTGAGGCCGATGCCACCTTTCTGACGCTCGAGGTGGGTCCAGCCCCGCACCAGGCGTGTCGCCAGGTGCTTCAGTTGTGCGAGTTCAACCTGCAGCTTGCCCTCGTGGCTGCGCGCGCGCTGCGCGAAGATGTCGAGGATCAGCCCGCTGCGGTCTAGCACGCGCCGCTCGGTGAGTTTCTCGAGGTTGCGCTCCTGACTCGGCGACAGCGGGTGGTCGACGAGAATCACGTCGGCGCTCATCTCGGCGGCGCGGAGCTTGAGCTCCTCCGCCTTGCCGCTGCCGACGAAGAACCGCGGGTCCGGGCGCGAGCGCGCGCCGCTGACGCTGCCGACAGGAATC